>NZ_JBHVFU010000039.1:0-85801 GCF_042801455.1 Streptomyces sp. NPDC057565 | reverse complement strand
ACCCCCCGGATCATCAACAACAAGGGGGGGAAGTCATGCCGGACCCGAAGGCCGGTAGCCCCGTTGCGGAGCCACGAAAAAGGTAACGGGGGGGGCGGCCAGCAGGTGGGCGTCCTTCAGGACCCGGTAGGTCTCGCGCCGTCCGGTGGGGGTGTCCTCGTCACGGGCGGGGGTGTAGTCCACAACAGCGGCCGCCTCAAGGTCGAGGGCGGCGTAGACCTCGCGGTCGACCTTGGATGCGGGGGCGGGGGCGATGAAAACGGTCCCGGCCTTGATCAGGGCGCTGACGTTGGCGTAGGAGATCAACTTGGAGTCGGCGATCAGCAGGAACTCCTTCGGCCCGGCCATCGCGCGAAGGCTGTTCATCGTGCTGGTGATCTGGGAGATCTCCGCGGCTCCGCCGTCGATAACGCGAGACAGCAGCGGAACAGCGCCGTCGTCAGTCACCGCCAGGCCGGTCTGGATCTGTTTGAGGTCGTAGCGGCGGTCCTTGGGATGGCCGTGCTTGATGCGGGGATGCTCCTCGTCCTGGTCCTCGGCCGGGTAGGCGCCGTACAGCGACATGGAGGTCATGTCCCAGTGAAATGTGGACACGTCGATGCCGAATTCGCCGATCGCCCGGGCTCCGATGCTGTCAGTGATCTCCGTCAGTTGCGGAGCGATGGCGTCCAGGGCCCGTCCCAGACGGTCATCGTTGAGTAACTCCGGTTCGATCCCGAAGACTTCTTCCACCGCCCACTCTCCAGCCCAGCGATCAACCCGCCACAAGGGTGCGGGTGCGGTCAGCCGGTTGGCCACCAGTGCCTCGATGACCTGGCCGTGCGTGAGGTGGGCGATGTCGCGGCCCGGGCACAACCGGTCGATGGTCCCGGCCACATCAAGCCGGCGCAGAAACTTGGCAGCGACAGGCAGAGCGCCCAGACGCTTTTCCACCACGGAGGTGACCACACACTCCATGCGCGGGCGCACCGTCCGCAGCCGCGGGGACCGGGAAGACTTCGTCACACCCGGTCAACACGACCACCCCCAGCCGGACACGGCCAAGCAGCAACTCCACCCGACTCAGCCACCCGCGAAGTACGGAGCTAGCCCGCGCAGTACCGGCCCTGGAGCTCGGTGGGCCCGTGCGCGAGCGGGATCAGTACGACGCCGGTCGCGTGCAGTGGCCAGCGCGCCCCGACCTGGGAGCGGACGCCCACCGCCGAACGCGAGGAGAGCCGTTCGATGTAGACGACGTCGAGCCCGTCGCCCACGGCCAGGTGGACGTTTTCGTGGGTGGCCTCGTGGAGGTCCTCCAGGAGCGGACGTGCCGCTTGCCGCAGCGCGACGCCGCGCGGGGCGAGAGCGGCCACCTCCCACAGCCTCAGTCTCACGTGGTACCGCCCCTCGTCCCGCTCCAGCGCGCCCCATGCGGTCAGTGCCGCGACAATGCGGTGCGCGGTGGGCAGCAGCAGGTCGGCGCGCCGCGCGATGTCGGTGAGCGTGAGTGAGGGGTTCACAACTGTTGGGCCGGCACATCGTTTTGGTGAACATGGGCACGATGGGGTGAACGGCGCGATGAGCTGCGGGCATGCCCGGTGGGGTGTGGGTGACGTTTTCGGTGCGATCTGGGACGCCGGGTGTGGTGTCAGCGGTCGGGGCCCCCGTGTCACCGGAGAGATGGTTCGGGGCCTCCCCGTCGCCTCTGGCCACACCCATATGGCCAGGTCGTGAGGGATTCCGCCCGCCTGGAACGGAGCGCATACGGGATATGCGTCGCTGCCCGGGATGCGAAAGCGGAGGACCAGTGCGCCCAAGACCGTTCGGGGCGTGCCGGTGAGCCAGGACTCACTCCTGCTCACTGCCCAGGAACGGTGCCTCTGCTCGAACGCCGCCAGGACGTTGAGCAGCCGGAGGCCGAGCGCGGCGCCGGCGGCCCGGGGCTCTGGCGGGACACCGGGCTCAGTCCTCGCCGCCGGGCTCCGCGATGCGCAGCAGCAGCGCGTGCAGCGTGCCGCGCTCCTCGGTGGAGAGCGGCGCGAGCAGGGCGTCGGTGACCTGGGCACCGTCCTGTTCGCTGTCGCGCAGCAGTTCCCGTCCGGCGGCGGTGAGCACGACGATGCGGTTGCGGCGGTCGCTCGGGTCGGGCTTGCGTTCGGCGAGCTCCAGCCGCTGCAGGTCGTCGAGGAGGGAGACGATCGCGCTCGGGTCATAGCCCAGGCGGTCGGCGAGCTCACGCTGTCGCGCGCCCTCGACGGTGGCAAGGTAGCGCAGCACGGCGTAGTGGCGCAGGCGCAGCCCGTGCTGCTCCAGGCCGGCGTTGAAGAGGCTGCCGGACCGCAGGCCGAGTCGGTACAGCAGGTAGCCGGTGTCCGTGTGCAGGCCGCGCATCCAGGGCTCGTCGCTCATAGCGGAGATCATGCCGCAGAATCACGGTCGGAAACAACCATTGACGAACACAATGATTGCTCCTACCTTCCATTGCCATGAGCACTGAACACCTTCGTGAATCGATCGACCTCAGTGGCAAGGTCGCCGTCGTCACTGGCAGCGGACGCGGGCTCGGGCTCGCCTACGCCACCGCCCTGGCCCGCGCCGGTGCCGCCGTGGTCGTCAACGACCTGGATGCCCACATGGCGGAGCAGGCCGCGAAGTCCATCACCGAGGCCGGCGGCCGAGCCGTCGCCGAGGCCGTCGCAGTCGGCACCGGCGAGGCGGCGCAGGCCGTGGTCGACCGGGCCGTCGCCGAGTTCGGCCGCCTGGACGTCATGGTCACCAACGCCGGCATCCTGCGCGACAAGGTGTTGTGGAAGATGACCGACGAGGACTTCGACGCGGTGATCGCCACCCACCTGCGCGCCACCTTCACCTGCGCCCGCGCCGCCGCGATCCGCATGCGCGAGCAGGGCGAGGGCGGCAGCCTGATCATGGTCGGCTCCCCGGCCGGGCAGCGCGGCAACTTCGGCCAGACCAACTACGCGGCGGCCAAGGCCGGCATCGTCGCCATGGTCCGCACCTGGTCCATGGAGCTCGCCCGCAACAACATCACCGTCAACGCGATCGTGCCGGTCGCCGCTACTGCCATGACCGAGACCATCCCCGCCTTCGCCCCCTACATCGAGGCCATGAGGCAGGGCAGCCCGCTGCCGGACTTCCTGCGCAAGGGTGAGGGCTTCGGCACCGCCGAGGACTGCGCCGCGCTGATCCCCTTCCTCGCCTCAGATGCCGCCCGCGCCGTCACCGGGCAGTGCATCGGCATCGGCGGTGACAAGCTGGCCCTGTGGTCTCACCCGCAGGAGACGGCCGTCGCCTACGCCGACGGCGGCTGGAGCCCCGAGGCCATCGCCGCGAGCTGGGCCACCTCCGTGGGCCGCGAGCCGCAGACCGTCGGCATCCCGGCGCCGGCCGTTCCTGCGGGGAGTGCCAAGTGAACGTGAGCGAGCTGACCGCCATCGACGTGCACACGCACGCCGAGGTCTCCTCGAGCGGGAAGGCCTCCCTCGCGGACGACCTGCACGAGGCGTCCAACAGCTACTTCAAGGTCGAAAGTGCCCGCAAGCCCACCCTGCCGGAGATGGCCGCCTACTACCGCGAGCGCCGCATGGCCGCCGTCGTCTTCACCGTCGACGCCGAGCACGCCACCGGCACGCCCCCGGTCCCCAACGAGGAGGTGGCCGAGGCGGCCGCCGCCAACCCGGACGTGCTGATCCCCTTCGCCTCCATCGACCCCTTCCGCGGCAAGGCCGGCGTGCGCGAGGCGCGGCGGCTGGTCGAGGAGTACGGGGTCAAGGGCTTCAAGTTCCACCCCAGCATCCAGGGCTTCTTCCCCAACGACCGCCTCGCCTACCCGCTCTACGAGGTCATCGAGGAGACCGGAACCGTCGCCCTGTTCCACACCGGCCAGACCGGCATCGGTGCCGGCGTCCCGGGCGGAGGCGGCATCCGGCTCAAGTACTCCAACCCGATGCACGTCGACGACGTCGCCGCCGACTTCCCCAACCTGAAGATCATCCTCGCCCACCCCTCCTTCCCCTGGCAGGACGAGGCCCTCGCCGTCGCCACCCACAAGCCCGGCGTGCACATCGACCTGTCGGGCTGGTCGCCGAAGTACTTCCCGCCGCAGCTGGTGCGGTACGCCAACTCGTTGCTCCAGGACAAGGTGCTTTTCGGCTCCGACTACCCGGTGCTGACCCCGGACCGCTGGCTCGCCGACTTCGACAAGCTGCCGATCAAGGACGTGGTCAAGCCCAAGATCCTCAAGGACAACGCCGCCCGGCTGCTCGGGCTCAGCTGAGAGGGCACCCGCCATGCGCAACGAGGGATTCGGCTCCTGGCCCGCCCGCCGCGCCCGGAAGACCCCGCACCGCACCGCACTCGTCCACGGTGACCGCAGCATCAGCTACGCCGAGCTGCACGAGCGCACCACCCGGCTCGCCCACGCGCTGCGCGCCGCCGGCGTCCGCCGCGGCGACCGCGTCGCCTACCTGGGGCCCAACCATCCCGCCTTCCTGGAGACATGCTTCGCGGCCGGGATGCTCGGCGCCCTCTTCGTCCCCCTCAACACCCGCCTCGCCGCGCCCGAGATCGCCTTCCAGCTCGACGACTGCGGTGCCAAGGTGCTGATCCACGCCCCGAGCTGCGCCGACCTCGTCGCCGGCTCCGGTGCCCCGATCACGGTCGAGGTCGGCCCCGCCTACGAGGCGCGGCTGGCCGCCGTCGATGCCACCCCGATCGACGAGCCGGTCTCCCTCGGCGACACCTGCATCATCATGTACACCTCGGGCACCACCGGTCGCCCCAAGGGCGCCATGCTCACCCACGGCAACGTGACCTGGAATGCCGTCAACGTCCTGGTCGACCACGACCTGATCGCCGACGAACGCGCCCTCGTCTCCGCGCCGTTGTTCCACACGGCCGGACTCAACATGCTCACCCTCCCGGTCCTGCTCAAGGGCGGCACCTGCGTGCTGGTCGAATCCTTCGACGCCACCGCGACGCTGGAGCTGATCGAGCGGCACCGGATCACCTTCGTGTTCGGCGTGCCCACGATGTACGACCTGATGGCCCGCAGGCCCCAATGGGAAACGGCCGACCTCAGCAGCCTGCGCCTGCTCACCTGCGGCGGCGCCCCGGTGCCCACCTCCCTCATCGACCTCTACCAGCGCCGCGGACTCACTTTCCTCCAGGGCTACGGCATGACCGAGGCCGCCCCCGGCACGCTCTTCCTCGACGCCGAACACGCCGTCAGCAAGACCGGCTCCGCAGGCGTGCCGCACTTCTTCAGCGATGTGCGCGTGCTCGCCCCCGACGGGTCCGAGGTCGCGCCGGGGGAGCTGGGCGAGGTCATGGTGCGCGGGCCCCACGTCAGCCCCGGCTACTGGGGCCTGCCCGAGGCATCGGCCGCCGCCTTCACCGACGGCTGGTTCCGCAGCGGCGACGCCGCCCGCGTCGACGCGGACGGCTATGTCACCATCGCCGACCGGATCAAGGACATGTACATCTCCGGCGGTGAGAACGTCTACCCCGCCGAGGTGGAGGACGCCCTGCTGGCCCTCCCCGGTGTCGCCGAATGCGCCGTAATCGGCGTGCCCGACGAGAAGTGGGGCGAGGTCGGCCGCGCCGTCGTCGTCCCCGTACCCGGCAGCGAGCTCGACCCCGAGCTCCTGCTGGCCCGGCTGGCGGGCATGCTCGCCAAGTACAAACTCCCGAAGTCGGTGCTGCTGGTGGACAGGCTGCCGCGTACCGCATCCGGAAAGCTCCGCAAGAACGACATCCGTGCCCAGCACGGCAACTGACCGACCGAAAGGCTGTCCCGTCACCATGGCACTCACCGTCAACGGACTCGACCAGCTCAAGTCTCTCGCCGGTACCGACCTCGGCACCAGCTTGTGGCTGGAGGTCACCCAGGACCGCGTCGACCTCTTCGCCGAGGCCACCGACGACCACCAGTGGATCCACACCGACCCCGGCCGCGCCGCCTCCGGCCCCTTCGGCGCCCCGATCGCCCACGGGTACCTGACGCTGTCCCTGTTCATCCCCTTCTTCACCGAGCTGCTCGAGGTCGAGGGCGTCGCAACCAAGGTCAACTACGGCCTCAACAAGGTGCGCTTTCCCGCCCCGGTGAAGGTCGGCTCACGCATCCGTCTGGCCGCCCGTCTCGCCGAGGTCGAGGAGGTGCCCGGTGGCCTGCAGATCACGGTCAACGGCACGATCGAGATCGACGGCCAGGCAAAACCGGCCGCAGTGCTGCAGAGCGTCTCGCGCTTCTACGCCTGAGCGACCGCGGAGTTACGCAGGGCGGGGCGTGTCATCGTCGGATGATGAGCACGAACAACGAAGTGGGGCGTCCCGAGGAGCAGTGCGAATCCGGCCGCGGCTGTCAGCCGGTCCCAGCCGGGGCGTGTGGTCAGGGGAACGAAGCACTGCGCCAACAGGAGCGGGTCAGGACGGATCGTCGTGGCGCGTCAGCCGATCGACACCTCCTTCACGTGACTGTTCCTACTTACGCGTAGCGACTTCGCGTAACACACCGAGCGCTGTAGTTGACAGATCTCGTCAACTACAGCGCTCATCGCGAGGCAAAGACGCGTTGCGATTGTGGACTGTCAGACCAATCCTTCTGGCGCGGGGCCGAGGAGACTGGCGCCGGAGTCAGCGATTTCGTCGTAAGCACCGAGGCCTTCCGCGAGGCCCGAGTGATGCAACGTTCGCCGGGTCAACGGCTCTCGTTCACCACCATGGCCGAGCCGCCACCTCGCCGCTTGGGTTCGGCGACCGCCGTGACCTTCCCGTCGCGCTGGAACTCCAGTGCGGCCACCGCTCCGATCTCCGGGGAGGGGGTGAAGGTCTGTGGGGCCAGGACGAAGTGTTGGCCGAGGCCTTCGAGCGCGGTCCGCTCGGGTGAGTCGAGGAAGGCGGGTTCGGCGTCGGTCGTGGTCCGGTTCCGCTGTGAGATCCTCGGAGCGGCGACCGCATCGGGCAGCGACATGCCCAGGTCGAGACGGTTGACGAGAGTCTGGAGCACCGTGGTGATGATCGTCGCGCCACCCGGCGAACCGACCGCGATCACCGGCTTTCCGTCCCGCAGCACGATCGTCGGCGACATGCTGCTGCGCGGGCGCTTGCCCGGCGCGGGCAGATTCGGGTCGGGTACCCCGGGGGTGAGCGGGGTGAAGTCGAAGTCGGTGAGCTCGTTGTTGAGCAGGAAGCCACGTCCGGGCACGGTGATGGCCGAGCCTCCGGTCTGCTCGATCGTCAGGGTGTACGAGACCACGTTGCCCCAACGGTCGGCGGTCACCAGATGGGTCGTCGAGGGCCCCTCGTAAGGCTCCTGAGTGCCCTTCCCCCGGGCACAGCCGGTTGTCGCGCCGCGCGGGTCCGCCGGGGCCAGCGGGCTGGTCAGCGTCGCGTCGGGCCGGATCAGGCAGGCCCGGTCCTTCGCGAACTCCTTGGACAGCAGTGCCTTCGTGGGCACGTCCGAGAAGGCGGGGTCGCCCACCCAGCGGTTGCGGTCGGCGAAGGCGATCCGGCTGGATTCCAGGTAGTGGTGCAGCGCCTGGACCCGGTCGGCGGACGACAGAGGGAAGTTCTCCAGGATGTTGAGCGCTTCGCCGACGGTGGTGCCGCCGGAGGAGGACGGGGCCATGGAGTAGACGTCCAGCCCGTGGTACGTGGTGCGGGTCGGGTCCCGGCGCACCACCCCGTAGTTCGCGAGGTCGCGCCGCTCCATGAGTCCGGGCCAGAACGTACGGTCGGAACCCGCGGTCACCGGCGGGTTCTGCGCGGTGCGCACCACATCGCGCCCGATCTCGCCGTGATAGAGCGCATCTGTTCCCTCGCGAGACAGCTCCCGGTACGTACGGGCCAGGTCGGGGTTGCGGAAACGGCTGCCGACCACAGGGAGTTCACCGTTCGGCAGGAACAGCTCGGAGGTCGAGGTGATGTCCCGGAAGCGGGCTTCGTTCATCGCCGTCTGAGCGCGGAATTCGTCGTTGACCACGAAGCCGTCGTCGGCGATCCGGGTGGCCGGGCGAAGTGCGCGCCCGAGCGAGACGGTGCCCCAGTCGTCCAGGGCCTTCTGCCAGGTCGCCGGAGTGCCCGGAACTCCCACGGACAGGCCGGAGTTGACCGCTTCCTGGAACGGGATGGCTTTGCCCGTGGACGGGTCGATGAAGGAGTCGGAGCGCATCCGGGCCGGGGCCGTCTCTCGGCCGTCGATGGTGTGCACCTTCTTCTTGGCGGCGTCGTAGTACACGAAGTAGCCGCCGCCTCCTATGCCTGCCGAGTACGGCTCGACCACTCCGAGCGCGGCCGCGGTCGCCACCGCCGCGTCGACCGCGTTGCCGCCGTGCCGCAGCACCTCGATGCCTGCCTGCGAGGCGTATGGGTTCACACTGGAGACTGCGCCCCCGCTTCCGGTGGCGACGGCCTGTTTGGGCGGCGGCTGGAGACGTGCGCCGGAGGGCGCTGCGGCAGCGCCTGCCGGGGATGAGCCGGCGGCTGCGGTGGGGAGGAGCAGAGGGAGAGCGAGGGCTGCCGCTGACGCGGCAGACACCAGGGCACGGCGGGTGATCATCGAGCCTCCGAGGGCCTCGGACGAGGGTGATTGCTGGCACTTTGGCAACAGTCGGCCTCATCAGCAATGGATCTTGGAGATCTTTGCGGAACATCTGAGGTTCCTCGGCAGTAACCAGCGCGGTTCAACGCCCCTGCGCCTGCCGGAATCCCCGTCCGCCCAGGTCATCCCAGTGACAGCTACGTCGGTGGGGCGGCATGATGACCGCTTGCGCTACTCCGTCTGCCCTGTCTGACTGTCACCAACGCCTTTGCCTCATCCGGCGGTCGAGTGCTGCTGACGCGGCCCTTGTGGGAACCGGTTCCGAACGTCCCTCGCTCCGGCAGGGCGAGCCCGGTGGGACGGCGCAGGTCGACATCGGACAGGCGTGCGCTTCCACGCGCTTGAAGTCGTCACTCGTGATCCCGGAAGCGTTTCATGAGAGTGTTTCAGACGTTCAGTGGTTTGCAACAACCCAAGAAACATGAAAAGCCCTGCATGATCGGCTGCGGGGGCTGTGTTTCATGAGTGTTCGCCCATGAAACACAGCCCACCCGACAACAGCCGCGCTACCGGGGCCTCTGCACGGAGAACTCGTTGCCGTCGGGGTCGAGCATCAGCATCCGGCCGCCGTCGCCCTCGCCGGTGTCGGTGCGCGTCGCGCCGAGCGAGAGCAGACGGTCGACCTCCGCATCCCAGTCAGCGTCGGCGGGGAGCGCCAGCTCGAAGTACAGCCTGTTCGTGCCCGTCTTCGGCGCCACCGGAGGACCACCCCACGTGATCTTCGTACCGCCGTTCGGCGATTGGATCGCGGTCTCCTGGTCCTGGTCCCAGACCAGCGGCCACCGCAGCGCCTTGCTCCAGAAATAGCCGACCTCCTGCGTACCGTCGCAGGCCAGCGCTCCGATGAAGCCGGTGTCGGCGAGGAACTTGTTGCCCGCCTCGATGACGCAGAACTCGTTGCCGTCTGGATCGGCGAGCACCACATGCCCTTCTTCAGGGAGTTGGCCCACGTCGATGTGCTGCCCGCCGAGTTCCAGCGCCCTGGCCACCGTCTGCTGCTGATCCGCCGGGGAAGCGCTCGTCAGGTCGAAGTGCGCCCGGTTCTGGCCGATCTTTGGCTCCTGGCTCGGCAGGAAACGGATGCGGAACCCGGCGGTATCAGGGGGCAGGATCGCGACGTCGTCGTCCGGATCGTCGACCAACTCCCAGCCAAGGAACTCGGACCAGAACCGCGCTAGGCCCGACGGCTGGGTCGCATTGAAGCAGATCGCGAACAGTTGACTTGTCATACCCCGTGCATCTCCGATCCACTGACGGTCGATACGGCGGCTCGCCCGCCCGCGAGCGCAGCCTAGTGGTGGCCGTGCGGCACCCGCAGCCGAGTTTCCGTCACGGGGGAGCGCGGTCACGCGCCGGGCCTGCCGGGGCCGTTCAGCACCTGACCCGACGAGGACGGCAACCGGTACACGGCGTCGGGATGCACTGCATCGGCGTTGGGGTTGGCGTTGAGGATGAGAACGATCCTGCTCGGATCGCCGGGTGCCCCGAAGGCGTACAGGTCGCACAGATCGATGTCAACCTGGACCGCGGCTACGACAGCGGCAACCGGCGCCCGACCACCAAAAGGCTCAAGTGACGCCTAATGCGGGGCAGTCCGACAAACACCACAGATCGATCAACGACAGATTTCGGTCAAGTTGGCGCCGCGCACATGACGAGTCCTCGTCAATGCTGGCACGCTTCTGTCCAGTCGCCGCAGAGCACCCCTACAAACGCACGGGCACCACACGATGCGGCGATCACGTCGGACACCGTCCGACCCACTCGCACCTCCAGCTCTACCGGGCGGCAACACCCCCGCCTGCCCGGCTGACTCCGGCCGTTCACACCCGGCCGCCGCAGAAGGAGTTCCGTGTGAATCGAACCCCCCGAAGAGCCGTCGCCGCGAGCGCGTTGATAGCCGGCGCCGCGATGATTGCGGCCGCGCTGCCGTCCAGTGTCGCCACCGCCGACACCATGAGACAGGCGCCGGCCAAGGCGCAGGCCCGCGCCGGCGCGATGCCAGTGCAGTTGTCGCCGTCGCAGCGTGGCGAGTTGCTGGCCGCGGCGAACTCGTCCCGGGCGGGGACCGCCAAGTCGCTGCACCTGAGGTCGCAGGAGGCGCTGATCGTCAAGTCCGTCCTGAAGGACGCAGACGGCAGCCTGCACACCCGCTACGAGCGGACTTTCGCCGGACTTCCGGTCCTGGGCGGCGACCTGGTTGTCCACACGGCCGCGAACGGCTCGGCCAAGGGCGTCACCAAGGCCACCAACGCGACCATCACCGTCGCGTCCACCACTGCCGCCAAGAGCGCCGGCTCCGCGAAGACCTTCGCGCTGGGCCGCGCCAAGGCCAAGGGCGTCGCGAAGGCGAAGGCCGGCACCGCCCGCAAGGTCGTCTGGGCCGCGTCCGGCACCCCGACCCTGGCCTGGGAGACGGTGGTCGGCGGCACCCAGGCCGACGGCACCCCCTCCGAGCTGCACGTCATCACCGACGCCAAGTCCGGCAAGAAGCTGTTCGAGTTCCAGGGCATCGAGACCGGCGTCGGCAACAGCAAGTACTCCGGCCAGGTCACCATCGGCACCACACCGGCCGACGGCAGCTACTCGATGACCGACGCCACCCGCGGCGGCCACAAGACCTACGACCTCAACGGCGGCAGCTCCGGCACCGGCACGCTGTTCACCGACCCGGACGACACCTGGGGCGACGGCACCACCGGCGACCGGCAGACCGCCGCCGTGGACGCCGCCTACGGCGCCCAGCTCACCTGGGACTACTACAAGGACGTCCACGGCCGTAACGGCATCAAGAACGACGGCGTCGGCGCCTACTCACGCGTCCACTACGGCAACGCCTACGTCAACGCGTTCTGGTCCGACGCCTGCTTCTGCATGACCTACGGTGACGGCGCCGGCAACAGCAAGCCGCTCACCTCCATCGACGTCGGCGCCCACGAGATGACCCACGGCGTCACCTCCAACACCGCGGGCCTGATCTACCGCGGCGAGTCCGGCGGCCTCAACGAGGCCACCTCCGACATCTTCGCCGCGGCCGTGGAATTCTGGGCCGACAACGCCTCCGACGAGGGCGACTACCTCGTCGGCGAGAAGATCGACATCCGCGGCAACGGCACCCCGCTGCGCTACATGGACAAGCCCTCCAAGGACGGAAGGTCCGCCGACGCCTGGTACTCCGGTATCGGCTCCATCGACGTCCACTACTCCTCCGGCCCGGCCAACCACTGGTTCTACCTGGCATCCGAGGGCAGCGGCGCCAAGACCGTCAACGGCGTGGACTACGACTCCCCGACCTCCGACGGCCTGCCGGTCACCGCGATCGGCCGGGACGCCGCCGCCAAGATCTGGTACAAGGCCCTCAGCACCTACATGACCTCGTCCACCGACTATGCCGGTGCCCGCACCGCCACCCTTCAGGCCGCCGCCGACCTGTACGGGCTGGGCAGCGACACCTACATCAACGTCGCCAACGCCTGGGCCGGCATCAACGTCGGCCCCCGCATCGTCGACGGCATCCTGCTGACCAACCCCGACCCCCAGACCAGCGCGGTCGACACCGCCGCCGGCCTTCAGATCCAGGCCACCGGCTTCAACCCCGGTGTCCTCACCTACTTCGCCACCGGCCTCCCCGACGGCCTGTCCATCAACCACGTCACCGGCCTCATCACCGGCACCCCCACCACGGTGGGCACCAGCAACGTCACCGTCACCGTCAGAGGCTCCATGCACGGCATCACCACGGCGAACTTCACCTGGTACGTCGCCAGGGGCATCGTCGAGAACACCACCGACGTGCCGATCCCGGACGCGGGCGCCACGGGCCCCGCGGTCTTCTCTGACATCGACGTCACCGGGATCTCGGGCCAGGCGCCGAGCGAGCTCAAGGTGGACGTGGACATCAAGCACACCTGGCGCGGTGACCTGGTCATCGACCTGGTCGCCCCCGACGGCACGCTGTACCCGCTGAAGAAGAGCAACGTGTCCGACTCGGCCGACAACGTGCTCGCCACCTACACGGTGGACGCCTCCAGCCAGGTCGCCAACGGCACCTGGAGGCTCCAGGTGAAGGACATGTACCGCGGCGACACGGGCTACATCGACAGCTGGAGGCTCATCTTCTAAGGGCGTCCGGCAGTAGGCGCGCACCGGCGGGCAGAAGGTGCCCCCGGACGAAGAGCAGGCACGAGCCGCGGTGATCACGGAGTTCTCTACACTCAGCGATCACCGCAGGGCTCGTGCCTGTCCTGCCATCACGCCTGCTCGGACCCCTGCGGCACCAATTCTCCGCGCTACTGCCTGAGCACTTGGACACCCATCCGCCGGGCTGCCACAAGCCGCACGTCCCCGACCGCGTCGGGATCACGCGGCGTTGATCCGCTCGGCGACGGAGAACCTCGCGCGATGACCACCACCCTCACCCCTGATCCGACAGAAACCGCCCAGGGCGTTTCGTTCGGAGCATGCCTTGCCGCAGGCCGGGGCCGTGGCAGGGGCGGGGATCATACGGGTGAGTTGGATTCCGGGCTGGCTAGAGTGGCCGCTGTGAACGATCAGTCCGGACCTCGGGCCGCGTCGCCGGCGCTGCTCGGCGTAGGTGGTGGCGACTGGCTGCGTGTCACCGCGGGCGAATCGGGCGCCTGTGTCTTTCGCAGTGCCGATGCCACCCGGTATGCCAAGTGCGTGCCTGCCGCGGATGCAGTCGACCTGAGGGCCGAGCGCGACCGGATCACATGGCTGGGCGGTCAGGGCGTACCAGGACCCCAGGTTCTTGACTGGCACTCCGGTGACGCCGGCGCCTGCTTGGTAACGAGTGCCGTCTCCGGTACACCTGCTGATCAGGTGCCTGCGGAGGACCTGCGTGCCGCCTGGGAACACATTGCGGACGCGGTCCGTCGGCTGCACGAGGTGCCCGTGTCGGAGTGTCCATTCCGCCAGGGCCTGGACTCCATGGTCGCCGTGGCGCGTGACGTCGTGGCCCGTGATGCGGTGAACCCAGAGTTTCTTCCCGTCGAGCAGCAGCACACGCCCGCCGTGGAGCTGCTGGCCGACCTCGCCCGGCAGGTCCCTCGGCGGCGGGTTCAGGAGGTCGCCGACACGGTTGTCTGCCACGGAGATCTGTGCCTGCCCAACATCGTCCTCGATCCGCGGACCCTGGACGTGTCGGGCTTCATCGACCTGGGCCGCCTCGGGCCGGCCGACCGCCACGCCGACTTGGCGCTGCTGCTCGCCAATGCGCGAGAGACCTGGGAGGACGAAGAACGGGCGCGGACCGCGGACGTGGCGTTCACCAAGAGGTACGGCATGACCCTTGACGACGAGCGACTGCGCTTCTACCGCCATCTCGACCCGCTTACTTGGGGCTGACTGCTCGTTTCAGAATGAGTTGAGCCGCAGGCCTTGCCCTCGCGGATCTTGGTCGGCAAGGTGTGCGAGTGCCTGCTGATCTTGTTCCGGACGACTTGTGGGAGCGGGTGTCCCCGCTGCTGCCACCTGCCCCCGAGCGGCGCCGCCGTTCCCCCGGGCGACGGCGTGTTCCCGACCGGACGGCACTCGCCGGCGTCTTGTACGTGCTGCGGACCGGCGTCGCCTGGCGCGATGTCCCGCGGAGAGCGTGGGCTGCTCCGGGGTGACGGCCTGTACGCCGACCGGGGCTACGACTTCGACAAGTACCGCCGCCTGCTATGGAGGTTCGGCATCAAGCCGATGATCGCCCGACGCAGCGTTGCCCACAGTTCCGGACTGGGCAAGGTGCGCTGGGTGGTAGAGCGCGCCTTCGCCTGGCTCCACCGGTCCAAACGGCTCCACATCCGCTACGAACGACGCGCGGACCTGCATCAGGGGGTGCTGGAGCAGGCTTGCAGTCTCATCCGCCTCCACAGGCTCCGCTCCCACCTATAACGCTCGATGTGGTGTCGCACAGAAACTCAATACACCTTTTGCGCTTATTGTGCGGTCACCTGTCCTGCTGGCTCGCACTCATACCCGAGGTGTCCGATGACGTCCGCACCCGACCGCTGCCAGGACCTGGCCTCGCTGCCGTTCGCCGGCGGCTACCCGACCGACGAGACGGCGCGGACGTTGGAGGACGAGCTGCTCTTCCAGCGCGCCGTCCAGGTCTACCTGTGGGCACTGCCGACGATGAACGCCTGCGCGATGCGCGACGGGCTCGGCGCGGTCTTCGGCCACGGCTACCCGGTGATGGCCGTCTTCGAACAACGGCTGAAGCCTCGGACACTGATCACCACCCCGAACTGCGACGTCATCTACGGCATGGCCTTCGCGGACCTGAGCCTGACCGGCCCGCTCGTCGTCGAGGCCCCGCCCGGCATCCAGGGACTGGTGGACGACTTCTGGCACCGCCCACTCACCGGTCCCGTCATCGACGGACGACAGTTCCTCGGCGACATCGGCCTGCCCGGCCCGGACCGGGGCGAAGGCGGCCGGTACCTCATCGTCCCCGACGGCGCCGAGCCTGAGCACGAGGGCGAGTGGGACGACTTCTTCGTCTACCGCAGCCGCACCGACAACATCTACTTCCTGCTGCGCGGCTTCTTCACCTCCGTCGACGACCTGTCACCAGGCGTCGCGGCCATCGAGGGCATCCGGTTGCACCCATTGCACGGCGACGCGGAGCCGATGCACTTCGCCCATGCCTCCGACACCCCGGCCGACGCGCTCTACTCCCGTGACGGCACGTTCTTCGACGCGCTCGACGCCTTCGTCCAAGCCGACCGGGTCGACCAGACCGACCCCTACATGCACGGCGTCCTGGCATCGCTGGGCATCCGCAAGGGCCGGCCCTTCGCCCCGACGCCGCGTCAGCGAGAACTGCTGGACCTGGCCGCGCAGACGGGCTGGAAGGCTGCCAAGACCCTGGCCGCCCGCTTCGACCGCGAGCAGGGCGCCCTGTGGTGGGCAGACCGCCAGTGGGTCGCCCACGTCAAGACCGCTCAGGACGACTTCTTCCACACCCTGCTGGACGAGGAATATCGCGACCGCGCCACCGGCCACACCGACGTGAACGCCAAAGCGCACATGTTCGTCAACCACTACTCCATGAGCACCGGCATGATCACCTCCGTAGTCGGCTTCGGCGCCAAGTTCGCGGGCGCCTACCGCGACCACGACGGCGACCTGCTCGCCGGCGAGCGCACCTACCGCATCGACCTGCCCGCCGACCCGCCGGCCCGACTCTTCTGGTCCCTCACCGTCTACGACGCCGAGACCGCCGCCCAAGTCGATGCCCAGGGCCAGACCTACTCCTCCCTCAACGGAATGGACGACATCGCCCTCAACCCCGACGAGTCGATCACCCTCCACATCGGCCCCGAGCGCCCGGCAGGCGCCGAGAACTGGATCCGCACCGTCCCCGGCCGCGGCTGGTTCGCCGTCATCCGCTGGTACGGACCCGAACAGGCCTTCTTCGACCGCCGGTACAAGCCCGGCGACTTCATCAAAACCGCCAGTGACCACAGCAACGCCTGACCGCCCGCCCGGAGCGCAATCGTGGGCTCATGACTTCTGGGCAAGCCTGCTGCGACGCACCCCGGATGAGGGTTGCACGACCGGGCCGCCGCGGGGACGACCCAGCGGCGGCCCTCCACGGTTCGCCAACGCAGGAACCCGAAGCATCGCGGAGGCCCCTCCCGCCTTCCAGCGGCGGCATCCCCACAGCCGCTGCCCATTCTCGTGAACATCGACTTCGGCCCCGAGCGAGTGCCTTGCGACGAGATGAACAATCGCTGTCGGCGGAGGTCAGGCGCTGGGACGGACGACGCCCCGTAGCATCCAATGATCGCTGAGACGGCCGATATTGTAGCTCCACGACCCGACGTAGATGGGTCGGCCTTGCACCAGGTCCCAGCCGCGGTCGCTGAAGAAGATGTAGTCGAGCTTGTCGCCGGCCGCATTGCGGCAGCCCTTGAGGTACCAGGGCCCGGTGGTGGTGCACTTCTCGTCCGAGTCGGCCTCGAAGTTGCCGCTGTAGAGGGGGCGAATAGCACTGTCGCCGGGCTTCAGGTTGAGGTCGCCGCCGATGACGGTGCGGTAGCCGCCGTTCTGCCAGCTCCGTGCCTGATTTCGGAAGTCCCGGGCGGAGGCCCTGCGCATCTGCTTGGACGGGTCCGCGTTGGCGTTGGCGAAATGACTGGTGCAGGCGAGCAGTTTGTTGCCGCGGTCCTGGAGGCACGCAGCGCCCTGCGTGTGCTTGCCTCCGGGTTCCGAGGTGCTGGTGAAGGTCATGTCCCACCCCGGTTTGCCCTGTTTGTCGTAGACCAGGTCGGTGCCCGGGAGCTTCTTCATCGCGACGGCTACGCCCGCGTCCTTCCTGCCCGTTCTGGGGCACCGGACTGGGTTGTCCGTACCGGGAGATTTTGCGGTGCGATGGCGGACCACCCACTCGCCGGACCCGGCGTGATTCAGCGCGTCCTGAAGCGGCCGGGAGTGCAGGCTCTCGCAGGCTTCTTGAATCATCACGACGGCGATCGAGCGGTCATGATTGACCCGGTCGACCAGTTCGTTGATCTTGCCACGGCTGGTTCCCGGACAGCTGGGGCTGCCGTCACGGCTGAGGGCCCCGCAGATGTTCCAGGTCAGTACGCCGACCCTGGTCGGTAGGCTGTGCGGCGTCGCATCAGCGGCCCTTGCCGATGGCGAGTGGTCGGGCGTCTGCGCGCCTGCCAGCTGTATCGGCACGAGTGCGAAGACAGCCGCCGCGCATGCCCCGCCCAAGACGGTCTTGCGGTGAGCTCCCTCCGCCTGTCCTCCTCGCTTCGGAGCACGATCGCGACGAAGTGTTCGTTCCCCCATGATTCCCCTGGTCTGTTGGTTGAATCGGCAGTTCTGTCGCCGTCCGAACCAGGCTGCCAAGGCCAGAGGCAGTCGGCCTTGTCAGTCCGCGCAGGGGTGTTGGCGATTCGCGCACGCCTTGGGCGACAGGTTCCTGTAGTCCTGCGGCGGTATCCCGTAGGTGGCCCGGAACAGGCGGCTGAAGTGTGAGGGGTGGGTGAAGCCCCATCGGGCGGCGATGGCCTGGATCGGGCGGTCGTTCAGGCGGGGGGTGGCCAAGTCGAGGCGGCAGCGTTCCAGACGGCGGCGGCGTATCCAGGCTGCCGGCGACGTGTCGTCCTCGGCGAGCAGGTGCTGGAGGTGACGCAGGGAGATGTGGTGGGCGTCCGCGATCGCCTGGGGAGTCAGGGCGGGGTCGGCGAGGTGCTGCTCGACGAACGCGCTGATCTGGGCCCGCAGGGCACTCCGGCGGGCCTCCGGAGTCAGATCCGCCTCAGCCTCCAGGCAACGGGCGAGTGTGGACGCCAGGAGGTCCAGGGTGACCGAGGCAAGAGTCGGGATGTCGGCTGAAGTGAACTCGGTGGCGCGTGCGTTGAGGTCGGCCAGCCAACGAGTGAACACCCCGCCCATACCGCTGTGCCCGTTGATCGGGACAGCGAACAGGTGCTGCACCGTCTTCTCCGGCAACGGCAGCAACCCCCGAGGAAACTGCACCGTCACATGGGACCACCTGTCCGGAACGGCACCAACACCGCCGCGGTAAGGGCGGCTGCTGTCCAGCACCACGAGGTCACCGGTGCGCAGCGTCGTGTCACCCCCGTCCACGGAGACAATCCCCTCCCCGCCGAGAAAGTAGTTGATCAGGTACACCTCAGGATCGGACTGCCGAATCAGCTTCGGCGGCCGCGCGATCTCCAAATGCGAGTAGGCCAGCGCGGACGCCTGAACATCCCCCAGGTCGAGGACGCGCATCTTGGCGCGGAAGTCCTCGTGGTCATCGCTGCGCAGCCGGTTGCGCATGTGCGACTGTGCTGTGGTTTCTTCCCACAGCGCGAACCGCTCCGGAGCGTCCACGACGTCCGTGCTGAACTCCGTCACCAGCATTCCCAGCCCCCGTAGCCGTTCCCCTGCGGCTTCGAACGTGACATGGGGAGACATACGCTGTCCAGCAGCACTTCGGTCACATGTGCCGCCACGCACCTTCCTCGTGGGCAACGAAGTCTCAAGATCAAGACGTATCGAGACCACCGGTGGCCCAGGAGAACGGGCGGGAGGGAAGCTCGTGATTCGCCGGCTTGCCTCGGCGCCAGGGACTACGGTCGTGAGTATGATCGAACACGATGCCCTCGGTGTCACCCGCGAGGCCTACGACGCTGCTGCCCCCACGTACGCGCAGCTGTTCCGCGACGAGCTGCGTGAAAGGCCTTTGGATCGCGCGATTTTGAGTGCCTTCGCCGAGGTCGTACGTGCGAGTGGGGACGGTCGGGTCGCAGATCTGGGGTGTGGGCCTGGCCATATCACCGCTTACCTGGATGAGCTGGGGCTGGCGGCGTTTGGCGTCGATGCCTCTCCCGTGATGATCGAGTCAGCTCGACAGGCCTACCCGGGCCTGCGGTTCGACGTGGGCTCGATGGCAGCGTTGAACATCGCTGACGGCGTGCTGGGAGGCGTACTTTCACGTTGGTCCATCATCCACACTCCGCCGCAAGAACTCCCCATCATCTTGGCGGAGTTCCACCGTGTGCTGGCACCTGGCGGTCACTTTCTGGTCGGCTTTTCGGCCAGCGATGATCCGTCCCACTCGACGCAGGTCTTCGATCACGCAGTCGCGCCGGCCTATCGGTGGTCGCCGGATCACCTCGCCGCGATGTTGCGCACGGCCGGTTTGGCCGAGGTGGCCCGGATGGTTCGCGAGCCTCAGCCCACCGACCGGCGGCAGTTCAAGGAGATTCACCTGCTTGCCCGCAAATCCGATGAGGGTCTGCCCAGTTGAACGCATGACCGCATCCAGCCTGCCCGAGCGCCTGCTGAACATGCGGACCGAGGGCGGCGGATGACGGCCGGGGTCTGGTAGCCCGTCAGCAGTGCGAGTTCGATGGCGGCTTCGTCGCCGGGGTGGTGACCTCACGGTCGCCGGCCAGGTCGAGAACGTCGCTGAACAGTTTCAGCGGCTCGGGCTCGTCGTTGGTGACTCGTGGCGACAGTGGGGTCTTGTCGTCGGCATCCAGCGCAAGGCCGTGGTGATGTCCCTTGCCGCTGTCGATCCCCGCCCATATCCGGCTCACCGTATTCTGACGTACGTGTTCGTGCTGTTCATGCCACGGACGACCTCTCCGGCATTGCTCTGCACAGCGAATTCTTCGCAGTCCGATCACGCATCACTCGATTCACAACTCTTGACAACTGATCATGTTCCTGACAGCACTGGCACTGCACCACTCCCATGAACGGCATACCTCGAAGGGGGCGATCAGCGCATGACCAGGCCTGAGAGCGCGGGATACGACTACGACGTCGTCATCAGCGGAGCCAGCCTCGCAGGCAGCGCCGCAGCGATCTTGC
This sequence comes from Streptomyces sp. NPDC057565, assembly GCF_042801455.1. Classification (NCBI taxonomy): domain Bacteria; kingdom Bacillati; phylum Actinomycetota; class Actinomycetes; order Kitasatosporales; family Streptomycetaceae; genus Streptomyces; species Streptomyces sp. NPDC057565. The sequence goes on along the minus strand of NZ_JBHVFU010000039.1, from coordinate 65,856 downwards.
TCGCTCGACGCGGGGTTCGCGTCGCACTGCTGGAACGCCGCTCGGACCCCGAAGCGTACAAGGTGCTTTGCACCCACTCCCTCCAGGCCAGCGCCTACCCGGTGCTGGACGAACTCGGCCTCGTCCCCGCTCTTGAGGAAGCTGGAGCCGTCCGCAACGAGGCCCGCTGGTACACCCGCTGGGGATGGATCGAGCCGAGGGCTGCGCCGGCAGGCCCCGAGCTACCGTACGCGTACAACATTCGGCGTAGCACCCTCGACCCGCTCATCAGGTCCCATGCCTCGGAGACCGCTGGCGTCGATCTGCTCCTCGGTCACCATGTGACCGGACTGGTCCAGGAAGCCGGGCGAACCGTGGGGGTGCGCGCGTCGACACCACAGGGTGAGCGGGAGATCCGGGCCCGTCTGGTGGTCGGCGCCGATGGCAAGGACTCGGCCGTTGCGAAGTTCGCCGGGGTGCCTGCTCGGCTGTACGAGAACGCGCGGTTCGGCTATCTCACGCACTTCCGCAATCTTCCGCTCCACGGCGGGATCGGTCACGCCTGGTTCCTCGAGCCCGACATGGCGTACGCGTTTCCGAACGACGACGGGGTGACGGTGATCGCGGTGCTCCCGGACAAGAAGCGGCTGCCGGCCTTCCGGGAAGACCTGGAGGGCAGCTTCTTCGAATTCGTCCGCGCCCTGCCCGAGGCACCACCCATCGACTCCGCCGAGCGCATCACGAAGATCACCGGCACTGTCAACTACCCGCTTCTCAGCCGCGAGCCGACCGCACCGGGCGTCGCGTTGATCGGTGACGCCGCCCTGACCGGCGATCCCCTGTGGGGAGTGGGATGCGGGTGGGCTCTGCAGTCCGCGCAATGGTTGGCAGAGTCGGTCGCCTCGGCCGCAGCGGGTCGGGGCGACCTCAATAGGTCGCTCGTGGTGTATGCGCGCAGACACCGGCGCCGACTGCGCGGTCACCAGTATCTGGCCGTTGACTACGCCAAGGCCCGTCCGTTCAATCCCTTGGAGCGGCTGATGTTTTCGGCGGCAGCGCGCGACGAGTCGGTGGCGCGGCACCTGTATCTGTTTGCCTCCCGTCTGATCGGTCCGCTGCGTTTCTTGAACCCCGTGGCAGTGGCCAAGGCTTCGGCTGTCAACATCAAGCATCGCGGGGCGGCCGTGCCAAGCGCGCAGCTGTCGCAAACAGAGTCATGACCGGCTTCCGGAAGCTTTCGCAGGACCGCACAGGTTCAGGAGTTCAGGTACCCGGAGTTCGTCTCGTTTGGTCCCGAAGGGACAGGAGCTGAGCTCGATGGGTTCAGATATTCAGAGGCGGCGAGTGCCGTCAACGGGCGGCGTAGGGCGGTTCAGCCGCCAGACCACGTCGATCCCGCTGCCGGAGGGGGCTGCGGGCGGCCTTACCTGTTCACGCCGGACTTCGGTGAAGCCCAACCGACGCGGTATGGCGGCGCTGGAGGTGTTGGCCAGGTCGTGCGCGATTTCCAGGTACTCCACGTCCGGCAGGGTGAACATCTCGGTGACCATGGCCGCTGTCGCTCTCGTGGCGATGCCCTGGCCGGTGGCGGCAGGGTGCAGCCAGTACCCCATGCGCCGGCCCTGAGGTTCGGCCACGCGGTAGCTCTGGCACATGCCGATGAGAGTGCCGGCTTTGGCGATGGCGTAGTTGTACACGTCACCGCTTGCCCACTTCGACTCGGACTTCGCGAGGAAGTCTCGGGTGGTCTCCTCACTGTGATGGGCGACCCACGGCTCCCACGGGCGCAGGTGGTCCAGAGACTCCTCGATCAACGTGAATGCCGGAGCGAAGTCGCTCTGCCCCCGCCAGCCTCGCAGGACGAAGTCTCCGCACTCGATGATCTGCCTGGGTCGCTCCATGACGGCCATGATTGTTTGCAGAACGGCTCGTTGCAACGGGATACGGATAAACCGGTGGGCCGCCTGCCCTGCAAGGTGGCGGTAGCAGATCAGAGCGGCGGCGATGGCGCCGAAGGCTGGGAAGTGTGCGGCCTTGCGCTCGTAGCGGCGGTGCAGGCGGCACCACCCGCCGGACCAGCACCCACAACTCATCCGGCACCAACCGCTCGACGAAATCTGTCATGCACTGCTTGACAAGCGATCACGCCATAGGAAACGACGTCCTGGGAATCACCCGGCGCTCCACTTTGCGAAGTGCAGAGAAGGCTGATCCTGCGGGCGGCGAAGAGGCTGGTCGCCGTCGGCGCCGCGAATTCGCCGGGCGAGGGCCGATGACTTCCTGCCGGCCGGGGAGTCGTTACTCCCAGACAAGCACCCGATCGTCCGGAGGCACCATGTCCACCACCTCGAACGCCCTGCCGTCCGTCGTCGACGCCGCCACCTGGGACAAGGAACTGGCAGCGCTGCGCGTGCGGGAGAAGGCCGCCACCCGGGAGCTCGACGCCATCGCCGCCCAGCGCCGTCGGCTGCCGATGGTCGAGATGCCCGACTACGTACTGGAGGGAGAGGACGGTCCGGTCCGCCTCGCCGAGATCTTCGGCGAGCACCCGCAGCTGATCGTCTACAACCACATGTGGCACGAAGACGCGGAGTGGCAGTGCAGCGGCTGCACCGGCTTCACCTCGCAGTTCACCCGGCTCCTGGGCCTGGAGAAGTTCGACGCCCGGTTCGTGATCGTCACCCAGGGCCCGATCGACGAGGCGCTCGCCTACCAGCGCAAGGTCGGGAACACGATGACCTGGTACTCGACGGCGAACAGCTCGTTCGGCAGCGATGTCGGCGCCCCGCCGAACGCCGGATTCGCGGTCAACGTCTTCCTGCGCGACGGCGACACGGTGTACCGGACCTGGCACACCGACGGTCGCGGCACGGAGCAGATGAGCAACCTGTTCGGCCTGGTCGACCTGCTGCCGTACGGGCGGCAGGAGGTGTGGCAGGACTCGCCGGAGGGGTGGCCGCAGTCGCCGACCTACAGCCGCTGGGCGGCGTCGGAGGAGATCGCAGCCGCCTACGGCCATAACAGCTGACCTGCGAGATCACCAGGGTGGGTTGGCGTCGTCAGGAGCGGTCCGGATGGCGTTGCAGTCGCCGGGCCTCCGAGCCCGGTGCGAATCCGCCTGCTGACGCCCTATCCGCCGGCACCGGGGGACAGAGCGTTGCGTACCGCGTGGGAACGTCGGCCTTAGCCGCCCTGGTTCACGGATGACCCCCACCACGGTGGGGGCCATCCGTGAACCAGGGCGGCGGATCCGCCTCACGCCGCCGTGATCGCTCCCGCGCTGCTCATGACCTGCACGCTCTCGTCGAGTACGTCCGCGGCCGGGGTGCGGTCCGGGCTGTAGTCCGCCAGGTCCGGGACGGAAGCGCCGCTGATGAGTTCCTTCGCGGCGAGCAGACCGAGCGCCGGCGCCAGGGTCACTCCGCTGTGCGTGACGACCGTGTAAAGACCGGGCGTTGCCGCCGAGCAGCCCACCAGCGGCAGCCCGTCCGCGGGGACGGGGCGCACTCCCAGTCGCACGCCGGCCATCTCAGCGGCGCGCAAGGGGGCGTACACCTCACGGCCCAGACGGTGCAGGGCCTGTTCCAGCGCCGCGTCGGTCTGCCTTGCCGTGTCCGACGCACCCTCGACGTCCGGCGGCAGAACGGCGTCCACCGGCCAGGAGATCGACACGACGCGACCGTCGGGCGCGGGCCGCAGATCGACACCGGGAGTCGCCAGGATCGCACCGAGGCGGTCCTGATCCGGCAGCCGGGTGCTCTCGCCCACGAGCCCCGGCACACGGTTGAGCGGCAGCGACCCGCCGGCCAGCCCGGCGATGCGCCCCGCCTGTGGGCCCGTGCAGTTGACCACCCAGTCCGCCTCGAAACGGCGGCCCTCCGCCACCACGCCGGTGATGCGGTCGCCGGTGCGCAGCATGCCGGTCACCCGCAGCCCGTAGCGGATGTCGGCGCCGTTGAGTGCCGCGCGGTCCAGCAGGCGCCGGGTGAACAGCGGAGCGTCGTACCAGGACGCGTGCTCGTGGACGACGAGTTCGTCGGCCCGGCAGGCGTCAGGGCTCACCCCCGGGGCCAGCTCGGCCAGCTCCGACGGATCGGCCGACCGGCAGGCGTGTCCCCAGCTGCGCAGGCGCTTGGCGCGCTCCCGGATGACGAGCTGTTCCTGATCCGTGTGACCCCACTGCACGAGCGGCACGGGGTGACGCCAGTCGGCTCCGCCCAGCTCGTCGCCGAGCCGCACATGCAGTTCGGCGCTGCGCCGGTTCAACGCGTAGTAGGTGTGCGGTGTCTTGAGATGGGTGACGTCGATGGAGAAGGTGGCGCTGGATGTGCCGGCGGCCGGACCGCCTGCCTCGATCACTGTGACATGGGCGCCGGCGGCCGCCAGATGGTGCGCGACGGAGGCGCCGACCACACCGGCTCCGATGACGAGGACACGGGGCATGGGTCTTCCTTTGCGGTGCGTGGATGAAGGGTGGTGGGTGCGGCGTCGGGCCGGTCAGCGGACCTTGCCGAGGAACGCCTGGGTGCGCCCGTGGCGAGGGGAGCCAAGTACGTCCGTCGGCGTGCCGGACTCGACGACGACACCGCCGTCCATGAAGACGAGGGAATCGCCGACTTCCCGGGCGAAGCCCATCTCGTGCGTGACGACGATCATCGTCATGCCGTCGTCGGCGAGCCCGCGCATCACATCGAGGACCTCGCCCACGAGCTCGGGGTCGAGGGCGGAGGTGGGCTCGTCGAACAGCATCAGTTCGGGCCGCATCGCCAGCGCCCGGGCGATCGCCACGCGCTGCTGCTGACCGCCGGACAACTGCGAGGGATAGGAGTGCGCGCGGTCGGCGAGTCCGACTCTGGCGAGGAGTGACCGGGCGCGCTCCGTGGCCTCGGCTCTGGATTCCTTCCTGACCTGCACCGGCGCCTCCATCACGTTCTGCAGCGCCGTCATGTGCGGGAACAGGTTGAAGCGCTGGAAGACCATGCCGATGCCGCGCCGCTGCCGGGCGACCGCCGAGTCGGTCAGCTCGTGCACGCGTCCGTCGCGCTCCTCGTAACCGATCAGTTCGTCGCGTACGTACAGACGTCCCGCGTCGATGGTCTCCAGGCGATTGATGCAGCGCAGGAAGGTGGACTTGCCGGAGCCGGACGGGCCGACCAGGCACATCACCTCGCCGGCCGCGACGCTCAGGTCGATGCCTTTGAGCACCTCGGTCCTGCCGAAGCTCTTGTGCACACCTTCGGCGCGCACCACCGTCGCGGTGCTCGTCTTCATCGGTTCTCCAAGGGTGCGGGCCGAGGCTGGGCGAAGGTGCCGCGCATGCGCTGGAGCGGGGTGGGCGGCAGGTCACGGCTCGCCCCGCGCCCGTATCGGCGCTCGAGGTAGTACTGGCCGACGCTCAGGACCGATACGGCCAGGAGGTACCAGGCGCAGGCCACGGTCAGCAGAGGGATCTGTTGGAAGTTGCGGGAGTAGATGGCCTGGATCGAAGTGAGCAGCTCGGGCACGGCGATGACCGAGACCAGTGACGTGGTCTTGAGCATGGAGATCACTTGGTTGCCGGTGGGCGGGATGATGATGCGCAGGGCCTGCGGCAGCACGATCCGGCGCAGGGTCTGACGGCGCGTCATGCCGAGCGCGTTCGCCGCCTCCGACTGCCCGTCGTCCACTGAGGCGATGCCGGAGCGGACGATCTCTGCCATGTAGGCGGCCTCGTGCAGTCCGAGTCCGAGGAGGGCGGCCGAGGTCTGGGTCACCAGCTGGTTCGTGTCGAACTCGACAAAGGTCGGCCCCCATGGCACCCCGAACCCGACCCGGGGCACGACTGCGGCGAGGAAGTACCAGAACAGCAGTTGGACCAGGAGCGGTGTGCCGCGGAAGACCCAGATGTAGAGCCAGCTCAGCCGGGACAGGAGAGGGTTGTCCGACCCGCGCAGAACAGCCAGGACGACACCGCCGATGACGCCGATTGCCATCGCGGCCGCCGTCAGCCAGAGCGTGGTGCCCAGGCCCTCGAGGACGACGGGCGTAAACAGGTGGTCGCCGACGGTCGCCCACTGCATGCGCGGATTGGCAGCCCACCCTTGGAGGAGGAACACCAGGACGAACGCCAGGGCGGCCGACGCGATCCAGCGGCCCGGCCGGCGCAGCGGCACCGCGTCGATCTCCTTGCGGACCGCGGGCGTCTTCGCGATGCCGGTGGTGCGGAGAGTGGACTCGCTCATGTGGTGGTGCCGCCGTTCACCGTGGCGCGGTCCAGGGCTCCGGATTCGACATCCCAGCGTTTGAGGATCTTTCCGTAGGTGCCGTTGTCCATCACCTTCTGGAGGGCCTGCCGCACGGCCTCGACCAGCTTCTCGTCCTGCTTGTTCACCAGGATTCCGTACGGCAGGAAGCGGTACGGTTCGCCCACCTGCTTCATTTGGCCGTGGGACTGCGCGGCCTGGTAGGCGACGGTCGGGGTGCCGCCGACGAAGGCGTCGGCGCGACCGGTGGTCAGGGCCTGGAAGCAGCCGACGGAGTCGGGGAAGACGAGCGGCTTGGCGGCCGGCTTGCCCGCGGCCTTGCACTTCTTGGCCTGCGCGTCGATGTCGTCGACCTGGGCCGTGCCGTTCTCCACGGCAGCCGTCCGCCCGCACAGGTCGTCGAGTGAGCCGATGGACTCGGCGTTCTTCTGCTGGACGAGGATGGAGCTGCTGGTCTTGAAGTAGTCGACGAATGTGACGTGTTGCTGGCGTTCAGGCTTGTCCAGCATGGCCTGGATAGCGAGGTCGTAGCGGCGCGACTGCACGCCGCCGATAATGCTGTCGAAGCTCGCCTTGGAGAACTTCACCTTGACGCCGAGGACTTGGCCGACCGCCGTCATCAGCTCCGGTTCCACGCCGATCAGCGTCTTGTTGTCAGAACCGAGGGACACCAGGGGCGGATAGTCGTCGCCCGCGGCCACGACGAGCTCACTGGAATCGCGCACCCTCTGCGGCAGCAGCGCCGCGAGTTTCGCGTCCTTGTGTTGCGCGGCCGGGCCGGACCTGGCAGCGGGCCCCTTGCCGGCCGCGTCGGTCGAGGGTGAGCCGCCGCACGCCGCGAGCGGCAAGAGAAGTCCGGCCAGCGCCGCGCTGGCAGACGCGGCGCGCTTCGTCCGGCGGGCCTGGGGCCTCGGGAGCCGTATTTCCATGGCAGTGCCCTTCCCTGGGTCGGCCGGCCATGTCCTGGCCGGTCAATGCCGCTCAATCTGCGGCAGCGGGGACGGCAATACAAGATGAAGCAGAATGAACGTTGCCGCACACATCGTTCAGCTGAGCTGTTGCTTGGAAGGGAGGCGAACTCCGTTCTCACCTGCGGAGAATCTGTGGAACGGCCGACTCCACCTGCCCACAGGGAACCTCATGGGAGCGAACTCTGGCGGTGGCAGCGGGCTGGTTGTTAAGTTCTCCTGATGCTGACCCCGACGCAGTTGCAGGCGATCCGAGATGTGGTCGCCACAGGCTCACTGCGCACCGCCGCACGCCGCCTCGGCTACTCACCGTCCGCGATCTCGCAGCAGATCGCCTCGGTCGAGCGGGTCCTGGGCGTGCCCCTCTTCGAGCGCTCGCCGCGCAGTGTCAGGCCGACCGCCGCCGGCGCCCAACTCGCCCGCAGAGCAGTCAGGTTGCTCGCCGACTTGGAGGCGGCCGAGGAAGAGATGCGGTCCTTCGCGGCGGCCGAGCGCGGACGACTGCACCTCGGTAGCTTCTGGTCGGCCGGCTTTCGCCTGATGCCCGCGGTCCTCACCGACTTCCTGCGCGACCGCCCGCAGGTCGACGTCCGCTACGAGGAAGGCGACCCGCCCGTCACCCTGCCCGCCGTCACCGAGGGCCGACTGGACCTGGCGGTGATCTTTGAGTACGGCACAGTACCTCGCAACGACCCGTCCGACCTGGAGCGCACGCTGATCCTTGAGGAGCCGCTGTACGTCCTCGTCCCCAAGAAGCACCGTCTCGCCCGCCGCAGACGCATCCGGGTTGCCGACCTCTCGGCCGAGCGCTGGATCTGCTACCGCGAGGACACCGACGCGGCCCGCTCGCTGTTCCACATCTGCGCCGAGGGAGGCTTCCGCCCCGAGGTCATCTTCCGCACGAACGACTACAACCTGCCCTTCGAACTCGTACGGAACGGGCTCGGCGTCGCCATCGTGCCCGAACTCGCCCTGAGCAAGTCGGAGGACGTACACCTGATCCGCCTCGCCAACCCCACGCACGTACGGCGGGTGTTCGCCGTGCGCCGATCGGGAGACCCCAACCCGTTCCTCGACCAGGCCGTCGCGGTACTGCGCGCGGCGGCAGCCACCATTGACCGGGAACTGTCACAGACGATCGACCTGCCCACGGCGGTGTAGCAACCCGGCCTGGCCGCCGCAGAGGTTGAGAAGGCCATCGCGCCGCCTGCCGAGCCGACCATGATCGGACGCCTGGGGCGCCCCGGGGCCCGTACGAGGGCACGGCGCCGCGCGGCGCACGGACGGAGCGCTCGGCGGCGCGGCGTCCCACCACTGCGGGCCCACGGTGCCGTGCGCTCTGCGACACACGACTGCTCGGCACCACGCGCACTGCGGCCCCCGACGCGTCCGTCGGGGGTCGCAGTGCCCGCTCACCTGCCGGCGACCACGCCGGCCCCGGCCTCAGCCGTTCCTGTCGAGCAGGCGTCCGGTGGGCTCGGCGAGAGTGCCGCGGTCGGCGATGCGCTCTCCGCGGAGCCACGTGGAGGTGACGACACCGTGCAGCGTCTTGCCGGCGTAGGCGGTGACCCGGTTGCGGTGCTCCAGCTCGGCCGGGTCGACCGTGAAGGTCGCGTCGGGGTCGAGCACCGCGAAGTCGGCGTCCCGGCCGACCTCGATCGCGCCCTTCCTGTCCAGGCCCGCGAGCCGTGCGGGTGCGGTCGACATCCAGCGGACGACGTCCTCAAGGCTGCGGCCACGTCGGCGCGCCTCGGTCCAGATGGCGGGCAGGCCGAGCTGGAGGGAGGAGATACCGCCCCAGGCGGAGGCGAAGTCAGGGCTCTTGAGGTCCGCGGTCGAAGGTGAGTGGTCGGAGACGATGCAGTCGATCGTCCCGTCGGCGAGCCCCTCCCACAGGGCGTCCTGGTTGGCGGCCTCACGAATCGGCGGGCAGCACTTGAACTCGGTGGCGCCGTCCGGGACTTCCTCGGCCGTCAGGGTGAGAAAGTGCGGACAGGATTCGACCGTGATCCCGACTCCCTCGGCCTTGGCAGCGGCGATCAGCGGCAGAGCGTCCGAGGACGACAGGTGCAGCACGTGCACACGGGCCTTCAGCCGCCTGGCCTGGGTGATCAGGTTCTCGATCGCGGCGTTCTCGGCGTCGCGCGGCCGGGAGGCGAGGAAGTCGACGTACTTCCTCCCGCTCTTCTGCGGGGCCGCGGCCAGGTGGTGCGGATCCTCGGCGTGCACGATCATCAGGCCGCCGAAGTCGGCGATCTCGGCGAGGGACTTCGCGAGCTGCTCCTGGTCCAGCTCGGGGAACTCGTCCACACCGGAGGGCGACAGGAAGCACTTGAAGCCGAAGACGCCGGCGTCGTGCAGGGGTCGGAGGTCCGCGACGTTGTCGGGCAGCGCGCCGCCCCAGAAGCCGACGTCGATGTGCGCCTTGGTGCGGGCGGTCTCCTGCTTGACGCGCAGGTGCTCCACGGTGGTGGTCGGTGGGAGGGAGTTGAGCGGCATGTCGACGAGGGTCGTGATGCCACCGGCCGCGGCCGCGCGGGTGGCGGTCCAGAAGCCCTCCCATTCGGTGCGCCCGGGGTCGTTCACATGCACGTGGGTGTCGACGATCCCGGGGAGTACGACGTCGTCGCCGACGTCCTCCAGACGGGCACCGACCGGTACCTCGGCGTCGTACGGCAGCACCGCGGCGATCGTCCCGCCGGAGACGGCGATCGACGCGGGACGCGTCCCCTCGGGGGTGATGACGCGTGTCGAGCGCAGTACGAGCTGTACGTCGGGCAACGGATGCCCCTCCTCTTTCGCGGTTGATTGTGTCTTCATGAGCCGTCCGCCCGGGGCGGGGCCGGGCACCGGTCGCCTGTCGTGCGCGACCCGCTTCAGCGCACCTGCGGAGGCCAGTTGACGATCTTCTTGGGCCGGGGTGTCGCGTAGGTACGCACCTTCGACGTGGTCAGGCCGAGGCGTACGAGGGACTCGGCAATCGTCACCGCGGCACTCACGCCGTCGACGACGGGCACCCCCGTACGCTCGACGACGCGTTCGGTGAGGCCGGACATGCCGCCGCATCCCAGGCAGATCACTTCCGCCCGGTCGTCCTCCACGGCTCGGGCGGACTCTTCGACGATGGCTTCGACCGCGGCCTTCTCGTCGCGTTCCAGATCCAGCACGGCAAGACCGCTGGCGCGCACGGAGGCGCAGCGCGCACTCAGACCGGCGGCGTGGAGACGTTCCTCGATCAGCGGGACGGTGCGGTCGAGGCTGGTGACGACGGAGTAGGTGCGGCCGAGGAACTGGGCGGTGCTCGCGGCGGCCTCGGTGATGTCGACGACCGGGACGTCGAGCAGTTCCTGGAGCCCTTCGCGGCCGTGCTCGCCGTAGCCGGCCTGGATTACGGCGTCGAACGGTTCCGGGTAGGCGCGGACCGTCTCCATCACGGCGATGGCGGCGAGGTAGCTCTCGTAGTTGCCCTCGACGGACTCCGCCCCGAAGAGCGGGGTGAGCGGGACCGTCTCGGTACCGGGTGAGGCGGCAGCGGCTGCCTGCCTGCCGATCGATTCGGTGATCGACTGCGTGGTGTTGACGTTGACAACGAGGATGCGCATGCTTCGGCCTTCTGCTCGGTGGTTCATTCGGCGGCGACGGCGATGGCCTCGCCGTCCACGTCGCGGACCGGCGTTGTACGGTCCGCGATGAGCGCGTACAGCGCGGCGGCGAGGAAGGCGCCCACGAACCAGGAGAATCCGGCCACGGCGTGGAAGAAGGGCACCAGGGCGACGACGACCGCGATGGCCGCGCTGGGGGCGAAGGCCCCGACGGCGCGGGGGTTGAAGCCGCGGCGGTAGTGGTACTCGCCCTGCGGGTCGTCGGTGTAGAGGTCCGGCACGTTCACCTGGGACCTGCGCAGCAGCCAGTAGTCCGCCATGATGACGCCGAAGAGCGGTCCCAGCAGGGCTCCGAGTCCGCCGAGGAAGTAGTTCACCACGATCGGGCTGTTGTAGAGGTTCCAGGGCAGGATCGCCAGACCGACGACCGCGCTCACCACGCCCGCCCGGCGGAAGTTCAGCCGGCGCGGGAAGAGGTCGATGAGCGCGTAGATCGGCGCCACGAAGTTGGCCAGCAGGTTCACCGCGACCGTCAGGGCGATGAGGGCGAGCGACGCCGTCGCCAGGAGGAACATGTTCGGGATGGTCCGGACGATGTCCGTGGGGCTCGTGATGATGTGCCCGTCGAGCTTGAACTGCGCTCCGCTGAGGACCACCACGATGACGGCGAAGAAGATCATGTTCAGCGGGATGCCGATCACGTTGCCGCGGACGATGGAGCCGCGGCTCTTGGCGGACCGGGTGAAGTCGCAGAAGTTCAGCACGAACGTCCCGTAGATCACCACCCACAGCGCGGCTGCCTGCAGGATCTGGAGCCACATCTCGCCGCCGACGAGCGGCTCGTCGATGGACAGGGAGATCGAGGCGTCCGCCCGTACGAACATCCAGACCGCGAGGGCGCACATGGTGATGAGGGTCGTGGGCGCCGCGAAGGCCATGTACCTCCGGATCATCTGCATCCCGTAGCTCACGATGAGCAGTTGGAGGGCCCACAGAGCGAGGAAGGTGATCCAGTCGAGCGTCGACTGGCCCAGCACGGAGTTCGCGTCCATGTCGCGCAGTCCGGGGAGCATCGCGATGAGCAGGGCGCTGAGGACGGCGGAGGCCAGATAGGTCTGGATACCGAACCAGGCGATGGCGACGATTCCGCGGACCGCGGCCGGTACCTTCGCGCCCTTGATGCCGAAGGCGATGCGGCTCATGACCGGGAAGGGGACGCCCGTCTTGTGGCCCATGAACCCGGAAAGCGTCAGCAGGAGGAAGAGCAGAACCGACGCGAGCAGGAACGCGGCCAGGATGCCCCACACGTTCAGCCCGAGCGCGAAGAGGCCGATGGCGAACGCGTAGTTCCCGAGGCTGTGCACGTCGTTGGCCCAGAGCGTGAAGACGTTGTAGGCACCCCAGCGGCGCCCCGCCTTCTTCGTGGGGGCCAGATCGTAGGTGTACAGAATGGAGCTGGTCGCCCCGTTGGCCGTCGTGGGCGGCCGGTCCTCCACTGCAGTCATCGATCAGCCCTCGAGTCTTCGCTAGAGGGTCGCGACGAGGCCCGTCGGTGCCGTGCTTCAGGGAGGGCGCGCGACGTGGGCCCCGGCGACCGAGGTTCAGTAGTTTCCACAAAGCAGAAGTTGATTTCCGCGAAGCAAAACGTAGTTTTCACCAAAGGGCAGCGTCAAGGGTTACGGGCAGACGACTTCGGCATGCGGACATCGCACCCGAAAAGGCATGGAACACCCCGAGTTCAGGCGATCGCGGGTGTGCCGGGGTGGAGAGCCGGGGCGCTCGGTCCGCGCTGTTGCTCGGCCTCTCGGGGCCGTGCCCGGAAGCGCCGACCCGGAGGCTTCACCGCGCGCGGGCTGGGTGCGTAAGGTACGAGCGGCCCGGGAGCCGTGCGCGCCGGGCCGCCCCGGCCGCGCGGACGGCGCGACCGAGGGTCCGAGGACCGGGGGTGGCGGACGTGGGGCGTGCGGACGGGGTCGGGGAGGACGGCGGGCGGATCGCACCGCTGGACCGACGGGTGTTCGCCGTCGCGGGGGTGGTCCTGGGCGTGCTGATGGCGCTGTCCCCGCGCTACGGCTTCCACTGCGACGAGCTGTACTTCCTCGACTCCGCCCGGCACCTCCAGGCGAGTTATGTGGACCAGCCGGCGCTGACGCCGGTGCTGGCCCGGGTCTCGCTGTCGCTGTTCGGGGTCTCGGCGGCGGGCCTGCGGCTGTGGGCCGCACTGGCCGCGGCGGGCACGGTGGTCGTGGGCGCGCTGACCGCGCGGGAGTTCGGCGGCACGCGGCGGGCGCAGCTGCTTGCGGCGATCGCGACGGGCACCATGCCCGTGCTGCTGGGCAGCGGACACGTCGCCAACACGACGTCGTTCGAAGTGCTGGCGTGGGCGGCGATCGCGCTCGTGGTCGTGCGGATCGGCCGCACCGGAGACACGCGGTGGTGGCTCGCCGCGGGAGCGCTGGTCGGCCTCGGCTCGGAATTCAACCATCTCGCGGCGATCTTCGGGACCGTCCTGCTGGCCGCGGCGCTGCTCGGCCCGGCCCGCCGGACCGTAGTTGATCGCTGCCTGCTTGCGGGCGCGGTGATCGCCGTGCTGCTCGTGCTGCCCGACCTGTGGTGGCAGGCGCGGCACGGCTGGGCCATGTTCGCGATGACGCGGGCGCTGAACGGGGAGCACGGAGGCGCGGGGAACATCCTCACCTGGATCGTGGGGCAGCTCGGCATGTCCTGTCTGGCGATGACGGTGCTGTGGGTGGCGGGCCTGCGGTTTCTGTGGCGGTCCGGCCGGCCGCTGTGGCGGTGCCTGGTGACCGCATATGCCGTGCTGTTCGTACTGTTCGCCGTGACGACCGGAGCGCAGGTCTACTACCTGGGCGGGCTGTACGTGTGCCTACTGGCGGCAGGCGCGGTGGGACTCGACGGGTGGCTGCACTCCCGCCCGGGCCGGCTGCGCGGCCTGATGATCGGAACCGCCGTCTCGGCCGCGCTGTCCGCCGTGATCGTGCTGCCGGTGCTGCCTCCGTCTGACGTGGACTGGACGTACGGCACCAGCCCGATATCGGGGGAGACCCTGGGCTGGCCCCAACTGGTCGGCACCGTGCGGCAGGTATGGGCCGGGCTCCCGGCCGGGCAGCGCGCGAGCGCGGTGATCTTCGCGGCGGACTACAGCGAGGCCGGTGCCATCAACGAACTGGGCCGCAGCGCCGGACTGCCCACCGCCGCGGGCGCTCAGAACACCGACTGGTGGTGGGGCCCCGGCAACCCGCACGCCACGACCGTGGTGGCCGTCGCCCCCGGCCCCGACTACGCCCCCGGGTACGCCGCTCGCCTTCGCCGGTACTTCCGGCACGTCCGCGTGGCCGCCACCCTCTCCAACCCAGACGGCGTGCACAACATCGAATGGGGCGGCCACGTCTACGTCTGCACCGGCCCCCGCCGCCCCTGGGGCGTGATCTGGCCCGAACTGCGCAACTATGCGTGACGCCCGCGGGGCCGCGGTGAGGGACGGACGGCAGTCACGGCATTGGCCCGACGCCGCCCTTCCACCTCGTTGGGATCGAATCGGTGGCGGGGGCGAGGTTTCGCCCCTCCCGTACCCGCCAGTCGGCGGCGTTCGGCCCGACTCCCTGCAACCGATGTGCGCGATGTCCCGGCGGCCGAGCGACACCAGATGCCCGGGGTCCGGGGGAAGGTGCCCGGCCAGGTCCTTCGTCACGTGGTGCGCCGGCCTGGCGGCTATGGGCGCGCGGGAGCCGCAGGCGCCGTGCGCGGCCGTGACACGGGCGCTGGCCTCCGGGGCCGGCGCCGGGTCGTGCGGTTCCGTGTCGATCGAACAGTGTCCCCGGGCCTCGCCTCTTGCCTGTAGGGAAGATCGTTCGACTGAAGCCCCGCAGTACCTTTCGCCGCGTAGGCGACCGCCCTTCACGACCGCGTCTTCGCCTGTGGCCCTGGCCGGATTCCCGGCCGGGGCCACACGCGTGACTGCGGCATGGCGCACGATGGATCCTCAGCCCGCTTGAACGGATGCCACGTACCACTGAGCGCCAGGTGAGGCGAAGTGCGACGAGTCGACGCAGCTCAGCGCCGGTAGTGCCAGCCGTAGCGCGTGCAACAGGTGTGGTCATCACCGGGTTGAGCGTGACCGCTCACGCGAGACACGGTCCTGCTCGTGGACCGTTCAGCGTGTTGCGAGGAGTTCCAGCGTGTCGATCACACGGTTGGAGAAGCCCCACTCGTTGTCGTACCAGGCGACCACCTTGACGTGGCGGCCGTCGACCCGGGTGAGGGCCGCATCGAAGATCGACGAGGCGGGGTTGCCGACGATGTCGGACGACACGAGCGCGTCGTCGGAGTACTCGAGGATGCCGGCGAGCGGACCCTGCGCGGCGGCGCGGTACGCGGCCAGCACGTCGTCGCGGGTCACATCGCGGGCGACGGTGGTGTTGAGTTCGACGATCGAGCCGACCGGCACCGGCACACGGATCGAGTCGCCTGACAGCTTGCCGTCGAGGTTGGGCAGCACGAGGCCGATCGCCTTGGCGGCGCCCGTCGTGGTCGGCACGATGTTGACAGCAGCAGCACGGGCGCGGCGAGCGTCGCGGTGCGGACCGTCCTGCAGGTTCTGCTCCTGTGTGTAGGCGTGCACCGTGGTCATGAAGCCGTGCTCGATGCCGGCGAGCTCATCGAGTACCGCGGCCAGCGGCGCCAGCGCGTTGGTCGTGCACGAGGCGTTCGAGACGATCGTGTGCACGGCCGGGTCATACGTTTTGGTGTTGACCCCGTACGCGAGCGTGACGTCGGCGCCGTCCGACGGCGCACTGACGAGAACCTTGTTCGCTCCCGCGTCCAGGTGGGCGCGGGCTGCCTTGGCCGACGTGAAGCGGCCTGTCGCCTCCAGCACGATATCGACGCCGAGCTCGGCCCACGGCAACTGTGCCGGCTCCCGCTCGGCAAGCACCGTTATGCGCCGGCCGTCGACGACCAGGGCGTCCCCGTCGACGGTCACCGGACGGCCGAGCCGTCCGGCGGTGGTGTCGTAGGCGAGGAGCCGGGCAAGGGTGGCGGGCTCGGTGAGGTCGTTGACGGCGACGATCTCGAGGCCGCTGTCGCGTTCCAGCAGGGCGCGCAGCACGTTGCGTCCGATGCGGCCGAATCCGTTGATGGCGATGCGAGTCATGTGTGGTGTCCCTTCGGTTCATGACCAGCCTCGCGTGCGGGATCCGGCCATGGCCGTGGCGAGAGCGCCATGGTTCGAAAGGATCGCGCCAGGCGCCGGATGTCGGGCTACTCGCCCCGGGTGAAGGTGCGCCGGTACTCGCTGGGGGTGGTGCCGAGGATGCGCTGGAAGTGCATCCGCAGATTCGCGCCGGTGCCCAGCCCGACGTCGTTCGCGATCTGCTCGACGCTGCGCTTCGAACGCTCGAGCAGCTCACGGGCCAGGTCGATGCGGGCACGCATGACCCACTGCATCGGCGTGTACCCGGTGTCTTCGACGAAGCGCCGCGAGAACGTGCGCGGAGAGACCGCCGCGTGTTGGGCGAGGGATTCGAGGCTGAGAGGTTCGTCGAGCCGGTGCAGGGCCCATTCGCGGGTGGCGGCGAAACGTTCCCCGAGCGGCTCGGGCACGCTCCGCGGCACGTACTGCGCCTGGCCGCCACTGCGGTAGGGTGCCGCGACCAGGCGCCGGGCCGCGTGGTTCGACGCCGCCACCCCGAGGTCGCCGCGCAGGATATGCAGACACAGATCGATGCCTGAGGCGGCGCCGGCCGACGTCAGCACGCTGCCCTCGTCGACGAACAGGACGTTCTCGTCGACCCGGACCAGCGGATGCTTCTGTGCGAGCGCCCGCGCGTAGTGCCAGTGCGTCGTGGCGCGCTTGCCGTCGAGCAGGCCTGTGGCGGCGAGCGCGAAGGCGCCCGTCGAGATGGCGGCCAGCCGTGCACCTCGATCGTGTGCGGCGGTCAAGGCATCGACGACGGCCTGTGGTGGGTCGTCGCGGTCCGGGAACCGATAGCCCGGGATGAAGACAATGTCAGCCCATGCAAGCGCGTCGAGACCGTCGGTGACGTGGTAGGCCAGGCCATCGCCTCCCGTCACAGGCCCGGGTGCCGCGCCGCACACCCGCACCTCGTACGGCATGCTCGCCCGGGTCGTGAACACCTGTGCGGGAATGCCGACATCAAGCGGCTTCGCGCCCTCGAGGACTAGGACGGCGACGCGACGCAGGCGGGAAGAGGGCACGGGAAACAGGGTACGAGGGCGCGCATGACGACCGACGACGTCGCCGCCGCAAACCTGCGCGGCCTGGAGCTGCGCGAGAACGCCTGTCAGGGTGTCCGGAACCGACCCAACGACAGGTCGTGATCAAGTAGGGGCAGCCGCTGGGAAGGCCGGGAGCCGCGGGTTTGGGCCGCATCACACCGAAGAGCGCATGCAAGGACACAGCCCACGGCTCCGGACTGGGCAAGACCCGGTGGGTCGTCGAGCGCACCTTCGCCTGGCGCCACCAGTTCGAACGCCTGCGGATCCGCTACGCCGACCCTCTGAAATGATCAGTTGGTCCGGTCAACACCTCGGTGCCGCCCAGCGCAGCAATCGAGCCGCGCCCACAGGGCAAACGTTGCCTGCCACGGCGCTAGTCCCACTGCTGGTCGGCGAGGGAGGTGACGGGCTGGGGCTTGCCGATGACGGCGAGGGCGATGAAGAAGTTGATCTGGCCGATCGCGATGGTGAGGGTGGCGAGCGCCTTCTCGTCGTAGTGCTTGGCGGCTTCGGCGTAGATCTCGTCGGTGACGCGCTCGCGGCCGTGCGGTGCGGGCTGGAGGGTGGCCTCGATCAGGGCGAGGGCGGCGCGTTCGGCGTCGGTGAAGTAGGGCGCGTCCTGCCAGGAGGCGACGGCGGTGATGCGCTCCTCGGACTCGCCGGCCTTGCGCAGGAAGCTGGTGTTGAGGACGGTCAGGTAGGTGTTGTGGACGATCTGGCCGGCCCGCAGGTGGATCAGGTTGATCGTGGTGCGCGGCAGCGACTGGTTGCCGGTGGCGCGGAACAGGGCGGCGCTGACATCGTTCAGCTCGGGCACGAACTCGGCCGGGTTGGGCATCCGGGAGATCGAGGGGTTCGTCATGGCTGGTCTCCTTCGCTTCTGTGTCGCCTCGGTCGGCGTCTTCAAGGCACTGACGGACCGGCGCACGCAGATGTGACGGGAAGCCGTGAAATTCTTCAGCCCGGGCAAGGCGCAGTTGCTTCCGCTTCCCATGCGGCAGCCGGCACATGCGCCTGGCCATCGCGCTGCTCGACATGGGTGTCCACCGCGTTCGGGCCCGGCCGGTCATGGCCGGCCGGGCCCGGGCGGGAGGGGGCCCACCGCCTCAGTGTGCTGCTACTGAGGTCAGAAGGTCAGCTTCCAGCTGTTGATGAAGCCGCTGTCGCCGCGGAACATGTCCTGGACCTTGAGCTTCCATGTGCCGTTGGCGGTCTTCTTGGAGGCGTCCACGGTGTAGGTGGCGAGTACGTCGTCGGCCGAGTCGCTGATGTTGGAATCCTTGAGGCGGTACAGCGTGCCGTCAGGGGCCACCAGATCGATGGCCAGGTCACCGCGCCAGGTGTGCTTGATGTCCACGTCGACCTTGAGGGCACTCGGTGCCTTGCCGGCGATCCCGGTGACGTTGACGTCCGAGAAGACCGCGGCGCCCCCGTCCGGGATGGCGACGTCGGTGGTGTTCTCGAAGGTCTTGATCACGCTGACGACGTTCCAGGTGAACGTCGCGGTGGAGGAGGCGTTGGTCGAGTCCGTGACCGTGACCGTGACCGTGCTGGTGCCCAGCTTGGTGGGGGTGCCGGAGATCAGGCCGGTGGAGGCGTTGAGCGACAGGCCGGCCGGCAGGCCGGTGGCCGTGTAGGTCAGCGCGCCCGGGTTGGTGCTGGTGGCCTGGATCTGCAGACTCGCGGACTTCTTGACCAGCGTGGTCTGGCTGCCGGGGTCGGTGACCGTCACGCCCTCGACGATGCGGGGGCCGACGTTGATGCCGGCCCAGGCGTTGGCGGTGTTGTTGTAGGTTTCGCTGCCGAGCCCGTACAGGTCGGCGGCTGCCTGCAGGGTGGCGGTGCGGGCGGCGGCGTAGTTGGTGGAGGAGGTCATATAGGTCGACAGCGCGCGGTACCAGATCTTCGCGGCGGCGTCGCGGCCGATCGCGGTGACGGGCAGGCCGTCGGAGGTCGGGCTGTTGTAGCTCACGCCGTTGACGACCTTGGCGCCGCTGCCCTCGGAGGCCAGGTAGAACCAGTGGTTGGCCGGGCCGGAGGAGTAGTGGACGTCGATGCCGCCGATGCCGGAGTACCAGGCGTCCTTGGACCTGCCGTCCTTGCTCGGCTGGTCCATGTAGCGCAGCGGGGTGCCGTTGCCGTTGATGTCGATCTTCTCGCCGACCAGGTAGTCACCCGGGTCGGTCTCGGAGTTCTCGTAGAACTCGACGGCCGCGGCGAAGATGTCGGAGGTCGCCTCGTTGAGGCCGCCGGACTCGCCGCTGTAGATCAGGCCGGCGGTGTTGGAGGTGACGCCGTGGGTCATCTCGTGGGCGGCCACGTCGACGGCGGTCAGCGGCTTGGCGTTGCCCGAACCGTCGCCGTAGGTCATGCAGAAGCAGGAGTCGGACCAGAACGCGTTGACGTAGTTGTTGCCGTAGTGCACGCGGGAGTAGGCGCCGACGCCGTCGTTCTTGATGCCGTTGCGGCCGTGGACGTCCTTGTAGTAGTCCCACGTGGCCTGGGCGCCGAACGCGGCGTCAACACCGGCGGTCTGACGGTCGCTCGGCAGGCCATTGCCCCAGACGTCGTCCGCATCGGTGAACAGCGTGCCGGTGCCGGAGCTGCCGCCGTTGAGGTCGTAGGTCTTGTGGCCGCCGCGGGTGCCGTCGGTCATCTCGTAGGTCGAGCCCGACAGCGTAGTGCCGAGGGTCACCTGGCCGTTGTACTGGCCGGTGCCGGTGCCGGTCTCGATGCCCTGGTACTCGAACAGCTTGGCGCCGGTGGTGGCGTCGGTGATGACGTGCAGCTCGGACGGGGTGCCGTCGTGCTGCACGCCGCCGATCACGGACTCCCAGGCCAGCACGGGCTTGCCGGAGGCGGCCCAGACGACCTTGCGGACGGTGTCGGCCTTCGGGGCGGTGGTGCCCTTGGCCTTGGCGCGGCCGAGCGCGAAGGTCTTCACCGAGTCGGCGCTCTTCACGGCAGTGGTCGAGGCGACCTTCACCGTAGCCTTGGTCGCCTTGCTGACGCCCTTGACGGTGCCGTTTGCCGCCGCGTGGACGACGAGGTCGCCGCCGAGGACCGGCAGGCCCGCGAAGGTCCGCTCGTAGCGGGTGTGCACCGTGCCGTCGGCGTCCTTCAGGACGGACTTCACCAGCAGTTGCTCCTGGCTGCCCAGGCCCAGGGTTCTGGCGGTGGTGGCGACGGTGGCCTGCGCGTCGGCGAGCAGCGTGGCGCGCTCACTCGGGCTGAGCTGGACCTGCAGCGCGCCGGCCCGGACCTGCGGCTTGGGAGCGTCGGCCTGGGGGCCGGCGGTGGCGGTCGTGGGGAGCGCAACGGCGATCATGGCGGCGCTTGCTAAGAGCGCGCTCGCGGCAACAGCCTTGCGGGGGGTCTTTCTCACGCGGAACTCCTTCTGCGGCGACCGGGGTTGCGGCCGGTGACAGCCCGGGCAGGGGGTACTGCCCGAGTAGAGCTGGTGGTGCGGTGAGGAGGACATGACAGCAGCGGTGCGAGATCCCTGTGGGGAACGCCTAGCCCCGTGCGGCCGATCGAGAGCCTGCCATTGTCGACCTGTGCATGTCATGTCCTTGACGGTGTCTGGTTCCTGACATGCCGGATTCCGACAGCCCGGGTGACTCTCTCCGGTCCTGGCCGTCGCGCGCGGTGGTGCAGCGGCAGTACTCCGGCACCGCCGGATCTTCCGCACTGCCGCCCTGTGGGGCTCGGGAAGTCATCGCTGCAGGTCAAGCCGCGTAGCGGTACTCGTTGATGGCGCCGCCGAGGATGCGGATGCGCAGGAGTCGGCGGATTTCGGGCTCGTGCACGGTCGTGGGTTGCTGGTCGGCGCCGGGAGGTGGGTGGCTGCGGGCCCGGTGGAGGCGGTGTTCGTTGTAGCGCTGCTCGTAGGTGGCCAAGAGGTGCCGTGCCCCGGTCGGCGGCCCGGGCATCCGATGGACGCGACGAGCCTGCTCGACCAGCTTCGATCCGTCGGCGTTCCGGCCTGGCGCGGCCGGGCTTCAGTTATCCGCCGGCTGGTTCTTCAAGCCCCCGCACCCGTGGTCGCCCGCGTCCTCGGCCACCACGGCAGGGCCACCGCCCACCTCGTCACCGAAGCCGGCGGAACCTGGAGCCGATACGCCCCCGGCGACCACACGCGGTGACAGCAAGCCGGCCTCGCCGAGGCGTACGCGACACCACAACATGCGAGCCCACCAGTCAGGCCATCCAGCCCCTATCGGTCCAGGCCGCAGAGCACTTCGGCGGCGGCGAGCCAGTCGAGGTATCAGTCGGCGAAGTCCAGCGGAGAGCCGTCCGCGTTGCGCACTGCGCCCCAGCTTCCTCCAAGTCGGACCGGAGGTGACGAGAGGGAGGCTTGGCCGGCCTCGGCGGCCTGTTCCAGCAGGGCTCGTGCGAAGTCCGCGTAGCGCGTCGCGGTCTTCTCATGGAGCCCGCAGAACTCCGTTAGGTGGCAGACCGACCGGGACCATCACGACGGCGAGGCCGACCGGCCACCGGCGCCGCAGCCGGACCGCCGCACAGGCGAGCGCGCCGAGCGTCTGGTCGAGGACGGCGATGGAGTGCGGCAGGCCTGGTTCGTCGGGCAGAGAGTGCGCGGCCGTCAGGCCGAGGACGACGGCCGGCAGGAAGCAGGAGAAGTCGACGACCCAGTCGTGTGCGGTGCGCCGCGGCCGCTGGGCGGATGTGCGGGCGTCTGGGTCCAGCTCGTGGACCAGCGCGGACGGGAACAGCCACCGGCGCCCCGCCAGTGCCTGAGGCGCCCGCGTCGACTCGTCGGTACTCACGATCGACACAACTGACCTCGCGCTACCACGTGGCGGCCTGTCCACCGGGTGATCGCGTGAGCGAAAAATGGGAATGGTGGGGCGTCACATCCGATGTGGGCGTGCGTGGCCGGCTGCTTCATGTGGTGATCTTGGCGATGAATGCGGCGAGGTTCGTGACGGTCCGCTGGATCTTCTCTTCCAGGGTGAGGGACTCGTGGAGGCGTGCACCGGCGCCCGCGTTCTTCTTGCCTCGCACATACAGCGGGCAGGCGAGGTCGCTGCACATGTAGATGCCGACCGAGTTGCCCTGCTGCCCGGCCTTCCCGGACTTCGGCGCGACCATCAGGGAGACGCCTCCGGTGTGGGTGGTCACACACACCGAGCACATGCTTCGCCGCATCTGCCAGGAGCCCACGTCGGAGGAGCGCAGCTGGACGCCGACCGGGCGGCCGTCCAATTCGGTCACGAGGTAGGCCCGGTCGGGGGCCTGGGGGTCTCGCCAGCCCAGGAAGTCCAGGTCGTCCCAGGGCTGCTCGGTCAGGTCGCGGGGGACGTACAGGCGCTTCGCCTCGCCCTTGGTGCAGTTCACGAACACGGTACGGATCTCTTGCTCAGTCAGCGGCTTCATGAACGACACGCTAATTTGCCTAAAGCTATTAGGCAAATGCATAATGGTTGTCGTTGAATAGGAGGAAGGTTATGGTTCGAGCAGGGCTGTCCCCGGAGCGTCTGACCCGAGCGGGAGCGGAACTGGCCGACGAGGTCGGCTTCGACCAGGTGACCGTCTCGGCGCTCGCCCGGCGGTTCGACGTCAAGGTCGCGAGTCTGTACTCGCACCTGAAGAACTCCCAGGACCTCAAGACCAGGATCGCCCTGTTCGCGCTGGAGGAACTCGCCGACCGGGCCGCCGACGCCCTGGCCGGACGGGCCGGCAAGGACGCCCTGGCAGCCTTCGCGGAGGCCTACCGCGACTACGCTCGGGAGCACCCCGGTCGCTACGCCGCCGCCCGGCTCAGGCTCGACCCCGAGACGGCGGCCGCCAGTGCCGGCGTTCGGCACGCACAGATGATGCGGGCGATCCTGCGCGGCTACGACCTGACGGAGCCGGACCAGACCCATGCGGTCCGGATGCTGGGCAGCGTCTTCCATGGCTTCGTCAGCCTGGAGCTGGCCGGAGGCTTCGAGCACAGCGTCCCCGACGCGCAGGAATCCTGGGCCTGGATCGTGGATGGCCTCGACGCTCTGCTACGGAACCGGGCCACACCCTGACCAGATGAGGGCCGCACCGCCTGAGGCGGTCCGCCGCGCCGCGCGCCGGCTCACATGAACGATCCGAAGATCTTGATCAACAGGCTGAGGCAATGAACACAGGGCACGACATGATCACCACACCTGTCACCGCGGACATGCTGCGCGGTTTCCTCGATGTGGAAACGACCGCGCACGGTCTGCTGCCGCACCGGCTGCCCGCCCGGGCGCGCCGGCAGATCCCCGACGACCAACTGGCCGTGGCCGAGGCCCAGCCCTCCGGTGTGCGGTTGGCTTTCCGCACCCGGGCCACCACGATCGAACTGGACACGCTGCCCACCAAGCGGGTCTACCGAGGTTTCCCGGCCCCGGCGGACGGCGTGTACGACCTGCTGGTCGATGGCCGTCTCACTGCCCAGGCCACGGTGGCCGGCGGTAACGTGCGCACGATCACCGACATGCTCACCCAGTCCTCCGAGCTGTCGGAGGGGCCTGCCGGCACCGCCCGGTTCACCGATCTGCCGGCGGGTGACAAGGATGTCGAGATCTGGCTCCCGCATACGGAGATCACTGAGCTGATTGCCCTGCGCACCGACGCCCCCGTCGAGCCGGCGCCGGACAGCGGGCGCAGGGTGTGGCTGCACCACGGCAGTTCCATCAGTCACGGCTCGAACGCCGCGCATCCGACCGCCATCTGGCCGGCGCTGGCAGCTGCCCAGGGTCAAGTGGAGCTGGTCAACATGGGGTTCGGCGGCAGCGCGCTGCTCGACCCGTTCACCGCGCGTGCGATGCGGGACACCCCCGCGGACCTGATCAGCGTCAAGCTCGGCATCAACGTCGTCAACTCCGACGTGATGCGCCTGCGCGCCTTCACCCCTGCGGTGCACGGCTTCCTCGACACCATCCGCGAGGGGCATCCGACCACGCCGCTGCTGGTCGTGTCCGCCATCCTGTGCCCGGTCCAGGAGGACACCCCGGGCCCTCTCGCGCCCGACTTCGACGGCGCGACCCTGCGGTTCAAGGCGACGGGCGATCCGGCCGAACGCGCCGCCGGGCGCCTGACGCTCAACGTCATCCGTGACGAACTGGCCCGGATCGTCCACCAGCGGGCGGCCGACGACCCGAACCTGCACTACCTCGACGGCCGTAACCTGTACGGCGAGAAGGACTATGCCGAATTCCCGCTGCCCGACGAGGTCCACCCTGACCCTGCGGGACACCGCCGCATCGGCGAGAACTTCGCGCGGCTCGCGTTCGGCGACGGCGCCCCCTTCGCCGCCAGAACCGATTGACCGGATCGCGGTCACACAGACCGCGATCGCTACGTAGCCGCTCTGATGCCGGGGGAGTTCCCGCCCGCGCGGCCGATGCGGGCGCCGGGTTCCAAGCGCAGGCACATCAGGCCGGCTGCGTGGTGATGGCTCCCCTCGGTGATGTCTCGACGGACGGCGATCGCGGAGATCTCGACCTTCGCGTCATGCGGCAGGCGCGCGACCTCGACGGTGGCCCGGGCGGGCGGAGCGCAGGATCCGGAGAACTCGGCGTAGACGGCGTTGAAAAGCTCTCAACTCCGTTCGAGCAGGGGAGACCCCATCCAAGGCTTCCGTCCGCCTTGCGATCGCACGCACCGGACGACGCTCCGCATGGGGCAAACATTGCCGGTCACGGCACCAGCAGCCGATCGGCGTCGGCGTTCAGAAGACGGGCTCCAGTACGAAGTCCTCACTCGGGGTACCGCGGCGGCAGCGGTGCCCCGCTCATCGGGCTCAGCGCTTCGATGCGCCTTTCCCGCCGGACGCGATCGGTTCCTGGTTCGACCTGTACGGCGGACCGTGAGCGGCTTCTGCCGTTGCCGTCCCGCCCAGCCAGGTGAGGAAGGCGAGGACGAAGAGCCCCTCGACGATCAAGGACAGGGGGCCGTACGGCGGCTCCCATCCGGGTTCGTAGTAGCCGTCCGGCAGGCCTACGGTACGCGACAGCAGAAATCCGACGATCATGCCGAGGCTGGTGAGGGCCCCGGTGAGCCACGCGACGAAGGGCCGTTTCATGATGACGAGCGCCACCGCTACGACGATCATGACCGCGCTGCCCACGGAGAACAGGACACCGATGTAGAACTTCTCCTCAAGATGATCAGGGATGAGGATCGCGTGCAGCACCGCATTGCCGACGGCACAGCACGCCCCCAGTCCTCGGAGGGTGGCTTCGGCGGCGTTGGTGGAATTCATCATGGCTCCAGCTGTTCACGCGCACGATTGCAGGCCGCAGCAGGACCTCGACTCATCGCTCGCAGACGGGATTCGTCCCCTGGATGCCTCCAGTCGCACCCTCGCCCCGCAGCTCGACGCAGCACGAGCCGGGCCGCGGGGCGAGCACCGCTGTGGTCTTGTCGCTTCCGAGGCCCCGCAGATAGCCGGCCAGGAAAGCCTGGTTGACGCCGCAGACAAGTTCCGGGGCCTGCGCCGCAAGGGGATGGAAGGGGCAGTTGCGCAGCCGCAGCAGGGTGGGCGCGGCGCGCTCCGGCTCGAAACCGAATTCCTCGAGTGTCTCGGCGGCCAGACTCAGCCCCCGCTCGGCCCCGAGCCGCCCGGGCCGTAGCCGCTCGCGTTCGGCATTGCCCAGGGTCTCCCCCCGCTGGAATGCCACGCGGAGAGCAGCATCGCGGGCCGATTCGCCTTCCGCCTCGGTCAGCACGGCCTCGGTGAGGACGTCGGCCAGCATGCCGTAGCGACGCTCCGGGATGTTCACCGCGATGGCCTCGGCCACCGGTTCGTACACCTTGGGTCTGCGGCCGACCCTGCGGATGCCTGCGGGAGATTCGTAGCGGGCCTGGAACAGACCGGCCGCCACCAGCTTGTCCAGGTGGAAGGCGGCCAGTTTGCGGGAGATCCCGAGGCTGTCGGCGACCTCTTCCCGAGTGACTGGTCGACGCGCCTGCCGTACGAACTCGAACATGCGGCAGCGCGTGGCGTCACCGAGGGCGGCCAGGGCGGTCAGCGAAGCGTGATCCAGTCCCACCCCCACGAGTCTATCGCCCATAAAGTCGGGCGAAAAGAACTTTCTGTCGCATTTTCCAGGACCGATTGCGCCTGCCTGTCAATAGGAGAAACAAGAGTTGGCAAATCATGCGAACACCTGCCCGCCAACCTGAAGCGACGGAAGGAGTGAGCCCGACCAAGAGGGGGCAAGCAGCCCCGGCATTCCTGCACGCGACGTTCGTCACCCGCCTGCACCACGCCTACGCCACCACCCGCCCCACCCTCTGCCTGGCGTCCCCGAAACGCTCGCCGCACTCCGCTCGGGCGCACCATGCTCCTCGTCAATGCGCTGCCCTGGACGGCGTTGCTCCCCACCCGGCGACGGTTCATGACCGACCCTGCAGAGCCTCGACGGGTTCGCGTCACCAGTCCCCGATAAAATGGGAGAGTCGGGAACGTCCGCTTCCAGCAAGGGCACGGAGCCATCCACCTGCTCAAGGCCGAGGCGGCCGACCGATCTGGAAGGGCACCGTTATGGCCAGACAGATCACGTATCGCCGAGTTCACGAGCAAGCTGCGCCGAAGGACGGCAAGCGCGTGCTGGTCGACCGGGTCCGGCCCCGGGGCATGCGCAAGGAGGACGCGCATCCGGGCGAGTGGCTGACCAGGAGCCGGTGACCATCACGCGGGACACCAGCGGCGACAGTCTCCGTCATCCGCGCCAATCGGTCCGTGGCAGACCGTGATCGGGATGTGGGTTGATCGTCCAGGCCTCATCGTGCCGGCGGATCCTGCGCCGTCCACAGAAGTGAAGAAGGGTGGCCATGCGAACGAACATCGTCCGGCACGAGAGCATGATCGTGAGCTATGACGTGGTTGACGGCTGGACCGTCGTGGAGGTCGACGGTGAGGTGGACGCCCATACCGCGCCCATGATCCGCGAAGCGGTGATCAAGCTTCTCGATGAGGGACGCCGCCACTTCGTCCTGGACCTGGGCTTCGTCGCCTTCATGGATTCGATGGGATTGGGCGTGATCGTGGCGATCACGAAACGCATCCGTGAACACGAGGGCTCGCTGCATATCGCGTCCGTGTCGAGCCGGGTGCTCAGGATCTTCGACATCAGCGGCATGCGCGAGAGCTACGAGTTCTACCCCTCGGCAGCGGAAGCGGTGCAGTCGCCTCCCTCGCCCGGAAGCCTCGCGCACTGGCCGCATCCCACCTCCGACTGAGGAACGCGCGGCGTCGCCGAGCCGGGTGTGCCAGATGGCGGCCGACCCGTGGTGGGTTCACGGCTGCGTGTGGGGTGCGGTCTGTTCGAGCAGTGCTTTGACGTCGGCCGGGAAAGCGGTGCCGGTTGGCGGGCGCATGTCTCTCACTGCGCCGGGCTGTCCGAGGGGGTGCGCAGGGCCAGCAGGGCCACGTCGTCGTCGAACACCTTCCGGCTTCGGCTGATCAGAGTGTCGCACAGCTCCTCCAGCGGTGCCGTGGCCAGGCGGGCGGCCTGTTCGGCCAGGTCACTCAGTCCGGTGTCGATGTCCTGGTCGCGGCGCTCGACCAGCCCATCGGTGAACAGCAGTAGCGTGCTGCCAGGCGGGAGGGGGTGGTCGTGGCTGAACCGGGAGACGGACGCGTCGATGCCCACCGGGATTCCGTGACGGGCGGGCGCCAGGTAGTGCGTGCTGCCATCCGCACCGATCAGCAGCGGAGGTAGATGCCCGGCGTTGCTCCAGCCAAAGGTGTAACCCCCGCCCTCTGCACCGCCATGCTCGATGCGGCCGAGTACCAGGGTGGCCGTGGGCGGGTCGTCAAACATCGTCAGCGCGTGGTCCAGTTTTGACATGACCAGCCCGGGCGGCCCGCACCGGTCGAGGGCGAGCGCCCGCAGCATGTTGCGGATCTGTCCCATCAGCGGAGCGGCCTCCACGTCGTGACCGGTCACGTCACCCACCACGACGCAGGTGGCGCCATCGGGCAGGACCATGGCGTCGTACCAGTCCCCGCCCAGCCTCGGCAGTTCGGACGCGGGTTCATAGCGGGCCGCGGCCTCGAGCGGCGAGAGGTCGGGAAGGACAGGCAGCATGCGGCGCTGAAAGTGCTCGGCGGCGCGTTTGAGCTGTTGATACAGGCGGGCGTTTTCGAGGCTGACGCCCGCGGCACTGGCCAATGCCGTCAGCAGGCCCTCGTCATCGTCATCGAAGGGCGTGCCATCCAACTTGTCGGCGACATAGAGGTCGCCGTAGACGTTGCCGCGCACCACGAGCGGAACGCCCAACAGGGTCCGCATGACCGGATGTCGGGGCGGGAAGCCGACCGAACAAGGGTGCGTGGCCACATTCGCCACCCGCAACGGTTCCCGGTCATCGACCATGGTGTGCAGCAGCCCATGGCCCTGCGGCAGGCCCAGGGCAGAGCACAGGTGCGGATCGTCGACGCCCACGGTGATCAGGTCGATGATCTTGCCGCTCTCCGAAAGCACCCCCAGTGCCCCATAGCGCGCGGCAACCAGATCGGTGGCCGCCTCCACGATCCGGTGCAGCACGATGCGGGGGTCCATGTCGGCGCTGACCGCCCCGACCGCGCCCAACAGGCGCCGCAGTCGGTGCCGGTCCAGAGCACGCTGCGGCGGCACGGCCACGCCGCCCCGGGCCTGGCCCCGTCCCCGCTTCTGCCACGGGCTGTGCGCCATGGTGCTTCCTCTCGGCGCCATCGGGCACCGTCATCATGTCGCCCTGCCTTGTCACACTACGCGCTCACCCGGCCGGGAGCAGGCCGAAGCGGCGCGCCGTCCCTGTGCCCGCCCTCGGAGGCCACTGTGTCCGGCTCCCTTTTCTGGGCCGACCGCATGTCGGGCACGGTCAGGGCACGATGACGACGGGGCAATGTGCATGGCGAGCCATCCACGTCGGTACCGACCCAAGGGGTGGTGCAGTCGGCGCTTGGGGGCGCCGACTGCACCCGTCCCAGACTGTGGAGGTAGCACCTTCACGCCCAGCACGAGCAGCTCACCGTGCACCCTTCTGTGGCCCCGGCTGGGATTCTCGCGTGCCAGGCGCAGCACGAGGGCCCTGATCGAGGGCGCGGTCCGTGGCCTGCCCGGGCGCTTCGGTCGAGAACGGGCCGCGCGGCGGCGCGCGCCGTGCACCCCGAATACTGGCCCCCACCAGGGCGGATGAGGTATTCGGCAAGGGCAGCGTCAGTGCGAGGCGCCGCTGCGCCGAGCGTAGGCGCGGGCAGCGCGGGCGCGGTCGCCGCAGCGGGTGGAGCACCAGTGGCGTCGGCCGTGGGTGCGCAGGAGGAACCGGTCGCAGGGGGCGGAGCCGCAGGCGGCAAGGAGGTCGGCGTCGGGACCGGTGAGCAGGTCGGCGGCGTCGGCGGCGAGGGTCGCCAGTGCGTGGTTGACGGCCTGGTCGGTGGGGTGTGCCTGGATGCGGCGCAGTCCCTGGGTCCCGTCCCAGGCGAGCAGGGGGGCGGTGGGTACGGCCGTGAGTGCCTCGTTCACCGCGCACAGGGATTCCTCGGGCGGGGTGGTGCCGTCGACGCGGGCGGCAAACAGGGTCCGCACGTGTGCGCGCAGCGTGCGCATCCGCTGTGCGCACACCTCGTACAGCTGCACGCCCGGGGTGGTCAGGTCGTGGGCGGCGAGCCAGCGCATGGCGGATTCGGGGGCGGCGAGCAGGTCGTAGCTCTGGCCGGCGGGCAGGGTCGCGGCGGTGTCGGCGAAGGCCAAGGAGCGGTACCGATCGGCACCCGGAGCCGGGGGCAGAGCGGTCTGCGCCATCTCGGTGGCCAGGGTGTCGTCCATGCCTCTCATGGTAGCGCTTGCGTTTTTCCGTGATGCCCGCCTAGCTTGGAGTCACGTTAAACGGAGAGAGTTTCCGTTAGAAATGAGGGAGACGTGATGTCCCAGCTCAACGCCGAGCAGTTCCCGGTCCACACGTTCGGCGGCCCGACCGCCCTGTTCGAGTACGGCGGCCTGCGCTTCCTGACCGACCCGACCTTCGACGGCCCCGGTGACTACCCCTCGCCCGGCCCGACCCTGACCAAGACCGCCCCCTCCGCCGCCACTCCTGCAGACCTCGGCCCCATCGACGTGGTCCTGCTCTCCCACGACGAACACGCCGACAACCTCGACACCTCCGGCCGGGCTCTGCTTGCCGACGTCCCCCTCACCCTGACCACTCCCGGCGGCGGACGGCGCCTCGGGGAGAAGGCCAAGGGCCTGGCCGACTGGGAGTCGATCGAGCTGGAGCGTCCGGGTGGCGGCACGGTCACCGTCACCGGTGTTCCCGCCATCCACGGCCCCGGCCCGCGCGAGGAGGTCGAGCCCTTCTCCGGTCAGGTCGTCGGCTTCGTCCTGACCGGCGAGGGCCTGCCGGCGGTCTACGTCAGCGGCGACAACGCCTCCCTCGACGCGGTCCGGCAGATCGCCGAGCGGTTCGCCCCGGTGGGCACCGCCATCCTGTTCGCCGGCGCACCCCGCTTCCCCATGCTCTTCGACGGCAATCTGATCGTCCTGGACAGCGCGCAGGCCGCCGAGGCCGCCCGGATCCTCGGCGCCAGCCGCGTCGTCCCGGTCCACCACGACAGTTGGGCCCACTTCACCGAGGGACACGAGGAACTGGAGGCCGCCTTCACCGCCGCCGGCCTGGCCGACCGTCTGGACCAGGACTGGACGCAGCGCGTCTGAACCCGAACCGCCGTTCAGGAACCAAGACCTCGTGCCGGTCGGGGCCCGATACGCCGAGGATGTGGAACTGCTGGTGCTGCGGCGCGAGAACGCCGTCCTGCGCGGGCATATGAAGCTGTCCCAGGTGCAAGAAACGTGTCGTCGACTTCTTCGCGGGGCACGGGGGGAGCGTCGACTCCCTCCAGCTCCCCTCCGAACCGGCGGGCACGGGGTCTCTGGAGTACTCCACGCGTAGGCGCGCGTGAACCGGCCCGATCCGGATGGAATGTCGTCCGGTTGCGCAACTTGTGCGGGACCACCCGTGGGCGGGTCCGTACGTGGAGGGCAGCCGGAGTGCGCCGGAAACAGGCAAGAGAGCCTCGGCGACGGATGTCCCCCTTGCGGGGGCGGGGGCCCGTACATCGCTCGCGGGGTGGGCCCGCCGCACCGGTGCGACCCCACCCGGCACGTCAAGGTCCAGTCGGCTGATCAGGTGCCGATACCGCGATTCTGCATAGCCCCTTCGAGTAATGCGTTACCCATAAGGGGCGAACCGGAACGATAAGGGGCGCAGGCTGGCAGGGAGATCGACGGGAGAGTGGTGCATGCCCCTGCGGAGACGTAAGGCGAAGCTGAAGACCCAGGCCGGGCCGGCGACGACCAATGGGTACGGCGCGGTGGATGGGCGCCTGCCCGTCAGCGAGCTGGCCAGGCCGTTGCTGCGCAAGGCCTTTCCCGACCACTGGTCTTTTCTCCTCGGCGAGATCGCCCTTTACTCCTTTGTGGTCCTGCTCCTCACCGGCGTGTACCTCACCCTGTTCTTCAACCCGAGCATGACGGAGAGTGTCTACACCGGTTCCTATGCGCCCCTTCAGGGCGAGAGGATGACGCAGGCCTACACGACCACCCTCGACATCAGCTTCGCCGTGCGCGGAGGCCTGCTGATGCGTCAGATCCACCACTGGGCGGCCCTGGTGTTCGTCGCCGCGATCGCCGTTCACATGCTGCGGATCTTTTTCACCGGTGCCTTCCGTAAACCGCGGGAGGCCAACTGGATCGTGGGCGTGACACTGTTCGTACTCGCGCTCCTCGAAGGATTCGCGGGTTACTCGCTGCCCGACGACCTGCTGTCCGGTACGGGCCTGAGGACGGCGGCCACCATTGTGGGGTCGATCCCTGTCGTCGGAACGTACCTGGAGCTGTTCGTCTTCGGAGGACAGTTCCCGGGCGATGACGTGATCCCTCGTCTGTACCCCGTGCATGTCCTGCTCGTGCCCGGTCTGATCGTGGCGCTGATCACCGCTCATCTCATCCTGGTGGTCTATCTCAAGCACACCCACTGGGCGGGTCAGGGGAAGACCAATAAGAACGCCGTCGGCTCACCGGCGTTCCCACACTTCACCGCGAAGACCACAGGTTTCTTCTTCATGGTGTTCGGCGTACTGACCTTGCTGGGTGCGCTCGCCCAGATCAACCCCGTATGGGAGTACGGCCCCTACCGCGCCAACCAGGTATCCGGTAACGCGCAGCCGGACTGGTATGTCGGATTCCTGGAGGGCGCGCTCCGGCTGATGCCGCCATGGGAGACCGAGATCGCGGGCCACACCATCATGTGGAATGTGTTCATTCCGACGATCGTGCTGCCAGGCTTGGTCTTCACAGTGCTGTTCCTCTATCCCTTTTTCGAGAAGTGGTTGACGGGCGACCGCAGGGAACACCATCTGTGCGACCGGCCGCGCAACCGGCCGACCCGTACGGGGCTCGGCGTGGCGGCCATCGTCTTCTACGCCGTTCTCCTGGTCGCCGGCGGCAACGACGTCATCGCCTTCTCGTTCAGGGTTTCGATCGAGGCCATGATCTGGATCCTCAGAATCGCGCTGATCGCCGCCCCCGTTCTGGCCTTCGTGCTGACCAAGCGCCTCTGTCTCGCCCTTCAGATGCGGGACCGCCGACGGCTGACCGAGGGCGAGGAGACCGGCCAGGTGATCCAGTCGGTGAACGGAGACCTCTCGGAGAGCCACCGAGGCCTGAGCCCGACAGCCCGCCACCGCATCCTGATGCGTGATGTCCCGACGCCCCTTGAGCTTCCCGCGGAGGGCCCGATCTCGCGTCGGCAACGTCTTCGGACCGTGCTGAGCAGCTGGTACTACGGGGACCTAGTGGAACTACCCGCCACGGACGAGCAACGGTCCCAAATCGCAGAGCGGACGGCGCCGCCGGAGCCGGTCCGCAGGCTTGAGGACTGAGAACCGTCCTCAGGCCTGCGCACGCACGTACTGGAAGACCATTCCGAACACCCCGGCCAGGACCACGCCCAGCCCGATCAGGAAAAGCCACAGACCGAACACGACACCGAGGGCGAGCAGGGCCATCCCCGCGGCTGTCAGTGACGGCCAGATGCTGTGCGGAGGAAAGAAGCCCACCGGGCCGGACCGCTCATCGACGTGCCCGTCCCGGCGATCCTCGGGGCGCAGTCCCTTCCTCCGGTAGTTGGTGGCGAAGAAGAACATGACCAGCAACGCCATGAGGAACGAGACGGTGAGAGCTGCCGTGCCTGTCGGATCATGGGACCACACGGCATAGAGAACATCGGTCACGAGGAAGAACCCCGCGACTCCGGCGAAGAGAATGGCCTCGGTCTTCATTGGCCCGACTCCTCTTCAGCGCCCGATGCGGAGTGGGACCCGCCTCGGCCGAGGCCCGGCTTCTCCTTCTCCGGCCCGATGGAGTGGCGCAGGTCGAAGGCCGGTGAGTCTGAACGTACGGGGGGCAGAGCCCGGAAATTGTGCCTCGGGGGTGGACAGGAGGTCGCCCACTCCAGGGAACGGCCGAACCCCCACGGGTCGTCCACCTCGACCCTCGGTGCGTAACGGCTGGTGCGCCACACGTTGTACAGGAACGGCAGGGTCGACAGGCCCAGCAGAAAGGAGCCGACGGACGAGATCGTATTGAGCAAGGTGAAGCCGTCCGCCGAGAGATAGTCGGCGTAACGCCGGGGCATTCCGGCCTCCCCCAGCCAGTGCTGGACCAGGAAGGTCAGCTGAAATCCGACGAACAAAGACCAGAAATGGATACGTCCGAGGCGTTCATCCAGCATGCGTCCGGTCAACTTGGGCCACCAGAAGTAGAAGCCGCCGAACATTGCGAAGACCACCGTTCCGAACAGTACGTAATGGAGGTGGGCGACGATGAAGTATGAATCGGTGAGATGGAAGTCCAGCGGAGGTGAGGCGATCAGCACTCCGCTGAGGCCGCCGAGGAGAAATGTTACAAGGAAGCCGATCGCCCAGAGCATGGGTGTCTCGAACGAGATACTGCCGTGCCACATGGTGCCGATCCAGTTGAAGAACTTGACGCCGGTGGGCACGGCGATGATGAACGACATGGCGGAGAAGAAGGGCAGGAGAACGGCTCCCGTTGCGAACATGTGGTGGGCCCAGACAACCGCCGAGAGCATGGTGATGCTGACCGTGGCCATCACCATTCCGAAATACCCGAACATCGGCTTCCGGCTGAACGCGGGAATGATCTCGCTCACCACTCCGAAGAAGGGCAACGCGACAATGTAGACCTCGGGATGGCCGAAGAACCAGAACAGGTGCTGCCACAGCAGCGCACCACCGTTGGCGGAGTCGAAGACATGCGCCCCGAACTTCCGGTCGGCTTCGAGGACGAGCAGCGTGGCAGCGAGCACCGGGAAAGCAAGCAGCGCGAGGATCGAGGTGAACAGAACGTTCCAGGTGAAGATCGGCATTCGGAACATGGTCATACCCGGGGCGCGCAGACAGACGATCGTAGTGATGAAATTGACTGATGCCAGGGTCGTACTGATCCCCGACAGCACCAGGCCCATGGCCCAGAGGTCTCCGCCGGCGCCGGGAGAAAAGACGGAACTGTTCAGCGGGGCGTAGGCGAACCAACCGAAATGTGCCGCGCCGCCGGGCACCACGAATCCGGACACCACGATGATTCCGCCGAAGAGAAAGAGCCAGTAGGTGAGCGCGTTGAGGCGGGGGAAGGCGACGTCGGGCGCACCGATCTGCAGCGGCATGATGGCGTTCGCGAAGCCGCCGAACATCGGCGTGGCGAAGAGCAGCATCATGACGGTGCCGTGGATGGTGAACAGCTGGTTGTACTGCTCTGTGCTGACGATCTGAAGTCCTGGCCGGGCCAGCTCCGCCCGCATGAGCATGGCCATCACTCCGGCCAGCAGGAAGAACCCGAACGCGGTGACCATGTAGAGATTGCCGATGACCTTGTGGTCCGTGGTCGTCAGCCAGCCCATGAGTCTCACACCGGCATTGATGCGCCTGTTGGCCGGCTCGGCCGACGCGGCTTCGTGCAGGTCCTGCGCCATCGGTTCTCCGTCCCGCCAGGTTGACTCGATGGTGGAGCCTGCCACCGTGGACGGCCCGTACGACTGGCGGTGACACCTCGAATTTCACCGGTTCACCGATGCTCCGAACGGGTGTCCCAGGGGCCCGCCACGTCCAGGATGCCCGGGGGCATGAGTCAGACAGCTGTCAGTTCTGGTGCGAGCGACAGGGCCGACCGGTTGACGGCAGATCTGTTCGGGCGGGAATGCGCGACTGTGCTCTGGTCGCCCGGCTCGTAAAGGGAGAGGGCCGTCCGGTGCAGGTCACCCTGCACTGAACGGCCCTTCGCCGGTTCTTTGGCCTGTTGTTCTGATGGCCGGCGGCCTACGCAGCCATACATCCGCCTGCCTCAGTGGGTTCCGCCGGCGTCAGACGCCGGCCCGCTCGCCCTCCGGAGCGGCGGTGGCCTGCTGCGCCGCAGCCGCCTTGTCGCTTCGCATCGCCAGCAGGGTGATGAGTCCGCCTGCCGCAGCGATCGCGGCGGCCCAGATGAATGCCGCGCTGAAACCATCCGTCAGTGCAGGCAGGTTGCCCAGCTGACCGGCGCCCTGCGACGTGGCCACCGCGGTCAGCGCGGCGAGGCCGAGAGCCGAGCCCACCTGGTAGGTGGTGTTGACGATGCCGGACGCCAGGCCCGCCTGCTCCTGCGGGGCTCCGGACATCGCAGCCATCATCGCCGGGATGTAGGCGAGCGACATGCCGAGCGCGGCGACCAGCGAGGCCGGCAGGACGTCGACCACGAAGGTGCCGGTGGGCTCGACGGCGGACAGCCAGAACAGACCGGCGGCGAGGACGAGCAGACCGACGCCGATCAGCGGCTTGGCTCCGAACCTCGCGAGCAGCCTCGCGGTGATCGCGGTCATGAAGATCATCAGGAGGCCGGTCATCGGCAGCAGCGCGGCACCCGACGCGAAGGCCCCGTAGCCGAGGACCTGCTGGAGATACAGGTTGAGGAAGTACCACATGGGGATCCACGCGGCGCCGAGCAGAGCCATCGCGAGGTTGGCCGAGCCGAGCCGCGGGACGCGCCAGATACCGAGCGGCATGAGCGGCTCGCGCACCGTCTTCTGGATCACGAAGAAGAGCACGAGCAGCGCGGCGGCGCCGACCAGCTGAAGCACGGTGCCGGTGGAGAGCCAGCCGGCTTCCGGCGCGCGAACGATGGCGAACACGGCGAGCGCCAGGCCGGCGGTAACCGCGGCCGCTCCGAGAACGTCGACGGCACCGCGACGGCTGCCGACGGCGGGCAGGAGCCTGCTGGCGGCGAGCGTGGCAACGCCGATCGGGACGTAGATGACGAAGATCCACGGCCAGCTCAGCCACTCGGTGAATACGCCGCCGAGGAACACACCGGCCGTGCCGCCCGCGGGAGCTGCGGCGCCATAGAGCGCCATGGCCTTGCCGAGTTCCTTCGGGTCGTGCGCGAAGAGCATCATCAGCAAGGTCATGGCCGAGGGTGCGATCAGCGCACCGCCCACGCCCTGCACGGCACGGCCGACGACCTCCACCCAGGCCGTCTGCGCGGCTGCCGCGACGATCGAGCCCGCGATCAGCACGACCCAGCCGGCGCTGAATATCCTGCGCGCGCCGATCAGGTCGGACAGGCGGCCACCGAGCAGCAGCAGCCCGCCGAAGGCGATGACGTACGCATTGAAGACCCACTGCAACTCGCCCTGTGAGAAGCCGAGGTCCTTCTGCATCTCGGGGAGCGCCACCCCGATGATCGACGTGTCCATGATCACCATGAACTGCGCCGCGGCGAGCACGACGAGTGCCCACCAGCGCCTGGGATTGACGGTTGACATGGCTCCGACCCCTTTCCGTATACCCCCTAGGGGTATCTACCGGCTGCACCGTAGCATACCCCTGATGGGTATGGGAGGCCGAGCTCGATGCGGTTGATGCGGCGAGGGCGTTGACGCGGTTCTCGTGCTCGCGACGGGCTTTGCGCTGTGACGGGATGGCCGGGGTGCCGTGTGGGCTGAAGTTTCTTGGGGGACAACCCCACCCGGTTTCGGGGTTTTCCCGGAGTGTGCCGAGGTGTCTGCCGCGCCTAGCGTGCGGGCATGTCAACTTCCCGACACATCAGGGCCTTCGCGGCGTGCGCGGCGGTGCTCGCCGTCACCGCGACGAGCACCGCCGCCGCCGGCCCGGACCCGTTAGCCCGTTTCCACGGCCAGCGCGTCGACTGGCACGCCTGCGCCCTCGGCGTCGGCGACGAGGTCGGCCAGGCACTGGACGCCGCCGGCGCCGACTGCGCCGACATCACCGTGCCGCTCGACTACGCCAATCCCGGCGGTCACACAATCACCGTCGCCATATCCCGCCTGAAGGCCACCGACACCGCCCACCGCGTCGGCCCGCTGCTGCTCAACGACGGGGGACCGGCCGGCCCCAGCCTCCACATGCCACTGACCAAGTCGGAGGTGATGGGAGAGGTCGCCGACCGCTACGACCTGATCGGCATGGACCCGCGCTTCGTCGGCCGCAGCACCCCGCTCGACTGCGGTTGGAACCTCGACTCCGCCTTCCTCCGCTCGGCCGGTGCCAACCTTGCCGCGTACCACGAGGAGGTCACCGTTGCCCGCGAGCTGGCCGAGCGCTGTCAGCGAACCCAAGGTGACGTGCTGCCGCACGTCACCACCCGCAACACCGCCCGCGACATGGACGTCATCCGCGCCGTCCTCGGCGAGGAGTCCCTCTCCTACCTCGGCTACTCCTACGGCAGTTACCTCGGCGAGGTCTACACGCAGCTCTTCCCCGGCCGCACCGACCGCATGGTGCTCGACGGCGTCAATTCCCCCGAGCACTACAACCAGACACTGCTGCGCGGCGCCGAGGCGGCCAACGAGGCGGCCCTGCGCGCCTGGGCGTCCTGGGCCGCCGCACGGCACACCACCTACGGGCTGGGCGCCACGCGCGTCGAGGTCCTCGCGACGGTGGACCACATCCTCGATGCCGCCACGCAGCAGCCGCTGCGGATCGGGGAGGCGTACCTGCTGGACGAGCACGTGCTCCCCGCCCTCTTCGTCGGCGGCCTCGGCAGCGACCTCGACGAGCGGCGCGCCGACCTGGCCCGGACCGTACGCCTCCTGGCGCGCGCCGCGGACCGGGAGCCGGTCGAGCCGCCCCAAGAGCTGGCGCAGCAGCTGGAGTTCCTGCTGACCGCCGCGGGCTCGGCCCCCTCCAGCCAGATGGCGGCGATCCTCTGCGGCGACACGGCCGAGCGGCGCGGCGTCGGCAGCTACTGGCGCGCGGTCGAGAAGTCACGCGAGCGGTTCCCGCTCGCCGGGCCGCTGGCGAACAACATCACCCCCTGCGAGTTCTGGGACCGGCCCGCCGAGGCGCCGACCGTGCTCGACAACGACGTTCCGGCTCTGCTCCTCGCCGCCACCGGAGACCCCCGCACCCTCTACGCCGGCGCCGAAGCCATGCACAAGCAATGGCCGAGCTCCCGGCTCCTCACCGTGAATGGCGCCCGCCAGCACGGCTTGTATGGCGAGTACGGCAACGCCTGCGTCGACGAGCGCGTCAACACCTACCTGCGCACGGGCCGCCTCCCCACGCAGGACCCGATCTGCGAGGCGTAGCCCTGGCAGCGCTACCCGGCGTCGCGGGGGCGCACACGCCGCTGGGAGCGGTCGAGGAGAGCGTGGTGGACCGCGCGTGTGGCGTTGACGCGCCGGGCGCAGCCCTGGCTGCGCCGTACGGTCACGCCGTGGTCGAGCGCGGCCCGCCCGGCGTCGTCCAGTTCGGCGGCGCGGAGGAAGTCGGCGAGCTTGCCCGGTATGTCGAGGGCGACCGGCAGCTCCGGGACGGCAGTGTCCTCGCGGCCGGCCGCGGCATGCTCGGGCATGAGGTCGGCGACGACCGTGCGGACGGCGCCCCGGCTGACACCTGCGCCGCCCCGGCGCCCGGATTATCCGTGTTCATGCGATGCGCACGACGCCTGTTGCCCATCGATGGATTGATAACAGGACGGGGGCGGCGGCCCACCACTGAGCCGACCGCCGGGTTTGCAGGCTTTACTGTGGGCGTGCCTGGCGCACGTGCGCGCCCTTGGGTGTTGGGCGGATGCAAGGAAAGGAATGCCAACCATGATCCTCCCGAAGGTCCGGGACCCTCGGTTCGTGACGATCCGCCGCGGTGGGACCCTCACTGACTCGGATCACCACCTCCTCGCTCTTTGGGCGGCATCTTGCGCGGAGCACGTTCTTGACCTCTTCGAGTCGACTCAGCCTGGGGACCCACGGCCGCGTCAGGCGATCGAGCATGCCCGCGCATGGGCGCGCGGCGAGGTCAAGATGACCGAGGCACGCGCGGCGGGCGGCCATGCAATGGGTGCGGCCAGAAACCTGCGTGGGGCAGCACGGCATGCCGCGTACGCTGCCGGCCAGGCCGGGGCTGTTGCACACGTCGCCGCGCACGAGCTCGGTGCGGCCGCCTATGCGATCAAGGCCGCAGGCGCTGCCGCGCCGGAAGGCGAGGGCGAGGCTGCAAGGCGACTCGAGTGCCGATGGCAGCGTGACCAGCTTCCGGAGACGATTCGCGAGCTCGTACTTGACGACCAGCGGTTGCGGAACGACATCTGCTGGTTGGTGTTTGACTGCTGAGCGCACGTCGGGGCGCCAGTACCGCCCAGCAGCACAATGGAGTCCCATCCGTTTCAGCGGCGGCGCGACGTTCGCTCGGTGTCGCGCTGCCTGCTCATAGCCGTCCGGGGCGGGCGGACTGTCGCCGCGGAGCGGGCTGAAGTCGACGTCAAGGAGTGGGTTGTACGCCTCGGGCTGGATGCCGAGTTCGTGTGTGGAGTACTCGCCGAAGCGGCGGATGTGTTCGGTCAGGTATGGCGAGATGTGGGTCGGATCCGCAGGGTTGATGACGTGGCCCTCTTCCTGGAGCCGACGGACGATCTCGGTGATGTCCAGGGTGTTGTGGAAGATGACCGCGTTCGTGAGCAGCGCGTTGAACTTCGCGGTCTTCTCCTGCTCCGCACCCTCACGGATGGAGATCGCGGATAGCTTCTGTGAGCGGGTGTGGGCCTGTGTGCGCTCATGATCTGTGTGCGGTGGCGGGGGGTGTCACATCCGCGGGCCAGGTGGTGTCTTCATGACGTACTGCCGGACAGACAACCGTTCAAGGAGGACATCATGGCGCTGCGCGTACCGAAGGCGGAACTTCCCACCGAGCTCAGGGAGAACATGATCAAGCAGCTGGGCGAAGTGCCCGAGCCCGTCGAGGTGGTGTGGCACAGCCCCAAGGTCGCCACGTCCAATCTGGAGTTCTCGGGCAAGCTGGCCGAGTGGGATGCGGCCGACGCGGGCCTGAAGTCGTTCGCGCACATGGCGGTCGCCGTACAGGTCGGTTGCAGCTGGTGCCTGGACGTCGGCTACTTCCAGGCGCAGAACCAGGACCTGGACCTGGTCAAGGCGAGCCAGGTGCCGCGCTGGCGGGAGTCGGAGGTGTTCACGCCGCTGGAGCGGGACGTGCTGGAGTACGCCGAGGCCATGACGAGCACTCCGCCGACCGTCACCGACGAGTTGTACGCCGGCTTGCTGGAGCGGCTCGGCCCCGCGGCGATGGTCGAGCTCACCGCGTACATCGCCTTTGTCAACATGGCGACCAGGAACAACAACGCGAACGGGGTCACCTCGCAGGGCTTTTCCGATGCCTGCGAGATTCCGCTGGCCAAGCGCCCTGAGCCGTCCGGCGTGGCGTCGTCGGCATGACCGAGGATCCGTTCGTCGTCCATCGCAGTCTGCTGTTCACGGTCGCCTACGAGATGCTCGGATCGGCGGCCGACGCGGAGGATGTGCTGCAGGAGTCCTGGCTGCGATGGGCCGCCGTCGACCACGCCCAGGTGAGAGACCCGCGGGCGTACCTCGTCCGGGTCGTCACGCGGCAGGCGCTCAACCGGCTGCGGACGTTGTCGCGCAGCCGCGAGGAATACGTCGGCGAGTGGCTGCCGGAACCGCTGCTGACCAGCCCTGATGTCGCTGAGGACGTCGAGCTCGCGGAGAGCGTCTCGATTGCGATGCTGACGGTGCTGGAAACACTCGGGCCGACGGAGCGGGCGGTGTTCGTGCTCCGCGAGGTCTTCGATATGTCCTACGGCGAGATCGCCGAGGCCGTCGGGAAGACCGCGGTCGCGGTGCGGCAGATCGCGCGGCGGGCACGCGAGCATGTGGCGGCCCGGCGGCCGCGGGTGGAGGTGAGCCGGTCGGAGCAGCAGTCCGTGGTGGAACGGTTCCTGGTCGCGCTGCGGACCGGGCAGGTGCAGGAGCTGATGGATGTCATGTCGCCGGACGTGGTCCTGATCGCCGACGGCGGCGGGCTTGTGGCCGCCGCTCTGGAACCGGTCCACGGTATCGAGCTGGTGGCGCCGCTGCTCGCGCGCGCACACCGGGTGGTGTCCGCCTTCGACACCACGGCCGTATGGCTCAACGGTGCGCCTGCGGGCCGGATCGAGTTCGACGGCGAGCCGTCCGCGGTGAGCGTCGTGGTGGAGGTCGGGCGGATCACCCGGATCTATGTGGTGAGAAACCCGCGGAAACTGACGCGGCTGGACGAACCGGCCGAACTCGCCAGATGAGCCCGCTGCTGCTCTGGCGTCGTGAGTGTTCCGGGCGGTTCCGACCGCCCGGAACACTCACGACCGCACCGTGGTCCGACGGCGGAGTACGGGGCGAACTCGCACGGCTGCGGGCGCAGCCGCACCGGGTCGATCTCGCGCTCGACGGCGATCCAGCCGTGTCATCGGCCCGGTCCAGCCGGCTTGACGTTCAGCCGGTCCATGGCCCGCCCGGCGGTCAGGCACTACTACAACATCCTTTGGAGTGACCCGCATGACCATCCTGCCCGACTGGCCGGCGCGCACCATCGGCGTCTTGAGCACGCTGGGCGATCTGCCAGAACACGGCGCGCATGCCATCCCTGTGTCCGCGCCGGCGACAGCACGATCCTGCTCAGCCTGCACCGCAGCCGCGACACGCTCGACCGTCTCAGACGCCGGCCAAGGGTGGCACTCACCTTCCTCGCCGAGGGCAACGTTGCGTTCACCGCACGCGGAGACGCCCGGGTGATCGCCGACCCCGTGCCTGAGGCCGATGAGCATGCCGCCGTCCGGATCACCGTCACCGCGGTCGACGACCACCGACAACCCGCGTTCAGCGTCCTCGCGGGCGTGGCCCGAACCTGGATCGACGACGGTGAGAAGCAGGCCTTGGGGGCGGGCGTTGGCGTTGCGCCGACGCAGGTAGCGGTGCAGGGCCTGGGGCTGCGTGGGATGGCAACGACGGCCGAAGTTCGCCAGGGTTGAACTGCCGCAGCGGTCTGCCTCGTCGGGCCACGCACGCTTCGGGAAGAAGCCGAGTACGGTGCGCTGTTGATGCCGGGTTGTCAAGTGGTGGGGTTCATGGAGGGGCAGGTTCTGGTGTCGTCTTCGAAGCGGGTCGCGCCGGTGACGGGTATGCAGCTTCCGATCTGCTGCACCTGCGGTGTGCAGTACGGGACACTGCGCGCTGATTGCCCGATCTGCCTGGACGAGCGGCAGTACGTCGGTTGGGAAGGCCAACAGTGGACCACACTGGCTGAGTTGCGCGCCGGTGGCCGTCGCGGTCGGCTCGATGAGGAGGGACCCGGTGTGATCGGGGTCGGTGCGGTGCCGTCGGTGGCCGTCGGCCAGCGTGCGCTGCTGATCCGCTCACCGTCCGGCAACGTGCTGTGGGATTGCGTGGGGTACCTCGATGACGATCTCGCCGCCGAGATTGAGGATGTGGGTGGGATCAGCGCGATCGCCGTCAGCCATCCGCACTTCTACGGTGTGATGACCGAGTGGGGCCGGGCCTTCGACGTTCCGGTGTATGTCCATGCTGCGGACCGTGACTGGGTCGGGCGGCCCGATCCGGTGATTGAGTACTGGACGGGCGACACCCACCAGATCACGCCCGGCATGACGCTGATCAACGCGGGCACACACTTCGCCGGAGGGACCGTGCTGCACTGGGCTGACGACCCGGAGGGGCGCGGCGCGCTGTTCAGTGGCGACATCTTCATGGTGGTGATGGACCGGCGGTGGGTCAGCTTCATGTACAGCATCCCCAACTTCATTCCGGAGCGGCCGAGCACCATCCGCCGCGCGCTTGCGCTGGTCGAGCCTTTCGCCTTCGAGCGCATCTACGGGGCGTTCTGGGGACGCGTGGTCAGCGCCGACGGCGCGGCCGCGGTCCAGCGTTCCGCGGAACGATACCTGCGCTTTGCGCTGGAAAACGGCTCGTAGCGGCTCCGGGCCGGACGGGTGCGTGGTCGGGGCGGCGCCGACGGCCCGTGCGCCTCGTCGGCTGGGCGCAGGAGACAACGTACCCGGGCTCCGACGCACCACGATGCGACTGTCGGCGCGCAGGTTCCGTGGCCACGGTGATCCGATTCCGTCACGTCGAGGACCGCCTCGCCCCTCGGGGGCGCCTACGGCGTCCCACGCGGTCATGCGCAATTGCGCCGCCAGGGCCGTGCCGTCAACCGGAAGGGGGTGGGGCGGATCATGCGCGAGCGCGGTAGCGCGGTAGCGCGGGTGTCACCCGCCGTCGGCGCCGCGATCTGACCCGCCAGGCCCGTAGGCCGGTGTTCGCCCCGGACCTGCTCGAGCGCTACTTCACCGCGCCTCGCCCCGGGTTGCGGCTCGTCGGCGACATGACCAGCCTGCCGACCGCAGAGGGCTCGCGCTATCTGGCCACCGCGATGACCTGTCCACCCGCGAGGTGGTCGGGTATGCGATGGCCGACCACCACCGTGCCGAACTGCCGGTGGCCGAGCTGCGGATGGCGGTCGGACGTGGCGCCCTGGAAAGACGCAGCTCGGTGTCGCTGTCGCTGTCCCCGCCGGCCGGGCTGGTCACGGCAGGCACACTCGATTCGGCCACGACCTTGTCGCGGAGCTGGCGGGCACGACCACCAGGGCGCCACACGTGCCCTGAGCGTCCAAGGAGAGTTGGGTGAGTTCCCGCGTTCCCGGTGAGCGCGGATCGGGCCGTATCGTCGCAGGCCCCGACGGCGTGTGCCAGGCGCACGTCGGGGAACGCGTCGTCGTCCCCGGTGGCGGCGAAGTTCGTCGCGTACGGCGTCGGCGCCGGGAAGGGGCGCGGCCGATTCGCCCCTTCCCGCCGCGACGCGGGAGCTGGTGACGCTCTGCGCCGGCGAGATCAAGGGCTACGCCGTCGGGGCCGTCCAGGGCCGGAGCTTCTCGGGGTTCCGGACTGCCCAGATGCGCGTGATCCGGTCGCCTGCGACGTCGAACGCGAACACTGCCACGATGACGCCGTCCTGCTGAGCCGTCAGACCGGTTTGAGCGTTGACCGTGCGCTCCTGGATCGTCATGTCGGGGACCCTGCCGGCGAGATCGACCAGGTAGCGCGCGATCTGCTCGCCCCCTTCGACAGGGCGCGGCTCGGCGCTGACGAGGCCGCCGCCATCGCCGATTGCCGTGGCGTCGGGGGCGAGCAGGCCGATCAGCGCGTCGATGTCCTTGGCTTCCCATGCCTGTTTGAAGTCC
Source organism: Streptomyces sp. NPDC057565 (assembly GCF_042801455.1). Taxonomy (NCBI): domain Bacteria; kingdom Bacillati; phylum Actinomycetota; class Actinomycetes; order Kitasatosporales; family Streptomycetaceae; genus Streptomyces; species Streptomyces sp. NPDC057565. Next base: position 21,221 of record NZ_JBHVFU010000039.1, on the reverse strand, counting down.
CGGACGATGCCGGCCCGCTGAGCTGCCGGAGACGCGGGAGTCTGCGACGTGTGGAGGCGTCGGCGGGCCGAGGAGGCCAGCTGGCGGCATGCCGCCGGAGTGCGGCCGACGATCTCGGCGATGTCGGCGAAGGGGTAGCGGAAGACGTCGTGCAGGATGAACGCGACGCGCTGGGCCGGGGTCATCGAGTCGAGGACGACGAGGAAGGCCATGTTGACCGACTCGTCGAGGGTGACCCGGTCGGCCGGGTCGGCCGTGGTGTCGCCCGACCGCTCGCTGATCCACTCCGAACGTCCGGGCAGCGGTTCGGGGATCCACTCGCCCACGTAGCGCTCGCGCCGGGCCCGTGCCGAGCCGAGCAGGTCGAGGCAGATGCGACTGGCGACCTTCGTCAGCCAGGCGATGGGATGGTTGATTTCTTCCTGCTGCTCCCGGGACATCGCGTACCAGCGCGCGTAGGTCTCCTGTACGACGTCCTCGGCGTCGGCCAGCGAGCCGAGGAGCCGGTACGCCACGCCGATCAGCTGACGTCGCTCGCTCGTGATCGCGCTCAGGCCCGGATCGAGCCGATCGAGTCCCGGCTCGGACGAGGTGTTCATGGTGTTACCGACTTTCCTTGGTCGCATCTGCTCACGCCAGTACGACGAGTCACCCCCTTGGAATGTGAGGCGGCACGTCGACCTGACATTCCGGAGGGTCGTCTCGTCGTACTGCCGAGACGAACACCCGTCATCGAACAGGAAGGCTCATCGACACCATGACCGACCTTCAGGCCATCGCGGATCGCGTCGAGATCGAGGCGCTGCGCGGCGAGTTCACCGACGCGGGGGTGATGTACGACTACGACCGCTTCGCGTCGCTGTTCACTCACGACGGCGCGTGGCGGATGCCCCGCATCCCCGCCGAGTTCGTCGGCCAGGAGGAGATCCGCGCCGCGGTCGGGCGGCTGCAGGGTCACTGGGAGTACTTCGTGCCCGCTGGCGGGCTCAGCGCCTCACCCAGCGCCCGGGTCTGTCCGCGAATCGTGACCGTCCCGGAACTGAAAGATCAACCACCTGTTTCCCACCAGGAGCGACCCAACATGTCAACCATGACCCCACTCAGCGAGCTGACCGGCGACTATGTCCTCGACCCCACCCGCACGCGGATCGGGTTCGTCGCCCGGCACGCGATGGCCACCAAGGTGCGCGGGCAGTTCGAGGAGTTCGAAGGCAGTGCGCACATCGACGGCGAAGACCCGTCGAAGTGCAGCGCCCGGCTCACGATCCAGGCGAAGAGCATCCAGACCCGCAACCAGCAGCGTGACGACCAGCTGTGCGGCACCTTCCTGGACGTCGACGACCACCCGGCCCTCATCTTCACCTCGACCAAGGTGCAGCAGCTCGCCGGCACCGGCTTCAAGGTCACCGGTGACCTGACCATCCGCGGCGTGACCAAGCCGGTCACCGTGGACTTGGAGCTGACCGGCGCCGAGAACGACCCGCGGGGCGGGTTCCGGGTCGGCTTCAAGGGCGGCATCACGATCAACCGCAACGACTGGGGCGTGAACTGGAACGCCGCGACCAGGATTCTGGTCAGCCCGAAGGTGACGCTGGAGCTCGACATCGCCGCGATTATGCGGACCTGACAACCGTTCCTAGCCAGTGTGCGTGAGTGAGTCCTGGACCCACTGTTGCGTACTGGGCGCATCCCGAGCGGTGTGGGATGCGCTGGGTTCCCGCGTTCGCGTCCCGTTCGGTGACGGCCCTCCGGGGGGCCGTTCCGTTGCGGGTGGGCGGGTTCCCTCACGTCCCCGGGTGCCTGGTCCGGCCTGGGCGGTCCGATGCCCCGCACGATCGCTCCGGTCGTGCGGGGGCGGTGCCGTCCGACGCCGGACCGGGTGCCCGAGGGCGCGTCGTCCGATCGCGATACCGGCGGCATCGTGACGGGACATGGTGCGGCGGGGGGTGACCAGCGGTTTCTGCCAGTGCTGGGCACCCCACCGGGAGGTGTAGGCGGGGTCGACCGCGACAATGCTCAGGTCGTGTTCGGCGGCCATGGAGACGAGCCGGGCCTTGAGTTTCCCGGTCGGGATGCCGGAGATGAGCTGCCGGAACCGCTTCCTGCGGCCGTGCTTCTCCCGGGTCTTCTCGGCGGTGAAGTCGAGGTCTTCGATGCCGATCGCGGCGACACCGGCCTGCACCGCCCAGTGGATCAGGCGGGTCAGGGCGTGGCGGAGCTGCGCGTCGCGGTGACCGGCGGTCCCGGACAGGTCGAAGCCGAAGCGGCGCGGGTCGCCGACGGGGTTGCCGTGCCGGTCGAGCCGGTAGGCGGCGAAGTGGTCGGCATTGGTGTCGACACCGATCATGCCCCGGGCGCGGGCGGCGGACAGCGTCATGGTCGGGATGGCGGGGCGCTGCCAGAACGCGGTGAGATACCAACGGCCACGATCCACGTTCAGGTGGATGCGGTAGGCCACGGCCCGGTTCGCGCCGATGCGGTCGGCCCACTCCACACCCCGGTGCGCGAACGAGATCCGGGAGGCGAGGACGTACCGGCCGTGCCCGGCGTTGGCCAGGTGCGCGAGCGGGGCAGGCAGCCTGATGGACACTTCGCCGTCCGGGGTGACGCGGATCGTCTCGTTCCCGAACCGCTTCCCCGACTCCCCATCCGCCGCGATGAACCAGCGCCCCGCCTCCCACCGTTCCCGCCACTGCTCCTCGGTGAGCCCGGCCTCGGCGAGGTGGTGGCGGGTGTTGAGCAGACGCTTACCGCCCCGCACCACCCGCACCCGCCCGGCCTGCCACTCGGCGACAACGGCCGCATGCCGCGCCTCCAGTGCAGCCAGGCGGCGGGACTTGCAAAACCACTCGCTCTTCGACCGGTAGCCGCCCGCCGCGCGCTTGGTGCCCTTCTCCCCGATCGGGAGGGACAGGCGGTGCCGCAGCATGTTGATCCCGGCCTCCAGCGTCTGGACGTGTGCCGCCTGGCAACGCCGGGCGAGCGCCCACTGGTCGTGGGTGGCCTTGGTGATGGCCCCGGCGATCCGCGACGACGACAGCGGCGTCAGGTCCCGCTTACGCGTGGCCCACGTCTGAGCGCTGTGCTCCAGACCGTCCGCACAGCGGGCCTTGAGGTCACGCGAAGCCAGACGGCCCTGGTGCTCGCCGACCGCACGCAGCACCTTCTCGTCCTGGGAGGTGAGGTGCTTGAGCCGGTCCCGGATCGCCACCCCGCAAGGCCCGGGCACCACGAAGGGCGCGGCCAACTTCCTCACACCACCCACCGCGTCACCCCCGCCCTCAAAGGCCAGCCACCCGCTGTCCATCCCAACGAGCAGCAGCCGCCAAGGTCACCCATTCGGCCCCAGAACCTCCGTTCCCACCCCACGAACCCGCCGACAGGGCCAACTCCCGCTCACCACAACTCCCTTCAGTGCAGCAAATCGGCAGCAGCTCGCACCCCCACGGCTCGGGTGCGCGAAGCCGCGCTGTACGTCCACGACGGACGGGTCAGCACCAGTGCGGGCGTCTCGGCCGGAATCGACCTCTCGCTGTCTCTCGTCGAACAGCACCGCGGCCCGGAGCTGGCCGCCGCGGTCGCCCGTGAGCTGGTGCTGTACCTGCGACGGGACGGCGACACCGCGCAGATCAGCCCGTTCCTGCGCTACCGCGACCATCGAGCGGTACCGAAGGACCGCATCACGGTGGCAGTGGTGGTTAGCAACGAGGGCTCCGTGGCAACCGACGTCCTGGCGCCGTATCAGGTGTTCGCCGAGTCGGAGAAGTTCTTCATCTACACCGTGGCGGCCGAGCGCCGTGTCTCCCCGTTGTCCGGCGGAGCGCACCTGCTTCCTGATCACACGCTGACGGAAGTGAAGCGCGGCACGCTGCCGGAGCCCGATGTCGTGGTCGTGCCCGCGGTGACCGACCCGGTCGACGTCAAGGAGGCCCGGACGCGCCAGTGGATCGCCGAACGCCACCACAAAGGTGCGTGCGTCCTCGGCGTGTGCGCGGGCTCGGAACTCCTGGCCGCCTCCGGCCTGCTGGACGGCCACGACGCGACCTCGTTCTGGTCCGGCATCAGCTCCCTGAAGCGCCATTACCCCCAGGTGCACTGGAAGCGCGGTCAGCGGTACGTCGAGGATGGGCGGGTGACCACCACTGCAGGCATCACCTCCGGCACCGTCGGCGCCCTGCGGGTGGTGGAGGAACTGGCGGGCAAGGACGAGGCCGCCCGCATCGGGAAGACACTGTCATATCCGGGCTGGACCCTGGACGGGCCAACCGCGATCCCGGCCAACCAACTCGCCATCGGCGACGTGCCGTACGCACTGAACGCCGCATTCCCCTGGCTGCGGCCCACCGTGGGCATCGGCCTTGTAGACGGCGTCGGCGAGATCGACGCGGCTGCGGCCTTTGAAGCCTACGCCGGGGTGTCCTTCACCGCGCGAACGGTGGTGCTCGGGGCACGCGACACGATCACCACCCGTCACGGCCTGGTCCTGATCGCCGAGACAGCACGCGGTGGCGCCCACGGGGTGGACCGTTTCGCGGTGCCCGGCGTCGCAGGCACCTCGGCCGTGGACACCCCGCTGCGCACGTGGGCGCGCCGCAACGGACTGGCCGTGGAGTTGCCAGGCGGAGGACGGCGTGAGGGGAGTTCGGTTTCGACCCGGTCCTGCGCGACCTCGCCGAGCACAGCGACGTCCGTACGGCCCTGGTCACGGCGAAGTTCTCCGAATACCCCTCGTCCCATCTGGAGCTGACCGGCGCGACCTGGCCTGGGCGGCCGACTCTGCTGGCCGCAGGAGCAGTCGTGATCAGCGTTGGATTGGGGTTCGTCCCCACGGTGATCCGGCAGGCGGTGCGGCGCCGGCGCACGGCGTAACCGGTGCTTGGATCCCCGGACGCCGGCGGAGCGCGGCCAGTCACCGATCGCGGGCCGGGCACTCCTCAGAATCGGTGACTCCGGCAACCCGCCCCTGCGGGTGTTCTTCGGCACCCAAGGTAACCAGACCGGCCCCTGCCGCCCCCTCGACGGAGGGCGAGGCTGGGGTCCGGGAAAACCGCAGACCGGGCACGCGAGATGCATGTCCGGGCTGCGCGGTTTGGCCGTGTCACGGCTGTGGTGTCAGGCGGAGAGTGCCTTGTGGAGGGCGTCGAGGCCGTCGCGGTAGATGCCGGTGAAGAGGTCGACGACTTCGTCCTCGGTGGCGTTGTCGGGGTTGAAGCGGCCGGACCACTGGACCTCGGCGATGTCGTTGCGGCCGGGGACTGTGTGGACCCGGATGGTGGAGAGGTAGCCGTTGACGGGGAACGGGGCCTGGAGGATGGCGTAGCTGTAGTGGCGCTCGGTCTCGTTGAAGTCGACCAGCCGTTCGATGATCACTTCGCCGTCGGGGTTGGTCAGCCGGCGGACGCGGCCGCCTTCGAGCGGGGTGCTTTCGGGGATGTAGGGGAGCCAGTCGGGCAGGGCGTCGAAGCCGCCGATGAGGTTCCAGACCTTGTCGGGGGAGGCGGGCACTGTGCGGCTGACGGAGGTGGAGGCCATGATCTTTCTCCTGGGTCGTGGTGCTGGGGTGGGGGTGTGGGGGTGGGGGTCGGGTGCCGTGGGGGTCAGGCGCCGTTGGGCAGCGGGGCGGCGGGGCTGACCAGGCCGGCGGCGCGGAGGTCGGTCCAGAATGCGGCGGGGACGGTCTCGTTCAGGGCGGCGGTGTCCTCGGCGATGCGGCTGGGGCGGGTGGCGCCGGGGATGACGGCGGCGGCGGCCGGGTGGGCGAGGGAGAACTGGAGGGCGGCGGCCTTGATGGAGATGCCGTGCTTGTGGGCCAGGGTCTTCAGGCGGGACACCTTCTCGATGATCTCCGGCGGGGCCTGCTGGTACTCGAAGTGGGTGCCGCCGGCGAGGACGCCGGAGCTGTAGGGGCCGCCGACGACCATGTCGACGTTCTGCTCCTGGGCCGTCGGGAGCAGGCGCTGGAGGGCGTGTTCGTGGTCGAGGAGGGTGTAGCGGCCGGCGAGGAGGAAGCCGTCGGGGCGGGGTTCGTCGAGGGCGAGGGTCAGCTCGATCGGTTCGGTGCGGTTGACGCCCAGGCCCCATGCCTTGATGACGCCTTCGTCGCGCAGCCGGGACAGTACCCGGAAGGCTCCGGTGCGGGCTTCCTCGAACTTGCTCAGCCAGAGGTCGCCGTGGAAGTCCTGGGCGATGTCGTGGACCCAGACGATGTCGAGGCGGTCGACGCCGAGGCGCTTGAGGCTGTCCTCGATGGAGCGTTCGGTGGCTTCGGCGGTCCAGACGTGGAGCATCTTGTTGGGGTTGCCGTGCTCGAACAGGCCGCCCTTCTCGCCGAGGTCGCGGGCGGCGGTCTCGTGTTCGTCGAGGATGACGCGGCCGACCTTGGTCGACAGGATGTAGGCGTCGCGGGGCTTGGTGGACAGGACCTCGCCCAGGCGGGACTCGGCGAGGCCGGCGCCGTAGAACGGGGCGGTGTCGTAGTAGCGGATGCCCTGGTCCCAGGCGGCCTCGACGGTGGCGGCGGCCTCCTCGTCGGGGATCGCGCGGAACATGTTGCCGAGCGGGGCGGTGCCGAAGCCGAGCTTGCCGGGAAGGATTTCCTTGAGGGACATGATGGTGCCTTTGTGGGGGAAGGGTGGACGCCCGCGAGTGCGGCGGCTCCGCTGACGGGGCCGGGGCACCGGGGGAGGGGGGACCCACCGGGTGAGCGCCGCATATAAATGCAAACGCGTCTTACATGCAGAAACAATACTTGCATGCGCTGGTTAATGCAAGAGGTGACCTCACTCGGTGGTGGTGCCTCTGCTGTGGGCGTAGGTGGCGGCGGTCGATCCGGCCGGGAAGCGGTTGCGCTGTCCGTGATCCAGGACGGCGCGGCACGGCGACCCAGTGGCTGGGAGGCCGGTCAAGTGATGCAGACGGCTGCGGGGCCGGTCGGGCGCCTCTCTCGGGCGCCGGTTCCATGCCGGAGATATCCGCCATCGCTCGCATGGCTTGCTGGCTCCGTCGATGCGCCGTGCCGCAGTCCGGCCGGCGCGCGGATCATCGAGGGCACGGCCGTGATGGTCGTCGGCAGTGCGGTCCGCAGTGTGCGGGTCGACGATGAGTTCGTCGGCGCGGACGCCGTGATCGCGGCGGCCGGTGCCTGTTCGCCGCACCTGCTCGAACCGATCTGCGTCAAGGTGCGCATCGCGCCGCGGCGCGGCCGGATCATGCACCTGCGGCTGACGGGCGTGAAGCACTGTCGGTCCCCCCGGACTGGCAGACGCCACACGCGTGGAGACCCGCATCGGGATCCGCTCGATGGGACCCGATGTCCGGCCGCTGCTCGGCGCGGTGCCGCAGGTCACCGGGCTGATCGTGGTCAATGGCCTCGGAGTCTCCGGGCTGACGATCGGCCCGTACGCGGGTTCGGTCGCAGCACGGCTGGCCCGTCAGGCGGATCCGGGGATCGACCTGGCCGGCGGATGGGGCCGCGTCACCGCGACCGTACCGCAACAACTGTGGAGTCCTGGAGGATTCACGGCGGTCGGATGGCAGCAGCTGTGGCTGTGGCCCGCCGTGATCACTCCCGGGACCCTGACCGACCAGCTGTACTACCAGCGAGTGTTAGCCACCAAGAGAGTCTCCGACGCACGCCGTGGCCCGGGACTGTCCGGCCTGACGATGCTGATCAGCGGGGTCTACGCGGGCTGTATCGGTCGCGCGGTGCGCTCGGTGGACCCGAACCTCGCCAACCAGGAGGACGCCGCGGGCCGGCTGCTCACCCGGCTCCCGTCCTGGATGCTCGTCGTCTTCGCCGCTTTCCTGGTGGCAACGATCATGGCCACCAGCGGCGCCGCCCTCCAGGACTGCGTGCTGACCACACCACGTCTCATCGGCCGCACCGAACTCCCGCACCTTCGACCGGCGCGCTTCGCGGGGCAGCTGTGATGAACCCTTTCCAGAGGCCCTGCCGACGACAGCGCCGCCGGCAGGAGCGCGGCACCGCACTTCGGTGAATGCTTGTCCTCAGTCATGTCACACCATGCCTGAAGAAGCGGACCTGCTGACATATGCGGAGCCGGTGTGCCGCCGGTGTTCAGGAAGCGGCAACGCCGACTGCGCCGGTCCCGGTTGCCGTGCTGGGGGAGGGGAAGTGAGGCAGGACCGTCTCGGCGAGCTCGTGGAGGACCTCCTCCACGGGGCGGTCGCCGGGGCGGAGGTTGAACGAGACGTGGGCGACGCCGAGTTCGCCCATCGCCCGCAGATGGTCGATCAGGGCCCGGTGCCCGGTGCGCAGACCGAGCCGGATCGGGCTCGCCGCGGTGGACGGATCCCCGGTGAGGTCCAGCTGCATGGGCGTGAGGTACGGCTTGGGCGTGCCGGCGGTCAGCTCCTGCCACTCCCGCGTCTTGAGGCGCAAGGCCCCGAGCGGACGCGGGTAGTTGAGGGACGCGTCCGCGTTCTGTGAGATCCAGTCGGCGGACTGCTGGGCGTGCCCGGCGATGGCAAGGGGCAGGGAGGGGCCCGTCGGCTTGGGCAGGACGTCCAGATGGTGGTCGGCGCCCAGACCGAGCTCGGGCAGCTCCATGCCCGCGCCGTCGGTGTGCCGGGCCCACGCGGCGCGCAGGATCTCCACGCCCCGACGGAACGCGGCACCGCGGCTCTGGAAGTCCTCCCCGAACAGCGGGTATTCGACGGGCCGGTCCCCGCTCGCGAGGCCGAGGACGAACCGGCTGCCGGAGAGCACGTCGACGGTGGCCGCGGCCTTGGCGACCAGCAGTGGATGGCGAAGCGGCAGCACGACGGCGGCGGTACCGAGCACGGCCCGCTCGGTCACGGCCGCGAGGTGCCCGAGGTGCGTGAACGTCTCGAAGACGGAACCGGCGTCGCCGAACTGCTCCGGATCGTAGAGGGGGACGTCCCGCACCCAGAGCCCGGCGAAGCCCAACTCGTCGGCCATGCGGGCGAGTTCGGCATGACGGGTCAGGTCCGGGACGCCGAAGGGGCGGCCCGCGGCCCGGTCGGCGCGCAGCCGGGTCGTGCCCCAGTCGTTGTCGAGGGGCAGTTCGAGACCCAGAGTCGGCAGGCCCGCGGGGTTCACGAGCCGGTCCAGGGCAGTAGGAGTGGAGGACATAACCGGGGACACCTTTCAGCATCGCAACGACGCAGGGGAGGTGGGGTGGGGCGACCGGTGACGGCGCCAGGACGCGACGCACCGCCGGAAGTGGGGGCTCGCGCGGGCGGGACCTGCCATCCACGCCCGCGCGAGCCGGAGCAACCCGGCGGGACGGCGCGGTGCGTCGCCCCGCCCGGGCCGGTCGGGAGGGTCAGTTGAGCTGGTCGGGGTGCGGGCCCGTGCGCAGGTCGCGGTCGAGGGCGGTGATGGCGGTCATCTCGTCGTCGGTGAGGGTGAAGTCGAAGACGTCGAGGTTTTCGCGGATGCGGGCGGGCGTCACGGACTTGGGGATGACGATGTTGCCGAGCTGGAGGTGCCAGCGCAGGACGACCTGGGCGGGCGACTTGTCGTGCCGGGCGGCGATGGTGGTGATGGCGTCGTCCTTGAGGACGGCGCCCTGCGCCAGCGGGCTCCACGCCTCGGTGGCGATGCCGAGCCGGGCGTGTGCGGCGCGCAGCTCGTTCTGCTGCAGGCCGGGGTGGAGCTCGACCTGGTTGACGGCCGGGACGAGGTCGGTGTCGGCGATGAGGCGCTCGAGGTGCGCGGGCTGGAAGTTGGAGACGCCCGCGGTGCGGATGCGGCCGTCGGCGACGAGCTTCTCGATGGCCTTCCAGGACTCGCGGTACAGGTCGCGGGCCGGCGTGGGCCAGTGGATCAGGTACAGGTCGACGTGGTCGAGGCCCAGCTTGGCCAGGCTGGCGTCGAAGGCCTTGAGCGTGGCGTCGTAGCCCTGGTCGGCGTTCCACAGCTTGGTGGTGATGAACAGGTCCTTGCGGGCGATGCCGGAGTTGGCGAGGGCGCGGCCGACGCCGGTCTCGTTGCCGTAGATTGCGGCGGTGTCGATGCTGCGGTAGCCGGCCTCGAGGGCGGCGCTGACCGCGGCGGTGGTCTCGGCGTCGGGGACCTGGAAGACGCCGAAGCCGAGCTGGGGGATCTCGACGCCGTTGTTGAGGGTGACGGTGGGGATGACGGACGGTGCCATGGTGCGTGTTTTCCTTCAGGCGGTGCGAGCAGTACGGGTGGAGAGGGTGTAGCGGACGGTCTGGGCGCTGATGAGTCCGTCGCGGAAGACGAACGTGTCGACGCCGTCGGTGACCTCGTGGGTCGGGGTGGCGGCGGTCCACTCGAGGAACAGCACGTTCCCGGCGAACTGCGGGGTGAGCTGCCAGTCGGCGTCGGGGAGGTCGGCGAGCAGACGGCCGATGCCCTCCCGGACGCCGGCGCGCCCGGTCAGGACGCCGTCGGGGGTGACGAAGACGGCGTCCTCGGTGTAGTTCCGGCTGATCAGGTCGAGATCACCGGTGCCGAGGCGGGTGCCGTGATCGGCGAAGACCTCCTGCGGCGTGCGCGTGGCGGACATCAGGACAGCTCCTTGATGGCGGCCTGGGCGAAGCCGTGGTCCTGTTCGGGGGCGCCGCCGCCGACGCCGATGGCGCCGATGAGGCGGCCGTCGCGGTGGAGGGGGAGGCCGCCGGCGATGAAGAGGAGGGGCTTGTCGAGGGCGGTGGGGAGGGTGTGAAAGGGGCCGTCGGGCTTGACGAGGTCGACGAGGTCGGCGGTGGGGGCGTTGAGTTGGAGGGCGGTGTAGGCCTTGCGGGTGCTGGTCTCGCCGGAGATGAGGACGGCGCGGTCGTCGCGGCGGAAGGCGAGGAGGTGGCCGCCGGCGTCGAGGACGGTGACGCTGACGGTGACTCCGGCTGCTTCGGCGGCGGTGCGGGCGGCGGCCACGAGGGTTTCGGCCTCGTCTGTGGTCAGCGGGGCGATGGTGGTGGTGCTCATGAGGGGTCCTTCGCAGGGGGGTGGATGTGGTGTGGGGCCCGGTCAGTTCCGGATAGCCGCCGGGGCCCTTTCGTTCACCGTGGTCCCGGCGACGATGCGGCCGGGGGTCCGGGTGCGGCGGTCGAGGTAGGCGGCGACGAAGGCGAGGATCAGGGCGGTGCCGGAGAGGATGGCGCCGACCCAGTTGGGGGAGGTGTAGCCGAGGCCCGCGGCGATGACGATGCCGCCGAGCCAGGCCGCGAGGGCGTTGCCGAGGTTGAAGGCGCCGATGTTGGCGGCGGAGGCCAGGGTCGGGGCGGCCGGGGCCTGGTCGAGGACCCACTTCTGCAGCGGCGGCACGGTCGCGAAGCCGAGTGCGCCGATCAGCGAGAGGGTGATCGCGGCCAGCACCTTGTTGTGCGCGGTCGCGGTGAACAGGAGCAGGGCTGCGCTCAGACCGGCGAGCGCGGTGAACAGCATCGGCATCAGGCGGCGGTCGGCGAAGCGGCCGCCGATCAGGTTGCCGAGGAACATGCCGATGCCGAACAGGACGAGCAGCCAGGTCACGGCGCCCTCGGTGTAGCCGGCTACCTCGGTCATCATCGGGGTGATGTAGGTGATCGCGGCGAACACACCGCCGTAGCCCAGGACCGTCATCGCCATGGCGAGCCACACCTGGACGTTCTTGAACGCCGCGAACTCGCTGCGCACGTCCTGCGTCTTGGGCCGGCCCATCTCGGGCACGAGCTTGGCGACGCCCAGGAAGCCGATGACACCGAGCGCGGCGACGATGAGGAACGTGACGCGCCAGCCGGCGGCCTGGCCGATGGAGGTGCCGCCGGGGACGCCGACGATGTTGGCCACGGTCAGGCCCATGAACATCAGGGAGATGGCCGAGGCCTTCTTCTCGGGCGCCACCAGGTCGGCGGCGACCACCGAGCCGATGCCGAAGAACGCGCCGTGCGCGAGGGAGGCGACGACCCGGCCGACGAGCATGAGGCCGAAGCTCGGGGCGAGGGCGGAGAGGGTGTTCCCGATGACGAACAGGGCCATCAGGAACATCAGCATCTTCTTGCGGGACACCTTGGTGCCCAGCACGGTCAGCAGCGGCGCACCGATGACGACGCCGAGGGCGTAGCCGGAGACCAGCCAGCCGGCGGTGGGGATGGTGACGCCGAAGTCGCCCGCGACCTGGGGCAGCACGCCCATGATCACGAATTCGGTGGTGCCGATCCCGAAGGCCCCGATGGCCAGGGCCAGGAGCGCGAGAGGCATGGGGAGCTACCTTCCAGGTGATTGCGTGAGGCGCTTACGTTCCAACACAATAGTTGCAAGCGCTCGATAAATGCAAACGCGGTAAAAACTGGAATGAATTTGCCCTCGTGTGCAACTATGAAGGGGATGGCCCGACGAAGGAGGCCCCGATGACCGCAACCGCCCCCGCGCTCACCGCCCTGGCTCACGGCTGGCGCGCACTGTCCCTGCTGCACGACAGGATCGAGGCGCACCTGGAGCGCGTCCTGCAGGCCGAGCACGGCCTGAGTGTGCGCGAGTACTCGCTCCTCGACGTACTGAGCCGCCAGCACGACGGAGAGGGCGGTCACCTGCAGATGAAGCAGGTCGCCGAGGCCGTCGTGCTCAGCCAGAGCGCCACGACCCGCCTGGTCACCCGCCTCGAGGACCGGGGTCTGCTCATGCGCTACCTGTGCCCCACCGACCGGCGCGGCATCTACACGAACGTCTCCGACGCCGGCCTCAAGCTCCTCGAAGAGGCCCGCCCGACCAACGAGACGGCGCTGCGCGAAGCCCTCCAGGAGGCGGCCGAAGACCCCCGGCTGGAGTCCTTGGTACGCACCTTCGAGACGGTCCGCGTGCCGACGGGGGCTGCCGCATGAAGGCGATCACCCTCAACGGATACGGCGGACCGGAGACGCTGCGGCTGACCGATCTCCCGGACCCGAAGGTTGCCCCCGGCGAAGTGCTGGTCCGGGTCAAGGCCGCAGGGGTCAACCCGGTCGACTGGAAGCTCGCCGAAGGGCGCCTCGACGCGCTCATGGAGACGCACTTCCCCCTGGTCCCCGGCTGGGATGTAGCCGGAGTGGTAGAGCGGGTCGGCTTCGACGTAGAGGAGTTCGCGCCCGGCGACGAGGTCTTCGGCTACATCCGCAAGGACGCCGTCCAGTTCGGTGCCTACGCCGAACTGGTCTCCGCACACGTGCGCATGCTGGCTCTCAAGCCTGCCGCTCTCACCTGGGAACAGGCCGCGGGTGTGCCCCTCGCCGGCCTGACGGCATATCAGGCGATCAAGAGGGTCGGTGTCCGCGCCGGTGACACCGTCCTGGTGCACGCGGCCGCAGGCGGCGTCGGGTCGCTCGGCGTCCAGATCGCCGTGGCGCTTGGCGCACGCGTGATCGGCACGGCAAGTGTGCGCAATCATGACTACGTGCGACAACTGGGCGCGGAGCCCGTGACCTACGGCACTGGGCTCGTCGACCGTGTGGCGCAGTTGGCGCCCGGGGGAGTCGACGCGGCCCTCGACTTCGTCGGCGCAGACGCTGTGGACGCATCACTGCACCTTCTCGGGCGGCCGGAGCGGCTCGCGTCCGTCGCTGACCCCGGGGCGGCCGCGAAGGGCGGACACTATGTGTGGGTCCGTCCCGACCCGGTGGACCTTTCAGTCCTTGCCGACCTGGCCGAAAGGGGGAAGCTGGGTGTGCATGTCGAGAAGGTGCTCCCGCTCGACGAAGCGGCGGAAGCCTGGCGCCTGAGCAGCCAAGGGCACACGCGCGGCAAGATCGTGCTGTCCGTGGAAGGGTGCTGAGCGGCTCGGTTGCCTACGTCTGCGGCCGGCCCGGTCCAGGCTCGGCCACGGGTGTGCCGCGAGGCTGCGCCAGGAAAGGGCGGGCCGGGGTGCGCGACTCGCCCGAACCGCTCGGGTCGGCCGTCAGGCAGGCGCGGTTCCGGATTCCACGACCTGCACCAGCGGGGCCAGCTCCGCCCGCGTGTTTGCCTCGTCCAGCGCTTCGCGCAGTGCCGCGTCGTTGGTCGGGCGGGCCTCTTCGAGGAGCTTGAGGCCGGCGTCGGAGACGTTCGTGTAGATGCCGCGCCGGTCGGTGGGGCACAGGTAGCGCATGAGCAGACCCCGGTCCTCGAGGCGGGTGACCAGGCGGGTCGTGGCGCTCTGGCTGAGCACGACGGCCTCGGCGACCTGCTTCATCTGCAGGTGACCGCCCTCTCCGTCGTGCTGGCGGCTCAGTACGTCGAGGAGCGAGTACTCGCGCACACTCAGGCCGTGCTCGGCCTGCAGAGCGCGCTCGATGTGCGCCTCGATCTTTCCGTGCAGCAGGGACAGCGCGCACCAGCCCTGGGCCAGGGCGGTGAGCGCCGGGTCTGTGGCGGTCATGTGGTCCGAAGCCTCCGTGTGAGCGACTGAAGTCAAGGATAGGGCATGGCCGAAATTGCCTGCGATTGCGCATATGGCGCGCATGCAAGGTACTGGCTATGCATGTAAGGCGCGCCCGCATGAGTTGAGTCGCCCACTCACGCGCATCGGAGAAAGCCATGCCTGATGTGCCCCGGCTTACGTGGAATCGAGTTGTTGGAGTCCAGGAACTGTCCGGCCGATCACGTTCGAAGCCATAAGGCGAGGGCTGCTGCGGTGACGGTGCCGAGGAAGACGTAGCCCCGCTTGTCGTGGCGAGTGGCGAGTGGCGAGTGGCGCGGTGGGCGCGGGCGGCGGGTCGGTGCGGGCGCCGGCCGCGTGCTGGTGTGCCCGCACGGTGGTGGAGTCGACCGATACGTCCCAGTCGATCTCACCCGCCGCGTCGGACCGCGGACTGGACCTGCTGAAGCAGACGTTCTCAAGTGCCGTCCGCCGACTACAGCCGGTGGCGCTCACAGACCGTCTTCCACGGTCTGAACCGCTCCGGAAGGTCACGCCATTGAACGCCGGTCCGTACCCGGTGCAGGATCCCGTCGATCACCTGCCGGTGATCACACCACCGCCCGCATCGCCCGTTGCGCACCGGCAGGAACGGCCGCCACAGCTCCCACTCCGCGTCCGACGGATCGGCGCGCCCATCCCGCCCCCTGCCGTCAAGTGTCAGTCACCTGATCAGCTCGGACATCTCCCGGACGCCCAGTCGCACCGGAGATCGGGGTACCGAACCTACTGCGGCGGAATCAACGTGTAGTTGGGCACCGGCCTCTCGCGTTGCGCGTCGTCCCAGCTCCAGATCTTCCCGGCCTCCGGCTTAGGGCAATTCCCGAGATGGATTCCTTGGAGGCACGCACTGCACCAGAGTGCGGCCATGACGTTCACAGAGGACGACTTCGGCATGGTGAAGACCAGGTTGAGGTCAGCTCGTCCACACTCTGGGCACAGCTGCCCTGCCAGCGTGGAATCATCGATCCACGCCTCCTCGTAGATGTTGAGCCATCGTAAGAAACTCACCGAACCACCCATCGACGCCGTCACCCGAGGGCCAGGAAGTCCGACCCCCCGCGCTGGACATGCAGTTACGAAGCCGCCCCGCATCGCCGTGCCGCGCAGCCGCGAGTGTATGACCGTCCCGACGCATGGCCGACCGGACGGCAGGGCTCAGGCCGACCAGGGCGGCCGGCTCCGCGTTGCTCAACCGGCCATCCTGCGAGAGGTGCAACAAAATTGCTCGGTCAGCGGCATCGAGGCTGCGTACGTTGCTCATATGGTGCGCAGGCCCGACCGGAACTCCCGGCCGGGCCTGCGGAGGCGTACACGTCTGGCGTACGCCCTGCCCGGGCTCCGGGCGCGACAGGACAGAGCCCGGGGGCGTGTGATCAGGGGCTGTCAAAAGCCCCTGCGGGTTGCGCCTTGGTGAGATTGGCCGACGGGGTGGGGTCGGTTTCCTTCTTTTCCGGCGCGGCCGGTATGGCAGGGGACTTGCCGTGCAGCACGGCGTTGACGTGCGCGGTGTCCAGGACGCGTTCCCAGCGGGCGACGACAAGGGTGGCGACGCTGTTGCCGGCGAGGTTGGTGAGGGCGCGGCACTCGGACATGAACTTGTCGATGCCGAAGATCAGCATGATGCCGGCCGCGGGGACGGTGCCGACCGTGGACAGGGTGGCAGCGAGTGCGATGAAGCCGGCGCCGGTGATGCCGCCCGAGCCCTTGGAGGTGAGGAGCATGACGGCGAGAAGGCCGAGTTGCTGGGTGATGCTGAGGGGCGTGTCGGTGGCCTGGCCGATGTAGACGGCGGCCAGGGAGAGGTAGATGGAGCTGCCGTCAAGATTGAAGGAATAGCCGGTAGGGACGGTGAGACCCACGATGTCCCTGCGGACGCCGAGTCCTTCGAGTTTGGTCATCAGGCGGGGCAGGGCGCTCTCCGAGGAGGAGGTGCCGAGGACAAGCAGGAACTCCTCGCGCAGGTAGCGCAGCAGCCGGAAGATGTTGATTTTGAGGAGCGCCGTGACGCTGCCCAGAATCACGATGACGAAGAACGCCGAGGTGCCGTAGAAGAGGCCGATGAGCTGGCCCAGGCTGGTGAGAGTGGATACCCCGTACTTGCCGATGGTGTAGGCCATCGCCCCGAACGCGCCGACGGGGGCGGCCAGCATGACGTAGTGAAGGATCTTGAAGATCACTGCGCTGAGCCGGGTCACGCCGTCCACGATGGGTTCACCGATCGGACCGACGGCCTTGAGCGCGATACCGAAGAGCACGGAGAAGAAGATGACTTGGAGGATGTTGCCCTCGGCGAAGGCGCCGACGGCGCTCTCGGGCACCAGGTCGGTGATGAAGTGCCACCAGCTCTGTCCCTGCCCGTCCTTCACGTACTGGGCGGCGTCGCCCTGCAGGTGGAGGTCGCCCGGGTGGGCGTGGACGCCGGCGCCGGGCTGGAACACATTGACCGCGATCAGCCCGACCAGGAGCGCGACGAGGGTGCCTGCCTGGAAATATGCAAGGGATTTCAGCCCTACCCGGCCGACCCGGCCGAGGCTGTCGACACTGCCGATGCCCGCCACGATGGTCAGGAAGACGATCGGGGTGATGAGCATCTTGATCGCCGCGACGAAGGTGGTGCCGACCGGCTCGAGGGCCACTCCTGCCGACGGCCACAGCCAGCCGGTCAGGATGCCGGTGGCGATCGCGGTCAGGACCCAGAAGTAGAGCTGCAGGTACCACGGCTTGGATGCCGTGTGGGTCTGGGATGGTGCGGAGGACGCGGGTGCTGCCATGGCGTTTCTCCTCATTGAGGAACGGGCGCAGCCGGGACGCAGGCGCGGTCCCGCGGGGGCGGGGCCGGTGGGGGAGGAACGCGGCTCGGAAGCAGACAAAAAGGGGTGCCCAACGAAAGGGCGGGAGAGTGGGCCGGGACGGCATCGTCCGTGCCGTCCCGGCCCACGGCACACAGTTCAGCTCACAGGAGTTCGAGGAGCTTTTCGGTGAACTCGGCGGTGCTGGCGGTGCCGCCCAGATCTGGAGTCCGGACGTCTGTTTTCGCCAGAACCGCCGCGATGGCGTCGGTGACGTCCTTACCGGCCTCGGGGTGGCCGAGGTGATCGAGCATCATGGCGGCCGACCAGACCGCGCCCAGGGGGTTGGCGATGCCTCGTCCGGCGATGTCGGGAGCGGAACCGTGCACCGGTTCGAACATCGAGGGAAACTCGCGTTCGGGGTTCAGATTGGCGGCCGGCGCGATGCCGATTGAGCCGGCCACGGCGGCCGCCAGGTCACTGAGGATGTCACCGAAGAGGTTGGAACCGACCACCACGTCGAAGCGGGCGGGGTCGAGGACGAACTTGGCGGCCAGCGCATCGATGTGCTCCTGATCCCAGGTCACAGTGGGGTGGGCTGCGGCGCGCTCGGCGACCAGCTCGTCCCAGAACGGCATCGTGTGCACGATGCCGTTCGACTTGGTGGCCGACGTGACCTTGCCGCCGCGCCGAGCGGACAGGTCGAAGGCATAGTCAAGGACGCGGGTTACCCCGGCCCGGGTGAACACGGCCTCTTGTACCGCCATTTCTTCCGGGAAGCCGCGGTTGAGACGTCCGCCGATCTCGCTGTACTCGCCCTCGACGTTCTCCCGGACGACGACGAAGTCGACCTCTCCGGCCACAGCGCCACGCACCGGGCTGTCGATGCCCTCGAAGACACGGATCGGGCGCAGGTTGACGTACTGGCGGAAGCCGCGGCGGATCGGGATCAGCAGCCCCCACAGGGAGACATGGTCGGGCACGCCCGGATAGCCGACAGCGCCGAGCAGGATGGCGTCCTTGTCACGAAGCTGGTCCAGGCCGTCCTCGGGCATCATCGCGCCGTCGCGCAGGTAGCGCTCGCAGGACCAGTCGTACGTGGTGTAGGTGAAGCCGAATCCGTGGCGACGGCCGATGGCATCGAGGACCTGCTGCGCCGGGGGCAGCACCTCGGCGCCGATGCCATCGCCGGGGATCAAGACAATGCGGTGGTTCGTCATGCGTCGATTGCAGCAACGGAGCGGTAACGGCGTCCAAGACGCAATTTCAATCTGGCTTATAAGCTGCACTTATCAAGAGTCTGTCGCGGGCAGGACAGTACTCAGGAAGGCCTCGGCGGCCGGTGACAGTCCGGTGCGGCGACTGATCAGTCCGACGCTGAGGGTGCTCTTGGGTTCGATGTCCAGCACCCGCGCTCCGGCACGCTCTGCCAGGGCTCGCCAGGACTCCGTCACCACGGCCAGACCCACCCCCGCCAGGACCAGCGGCAGGATGGCCACTCGGTGCTCGGTCTCGACGGCGATGGCGAACGTGATCCCGCGCTCGACCAGACCGTCGACGTAAGCCCGCATGCCGGTTCCCCGCTGTCCGACGATCAGCCGCTGCCCCGCCAGCTCCTGGCAATCCACGGACTGTCGTCCGGCGAACGGCCCGTCGGGCGGCACCACGAGAACGAAGCGCTGCTCGCCGACGAGGTGGGAAGCCACTTCCTTGTCCGGCAGCGGCCCGGCGGCGGCCAGCAGCCCCAGCTCGACGGCACCGGTGCGTACCATGTCGATGACGTCCTGGCGGGTGAAAGCGGCCTTGATGGCTACCGCCACCCCCGGCCAGCGGCCGCTGAAGGACCGGATCATCGACGTCAGCGGCTCCACCGCCTGCGACGGCATCGCCGCCACGTCGAGCCGGCCCTCGCGCAGCTCATGTACGGCGGCGACGCTGGCACGGGCCGTCTCCAGACTCCGGACGGCGGCGCGGGCAGGCTCGATCAGCGCTTCACCGGCCTCGGTGAGTACCGCCCGGCGGCCGATCCGGTGGAAAAGAGCGCTGCCCAGGTCCCGCTCCAGCGACTGGACCGTCTGGGACAGCGCGGGCTGTGAGACGTACAGGGCCGACGCCGCCCGGGTGAACCCGCCCTGATCCACAATGGCGAGGAAGTGCTCCAGCTGCCGGATGTCCATGGCGCTATCTTCCCCCTCGCCGAAGCCAGGGAGTCTGGCGCCTCAGCTTGGACGTCCCCGCGCCGTTCGCCGTTTCGAGGGGCAGGAGCGGCGTACCGAAGGCGGCAGTAGCCGGCATCGACGGGCGTCCACAGGTCGAGCTGCACCGCATCCCAGCTTCTGCGTGCCGCGTCTTGCTTCTCGCCCGTCTTCTCTCCGTCGTCGGGGATCATTGCCGGGTCCCGTTCCAGCGTCCGGATGTTGCCGTACGGCTGCGTGGACTGCCTGCGCAGGCGCGTCCAGGTTTTGTGCACGGTCGCCGACCTTGCCCGAAGCACCGCCATTCCCCGGGCGAGGAGACTCCGTCCTTCGGGAACCGGTGTCGTTCACCACTCACACCTGCGGACGTACCACGGCCACCGGCCGGCGGGCCGACCCCGCACAGAGGTTCTGACATGCCATTGGCTGGAGCAATGGCCGACCCGGAGCGCCGCGGCACAGCAAGATGGACGCCCTGACCACCTCATGTGCCAGGAGTCCCGCGTGTACAGGCTGTGTGAGTGGAGCCGCCAGGAGCGCCGTCCGCGTGCAGGCCGCACGGTAGCTTCGTCCTCCGACCGGGCAGTGTCCGTATGCGCGCCGCTCACTCCGCGACGGAGTGAGCAGTGAGGTGGCCGGGCCGCCTCGGGGCGGCGAGCGACTCGGCAGCGCGGCCTGGCGGTGGGGGCCCGCAGATGCCGGCCGCGCCCGCATGGATGCGCTGGCTGCCCGCCTTCTACATCGCGGGCATCCTGGTGCTCGAACCCATTACGCCCGTGCAGTGGCCGGTGAGCTTCCTGCTCATCGCCCTCCCCGTGATTGCCGCCTTCGCTCACGGCCCCGTTACAGTCGCTGCGCTCACCGTGTTCGCGATCGCCTTTGAAGCGGTTCTGGCCGGCACCCCGTGCTGCGCGGGCCGCCCGGTGGAATACGTGTGGGAGCGCCATTACGTGGCCGCCTACTTGTGCACAGCTCTGGTCGGCGTCCTTGGAACAATCCTGGCTGCCCACCGCATCCGCCGGGAACGCACTCTCGCCACCGTGCGTTCCGTGGCCGAGATCGCGCAGCGTGTCCTGCTCAGCCCGGTCCCTCACCGCATCGGACCCATTCTGGTGGAAGACCTCTACCTCTCCGCCGCCGCGGAAGCACGCATCGGCGGTGACCTGTATGAGGCCGTCCCCACTACCTACGGACTCCGCCTTGTCATCGGCGACGTCCGCGGCAAGGGACTCCCTGCCGTGGAGACTGCCGCCACCCTCCTCGGCGCCTTTCGCGAGGCTGCCCACGACGAACCCGATCTCGTCGCCGTTGCCCGCCGGGTGGAGGTCAGCATGAACCGCAGGGCCGCCCACCTAGCCGGAAACGACATGGGCGAGCGTTTCGTCACGGCCGTCTTCGCGGAGATCCCCCGCCGCCACGTGGTTCGCATCGTCAACTGCGGCCACCCGCCGCCCCTCCTCATCCGCCCCGACGGAGTCACTGAGCTGGAGACGGCCGACCCCGCACCGCCCCTCAACCTCGGCATGCTTCTCTCGGAGGCCTACCACGTCGACGAATACCCCTTCCGCCCCGGCGACCAGTTGCTGCTCTACACCGACGGCGTCACCGAAGCACGCGACCCCACCGGGACCTTCTACCCCCTCCGCCAACGTGTCCTCTCCTGGGGCCCCCTCCAGCCCCGGGAACTCCTCGATCGTCTCCATCACGACCTGCTCATCTACAGCAACAACCGCCTCCACGACGACACCGCGGCCCTCGCCGTCTATCACCTGCCCGACTAAGCTTGATCTTTAAGCCTCCTCCTCGGCTCCGCTGCGTCGAGGTCTGTCCACTTTGCGTTGTTTCCTGCCGACTGGGTGGCGGGGTGCGGGGGTGGA
>NZ_JBHVFU010000038.1:1427-86015 GCF_042801455.1 Streptomyces sp. NPDC057565 | reverse complement strand
TTCCGGCGGTTCCAACCTTACCAGACTCTTTTTCGTTTCCGTTTCCGGTCCGAATTTGATTCCGGTGGCCTTTGGAGTGGCCTTTGCCTTTCGGCGTGTCCGCTACTTTAGTCGATTTCCTTGGCAGCTCATAATCGAGCCGATGGGATCGAATTACGGCATGCCGAATTCGCACCCGTCAGGGTGAATCGAAGGTAGTGGTTGGTCGCTTCCGGGTGCTCAACCTCGGTCCGATGGACCGTGCCGACAACAGTACCCGTTCAAGCGGCTCGGACTACGTTAGGTGACCGGCAGGGGCGAGTCAAGTTGCGCGGCGGCGTGGTGCGTGGGGCCGGTACAGGCTCACCGTGGGGTCTCCGTCGATCCAGAAGCGCCAGGGGTGTGCGGCTCCGTCACCGCCCACGCCGGTGCGGGGGCCGTTGCGTACCAGGTCGCGCGGTGGTGGGGTGCCGTGCAGTACGGACAAGGGAGCACCCGAGTGGGCGATGGCGTCAGTGCCGTTCAGGCCTCGGTCGATGTCGAGGGCGGTAGCCAGACGGGCCGGGCCTTTGGCCAGTTCTCGGTCACTGCGGGCCGAGGTTCGACGCTTACGGCTGAGTTCAGCACCCACCTGGACCTCACCCGCCCGGAGCAGTACACCGCTCGCCACGCCTTCGGGGCCGCACACCAGGTTGAGGCAGTGCCACATGCCGTAGGTGAAGTAGACGTAGGCGTGGCCGGGTGGTCCGAACATCACGCTGTTGCGCGCGGTGCGGCCACGGAAGGCGTGCGAGCCGGGGTCGATCTCGCCGGCGTACGCCTCCACCTCGGTGAGGCGGAGTTCGATGGGGCCGTCGCCTGTGATGCGTACCAGGGTCCGGCCCAGCAGGTCGGGTGCCACCTCCAGTACGGGGCGGTCGAAGAAATCCCGCGTCAGCGGCGTACGGTCCAGGCCCTCGATCATGGCGTTCGAGGTTACCGGGAACCGACTACGGTCGTGGCGCGTATGTAGGGGTCAGACCAAGGAGGAGTAAATATGGGCTTCAAGCGGCTGCTCGCGAGCATGGGTGCCGGTGGTGCTTCGGTGGAGACGGAGCTGACCGAGGTCAACGTCGTGCCGGGCGGCGTCGTCCAGGGCGAGGTGCGGATCCAGGGTGGTTCCGTGGCGCAGCAGATCGAGGGACTCTCGGTCGGTCTGCAGGCGCGCGTCGAGGTCGAGGGCAACGACCAGGAGATGAAGCAGGACATCGAGTTCACCAAGCTGCAGCTCGGTGGGGCGTTCGAGGTGCAGGCAGGTGCCGTGCACGTCGTTCCGTTCGGGCTCGAGATCCCGTGGGAGACGCCGATCACGATGTTCGGCGGTCAGCACCTGCGCGGCATGAACATCGGTGTGACCACCGAACTGGAGATCGCGCGGGCGCTGGACTCGGGCGACCTCGACCCGATCAACGTCCACCCGCTGCCGGCGCAGCAGGCGATCCTCGACGCGTTCGGCCAGCTGGGCTTCGGATTCCGCAGCGCGGACATGGAGCGTGGTCACATCCGCGGCACGCGTCAGCGGCTGCCCTTCTACCAGGAGATCGAGTTCTTCCCGCCGCAGCAGTACCGCGGGCTGAACCAGGTCGAGCTGACGTTCGTCGCGGACGACCGCGAGATGGATGTCGTGCTGGAGATGGACAAGAAGGCGGGGCTCTTCAGTGAGGGCAGCGACTCGTACCGGGCGTTCAAGGTCGGTCTGAACGACTTCCGGGGGACCGACTGGGCGGCATACCTCAATCAGTGGCTCGCCCAGGTCGGCGGTCGGCGCAACTGGCTCTAGGGTCGGTGGCGAGACTCCAGAGCCGATCAGGAGAGGTGCTGACGTGACCGAGCCGAAGAGGCCGCCGCTGCCGCATGACTTCCATCCCGAGGTGCCTTCGTTCACGGTGGTGAGCGAAGATCTTGCTCCCGGGGCCGTGCTGGCGGACGCCCAGGTGTTCGCGGCCGGGAACACTTCGCCGCAGCTGCGGTGGGAAGGGTTCCCGGTGGAGGCAAAGAGTTTCGCCGTGACCTGCTTCGATCCGGATGCTCCGACGGGCAGCGGATTCTGGCACTGGGTCGTGTTCGACATCCCGGCATCGGTCACGGAGCTGCCGGCCGGTGCGGGCAGCGGGAAGTTCGAGGGACTGCCCGCCGGTGCCGTTCAGGTCCGTAACGACTACGGGTCGAAGGAGTTCGGCGGCGCCGCGCCGCCGGCCGGGGAGAACCACCGCTACGTCTTCACCGTGTATGCGGTGGACAGCGAGAAGCTGGGGCCGGACAGTAATGCGTCGCCCGCCGTGGTCGGGTTCAATCTGCGGTTCCACACACTGGGCCGTGCTCAGCTGATCGGTGAGTACACCGGTCCCGCGTAGTACCCCATGAGCTGAGAGTTCTCCTGCTGTTTGCCCTGCCCTGGTCTTGGAGAGATCAGGGCAGGGCATTTTTTATTGCGTTGTCCATCCCGGCCCGCCCAGCCAGAGTTGATCCGGGCCTGCCAGGGGGTGGGCGGCACACGGGAGGTGGGCGAGATGCGGGACACGCTGGTTCTCAACGCGAGCTTCGAGCCGCTGTCGACGGTGACACTGAACCGTGCGGTGGTGCTGATTCTGCAGGACAAGGCGGTTGTCGAGCAGTCGCATCCCGATCTCCGCATGCGTGGTGCCGCCGTGGACATTCCGGTACCCCGGGTGATCAGGCTCTGCCGGTACGTACGGGTGCCGTTCCGAAGACAGGCGCCGTGGTCCAGAAGGGGTGTGCTGATACGGGACCAGCACCGGTGCGCGTACTGCGGGCGACGGGCGACGACTGTCGACCACGTCGTGCCGCGCGCCCAGGGCGGCCAGGACACCTGGCTCAATACGGTGGCGTCCTGTGCCGAGGACAATCACCGCAAGGCGGCCCGGACGCCGGAGCAGGCGGGGATGCCATTGCTGCGGCAGCCCTTCGTACCGTCGCCCGCGGAGGCGATGCTGCTGGCGATGGGGGCCGGTGAGCGGTCGGCGCTGCCGGAGTGGCTGGACCGGACCGCCGCATAGCGGGCGTAGGTCGTCTACGCAGATCGTCGTATCGGAAGCCCGTCTCCGTGTGGAGGCGGGCTTTCGGGTTCAGCGGAGCACCAGCTGAACGATGGCGGCCGTGCCGACCACCACGATGAAGCCGCGCAGCACGGTGGGGCTGAGGCGGCGCCCGACCTTGGCGCCGATCTGGCCGCCGAGCGCGGAGCCGACCGCGATCAGCACGACGGCCGTCCAGTCGAAGTCCGCGACGAAGAGGAAGAAGAGCGCGGCAACGCTGTTGACGACCGCTGCCAGCACGTTCTTGACGGCGTTGAGGCGCTGCATCGTGTCGTCGAGCAGCATGCCCATCAGGGAGAGGTAGATGATCCCCTGGGCGGCGGTGAAGTAGCCGCCGTAGACGCTGGCGAGCATCAGTCCGACGCCGAGGAGGGGGCCGCCGTCGGACCGGGCGGTGGTGCCGTTGTGCTCGCGGCGGCGCTGGACGGCTTTGCTGATGCGAGGTTGCAGAATGACCAGGACGAGGGCCAGGGCGACCAGGATGGGCACGATGGTCTCGAACGCCGTGGAAGGCAGGGCCAGCAGTAGGGTGGCGCCGGTCAGGCCGCCGATGAGCGCGCCGATGCTCAATTTGAGGGCGCGGCGCCGCTGTCCGGCGAGTTCCTTGCGGTAGCCGATGGCGCCGCTGATGGAGCCGGGGATCAGGCCGAGGGCGTTGGAGACGGTGGCGGTGACCGGGGGCAGGCCGGTGGCGAGGAGGACCGGGAAGGTGATCAGCGTTCCGGAACCGACGACCGTGTTGATCGCGCCCGCGCTGATGCCCGCGCCGAAGACGGCGAGCATTTCCCAGATGGACATTCCGATTCCCCCGTGCATGATCAGTGCTTGATGCACTGATCATGCACGATGGTGTGTACGCGTCAGTCGACCGGGGGTTCCTCGCGGCGTTCCTTGCCGGTGTTGAAGCCGGGGACCCCGCTGCCGAGGTTCCCGAAGGCGCCGCTGAGGCCCTTGAGAGCGTCGCCGATCTCGCTCGGCACGATCCAGAGCTTGTTGGCGTCGCCCTCGGCGATCTTCGGGAGCATCTGGAGGTACTGGTACGAGAGGAGCTTCTGGTCCGGGTCGCCGGCATGGATGGACTCGAAGACCGTCCGGATGGCCTGGGCCTCGCCCTCGGCGCGCAGGGCCGCGGCCTTGGCCTCACCCTCGGCGCGCAGGATCGCGGACTGCTTCTCGCCCTCCGCGGTGAGGATCGCGGACTGCCGGGTTCCCTCGGCCTGGAGGATCGCGGCACGCTTGTCACGGTCGGCGCGCATCTGCTTCTCCATCGAGTCCTGGATGGAGGTCGGCGGTTCGATCGCCTTGAGCTCGACGCGGTTGACGCGGATACCCCACTTGCCGGTGGCTTCGTCGAGGACACCGCGGAGGGCGGCGTTGATCTCCTCGCGGGAGGTCAGGGTCCGCTCCAGGTCCATGCCACCGATGATGTTGCGGAGGGTGGTGACGGTGAGCTGCTCGATCGCCTGAATGTAGCTGGCGACTTCGTACGTCGCGGCCCGCGCGTCCGTCACCTGGTAGTAGATGACGGTGTCGATATTGACGACCAGGTTGTCCTGGGTGATCACCGGCTGGGGCGGGAACGGGACGACCTGTTCGCGGAGGTCGATCCGGTTGCGGATGGTGTCGATGAACGGAACGACGATGTTCAGGCCTGCGTTGAGCGTGCGGGTGTAGCGGCCGAAGCGCTCCACGATGGCGGCGCTGGCCTGCGGGATGACCTGGATCGTCTTGATCAGGGCGATGAAGACGAGCACCACCAGAATGATCAGGACGATGATGATCGGTTGCATCGTGTTCCTCGTGCCCTTCGGTTGCCGACGGATCGCGATGATCGGGGTCGGATCTCATGAGGTCCGGATCTCATGATGATCGACATCGAGTCTGGCAGACCGAGGTCCGCCGTGTGAGCGGTTCGGTCACATGACAACGGCCGTGGCACCGTCGATGTCCACGACATCCACCTGCCGGCCGGGTTCGAAACTCTGATCTCCGTCGTAGGCACGGGCCGACCAGATCTCCCCGGCCAGCTTGATCCGGCCACCGCTGCCGTCGACCCGTTCCAGGACGACGGCCTGACGGCCTTTCAGCGCATCGATGCCGGTGGCCAGTTGAGGCCGGTCGGCGCGGTGCCTGGCGGCGATCGGGCGAACCACCGCGATGAGAGCGACGGAGACGACCACGAAGACCAGGACCTGGGCCACGATGCCGCCGCCGAGCGCGGCGACGACCGCCGCGGCGACCGCTCCGACGGCGAACATCCCGAACTCGGGCATCGCGGTCAGGACGAGCGGAATGCCCAGCCCGACCGCGCCGATCAGCCACCACACCCACGCATCGATGTCCACCCGGTCATGGTAGGACCGTGAGTCCCTCGCCGACAGGGCTTCGATCAGGACATCCGGGGCACAGTGCGTTCAGGACGCCGGTGTTCAGGACAGCGGGAGGCCGTGTGCGGTGTATCGGTCGCCGGTGTGCTCGACGATGAGCGGCAGACCGAAGCAGAGGGAGAGGTTGCGGGAGCTGAGCTCGGTCTCCATGGGGCCCGCGGCGAGGACCTTGCCCTGGCGGATCATGAGGACGTGGGTGAAGCCCGGGGCGATCTCCTCGACATGGTGCGTCACCATGATCATGGAGGGGGCCAACGGGTCGCGGGCGAGCCGGCCGAGGCGGCGGACCAGATCCTCGCGGCCACCGAGGTCGAGACCTGCGGCGGGCTCGTCGAGGAGCAGCAGCTCCGGGTCGGTCATCATGGCGCGGGCGATCAGGGTGCGCTTGCGCTCGCCCTCGGAGAGGGTGCCGAACTTGCGGTCGAGGAACTCGGTCATGCCGAGCCGGTCGAGGAACGCGCGGGCCCGGTCCTCGTCGACGGCGTCGTAGTTCTCGTGCCAGGTGGCGGTCATGCCGTACGCCGCGGTGAGCACCGTCTGCAGGACGGTCTGGCGCTTGGGCAGCTTCTCGGCCATGGCGACGCCCGCGATACCGATCCGCGGGCGCAGGTCGAAGACGTCGGTGCCGACGCCGCCGAGTTGTTCGCCGAGGATCGTGGCGCTGCCCTTGGTCGGGAAGAGGTAGCTGGACGCGATGTTGAGGAGGGTGGTCTTGCCGGCGCCGTTCGGGCCGAGGATGACCCAGCGCTCCCCCTCCTTGACCGACCAGGAGACGTCGTCCACCAGAGCGCGTCCGTCGCGGACCACGGATACGTCCACCAGCTCCAGTACATCGCTCATGAGCGCGTTGTCTCCCCATGCAGTCTCGAGATCGTCGCGTGCCTGTGGGCACAGCTCCCAGGGAAAACCTACGCCACCCCAAGAGTGCTCCAGCTCTTAGGTCCGGTTCCCTAGGCTGTTCCCATGCTTTCGGAACCACGCTCGGGGCTGCTGGCCTCATGGGGAAACGCGCTTCTGGCCGGACTTGTCTCACCGGACGACGCTGCGCTCGCGATTGTCGGAGAGGACGCGGTGCACCGCGTCGAGGGGCTGCCGGGTGAGGCGGGACCGGTCGGGCTCACGCTGGCCCTGGGGCGACTGCGCGGATTGGGAGTGACGGGCTTCCGGGTCGCCCTGCCGGTGCCGGGACATCCGCTCGGGCTCAGCGGCCCGCCCGAGTTCAATGCGCGGGCGCTGGAGGCCGAGGAGGCGGTGATCGCGTCCGGTGCGCCGTACGGACTGGTGCCCGAGGTGCGGGAGGCGGGGCCTGCCGGTGATCTGCACGTCGAGGTGGTGTGGTGCTGTCTGCCGGTGCGGGAGGCGCCGCCGGCCGATGTGCCGTCGCTGAGTGAGGCGGAGCGGGAGCTCGCGGAGGCGTTGCGGGATGCGACGGCGGCGCTGTCGCGGCTCGATGTGGCCGGGTCCGGTCCGGTGGCGGAGGCGGCGCTGGATGCGTACCGGGCGCGGGCGGAGCGGGGGCGGGAGCTGCTCGCTCCGGGATATCCGCCGCGGGCGGTACGGGTGCTGGAGCTGGCGCAGCGGGTGGGGCTGCTGATCTCGCTGGCGTACGAGAACGGGCACGGCGGGGCGGTGAGCGCGTCGGAGATCGCGGCCCGGGGGGCGGCGCTGCGGCCGGTGGAGCGGGTGGCTCGGCGGGCGCAGGTGGCGGCCTACAACGCGTATGTGGAGGGACGGGAGCGGGGGTGAGGGTTGTCCCGTGATCCCCGGCGGATCAGCGCACGGCGTCGGGATCTCGGGACAGCGCTCAGGCGCAGGAACGGGGACCGGGGCGTCCGGTGGCCCGTCCGTCCTCGATCGCTGGACGGGCTTGATCGTGCGGGGGGTGCGGCTCGACCCGTTGCGGCTCGATCCTCGGTGGTGATGGGCCGTGAGTTGTGGTGTGGGGCGGCATGGCTGATGCCGGACGGGTCCCTTTCGGGGCCGTCCGGCATCGGGGGAACCGGGGTGGTCAGCCGTTGTGGCCGACGTTGCCGAAGGCCGGGTTGAGCAGGCCGATCACGTTGACCGTGTTGCCGACCACGTTCACCGGGACGTGGACCGGGGCCTGGATGACGTTGCCACTGAGCACGCCCGGGGAGTGGGTCACCACACCGTGGGCGCCCGCGCCGTGACCGGTGGCGGAGGCCGCGCCGGCGCCGGCGGCGATGATGCCACCGGCGATCATGGTGACGGCAGCGGCCTTCTTCAGGTTCTTCACTTCAGGATCCTCCTCGCGTCGCTGCGGCCGGCCGCCGCAGCACGCCATGGAGAACGCCCCCGGGCCCGACAGGATGCGCCGTTCGGGTGACATACACCCGACAGTATGAATCTCAGCCCGGAGGGAACCGCTCCGCTTCGGCGCTGATCAGCCCGCCACCCCGTGGCGGACGGCCCAGAGCGCCGCCTGGGTACGGTCCGCCAGATCCAGCTTCATCAAGATGTTCGAGACGTGCGTCTTGACGGTCTTTTCGGAGAGAACCAGGGCCCGCGCGATCTCGCGGTTGGAGCGGCCGTCGGCGATCAGGCCGAGGACCTCCCGCTCCCGTTCGGTGAGGGTGCTCCCCCGGCCGGTCCCGGTGCCTGAGTCCTCCTGGGCGAGGAGAGCCCCGGCGACCTCCGGCTGGAGCAGGACATGGCCCGCATGGACCGAGCGGATGGCGCCGGCCAGCGCTTCCGGGTCGACGTCCTTGTACACGTAACCGGAGGCGCCCGCGCGCAGGGCGGGGACCACCGTCCGCTGCTCGGTGAAGCTGGTGACGATCAGCACCTTGGCCGGGTTGTCCAGTTCGCGGAGCTTGCGGAGCGCCTCGATGCCGTCGGTGCCCGGCATCTTGATGTCCATCAGCACCACGTCGGGGCGGAGTTCCTCGGAGCGGGCGACTCCTTCGGCGCCGTCGGCCGCCTCGCCGACGACCTCTATGTCGTCCTGGATCTCCAGGAACGTACGCAGACCGCGGCGGACCACCTGGTGGTCGTCGACCAGCAGCACC
Source organism: Streptomyces sp. NPDC057565 (assembly GCF_042801455.1). Classification (NCBI taxonomy): domain Bacteria; kingdom Bacillati; phylum Actinomycetota; class Actinomycetes; order Kitasatosporales; family Streptomycetaceae; genus Streptomyces; species Streptomyces sp. NPDC057565. The sequence continues at coordinate 77,525 of NZ_JBHVFU010000038.1, read as the reverse complement.
CTGATGATCTTGTCAGCCACCGGGGACCTCCATCTCGATCGTGGTGCCCTTGCCGGGCGCCGATTCAACGGTGAGCCTGCCACCGACACCACTCGCACGGTCCCGCATCGACACCAGACCCAGATGGCGGCCCGCCTGCCGCGTCGCCGTGGGCTCGAATCCGCTGCCGTCGTCCGTGATCCGCAGCACCGTGCCGCTGCCACAACGGGCGAGCGTGACGTCGACCCGCTCGGCGCCCGAGTGGCGCAGTGCGTTGTGCAGGGCCTCCTGGGAGACCCGGAGCAGCGCCTCCTCCTGGGCGGCGGGCAGAGCTCGTACACCGAGGCTCTCGAAGGTGACCCTGGCGGTGTGGGCACGGTCCAGGACCTGGACCTGGGTGCGGAGCGTGGCGATCAGACCGTCCTCGTCGAGCGCTGCGGGGCGCAGTTCGACGACGGCGGCGCGCAACTCGTCCACTGCCTCCGCGGCCAGAGCGGCGACCTGCTGGAGCTCGCCCTTGGCGCGGGCCGGGTCGCGGTCGACGAGGGCGGCGGCCGCCTGGGCCGTCAGCCGCAGGGAGAACAGCTTCTGGCTGACCGCGTCGTGCAGCTCGTGGGCGAGGCGGGAGCGCTCCTCGGCGATGGTGAGCTCGCGGCTGCGCTCGTACAGCCGGGCGTTCGTGAGGGCGATCGCCGCGTGCTGGGCGAGGATCGACAACAGCTCTTCGTCCTGCGCGGTGAAGCCGCAGCCGCCCTGGGGTTTGGGGCAGCGCTTGTTGGCGAGGAAGAGCGCGCCGATGATCTCGTCGCCGTCCCTGATGGGCAGGCCCAGGAAGTCGGACATGTCCGGGTGGGCGGCCGGCCAGCCCTCGAAGCGGGGGTCCTTGCGGACGTCGGCGAGGCGCTCCGGCTTCGCCTCGTGGAGCATCGCGGCGAGGATGCCGTGCTGCCGGGGCAGCGGGCCGATGGCCTTCCACTGCTCGTCGCTGACGCCGTCGACGACGAACTGGGCGAAGCCGCCGTGGTCGTCGGGGACGCCCAGGGCCGCGTACTCGGCGTCCAGCAGTTCGCGGGCCGAGGCGACGATGGTCTTCAGGACGTCACGCACTTCGAGGTGGCGGCTCATGGCGAGCAGCGCGTCACTCACCGCTGCGAGGCCCGACGGTGGGCTGTGGCTCATGGCCTCACCGTACCGGCGGGGGTGGGGCTCCGGATCGGCCTGTGGACGGCCGGTGCCTAGGGCGTCGGCCCTAGGTCGAAGTGCCTTGCGGGGGTGCGGCTCGCGGACGAGGCGCGGGGCACGGCGACATTCCTACGTTGGGGGTGCCGAGGTCCATCGGTGATCGCCTAGGTAACAAGGGGACGGTTGGCATGCCTGTCGCGATGATCACGGGCGCTTCGAAGGGACTGGGGCGTGCGCTGGCAGCCGCGCTCGCTCAGCGGGGCTGGGATCTGGTGCTGGACGCCAGGACCGCGAGCGCGCTGGAGGAGACGTCGAAGGAGCTGGCGGCGTGCGGGGCGCGGGTGGCGGCCGTACCCGGGGATGTCACGGATGCCGCACACCGCGGGGCACTGGTGGCCGCCGCCGGTGAGTTCGGCGGGCTCGATCTGCTGGTGAGCAATGCGAGTGCGCTGGGTGCGGAGCCGCTCGTGCGGCTCGACGCGCTGTCGCTGGGCGGGCTCCGGCAGGCGCTGGAGACCAATGTGGTGGCGGCGCTCGGTCTCGTGCAGGGGACGCTGCCGCTGCTGCGGGCGTCGGCGGCGGGCGCGGTCGTGATGGTGAGTTCGGACGCGGCCGCGGAGCCGTACGAGACCTGGGGCGGTTACGGGGCGTCGAAGGCGGCGCTCGACCAGCTGGCCGCGGTGCTGGGGGTGGAGGAGCCGGGGCTGCGCGTGTGGGCGGTCGATCCGGGCGACATGCAGACCGATCTGTATGCGGCGGCGGTACCCGAGGACGAGGATCCGCGACCGCGTCCTGAGAGCGTGGTGCCCGCGTTCCTGCGTCTGCTGGACCGCCGGCCGGCGAGCGGACGGTATGCGGCACCTGCGCTGACGGAGACACCAGAGACAGTGGTGGAGCTGTGACCGCCCTGGACGCGTTGACGGTGCCCGCGGAGCTCTCGGCCCGGGTGCCGGCGGAGCAGCGCGGCGCGGGGCGTGATGACGTACGGATGCTGGTGTCCCGGGGCCGGGAGGTGTCGCACCATGCGTTCCGGGAGCTGCCGGAGCAGTTGCGGGCCGGGGACGTGCTCGTCGTCAATACGTCTGCGACGCTGCCCGCCGCGGTGAACGGGCGGACCGGCGGTGCGCGGGTGGTCGTGCACTTCTCGACGCGGGGTGACGACGGGCGCTGGGCGGTGGAGCTGCGCCACCCCGACGGGACGGGGGCGACGGTGCCGCGCCGCGGTGGGCCGACGGGGACGGTCGTCCACCTGCCGGGCGGCTCGCGGCTGGTGCTGCAGGAGCCGCTGGGCGGTGCGGCGGCGGGCGCCAGGTTGTGGTGGGCGCGGGTGTCGACGGAGGTGCCGGGGCTGCTGCGGCGGTACGGGCGGCCGATCCGTTACGGGTACACGGAGCGGGACCAGCCGTTGTCCGCGTATCAGACGGTGTTCGCGGTTCAGGCCCCCGACGGGAGCGGTTCGGCGGAGATGCCGAGCGCAGCGCGGCCGTTCACGCCGCGGCTGGTGGCCGCGCTGGTGCGTCGCGGGGTGCAGTTCGCGCCGCTGACGCTGCATACCGGGGTGGCGTCGGCCGAGGCGTACGAGCCGCCGTACCCGGAGCGCTTCGAGGTGCCGCGGACGACGGCCTGGCTGGTCAACGCGGCACGGGCGGCGGGCGGGCGGGTGATCGCGGTCGGTACGACGGCGGTGCGGGCGCTGGAGTCGTCTGCGGGCGCGGACGGGGTGGTGCGACCGGCGGCCGGCTGGACGGATCTGGTGGTGACGCCGCAGCGCGGGGTGCGGGTGGTGGACGGGCTGCTGACCGGGCTGCACGAGCCGGCGGCCTCGCATCTGCTGATGCTGGAGGCGGTCGCGGGGCGGGCCGCGCTGCAGTGCGCATACCCGGAGGCGCTGCGGCACGGGTACCTCTGGCATGAGTTCGGGGACGTGCATCTCCTGCTCCCCGAAACGGAGTCTCACGCTCTGAATTGCCGAAGCAACGATTGGTGAAGTTGTTACGCGGCCGATGTGAGGCCGCGCATAGGACCCACGTCACTTACGAAGTCGGCTAGTGGATACATAAGGGCCACATGAGTGGTCACGAGCGCGGACCGTCCCGTTCGAGCGCTCCCCTGATCCACTACCCAGCTTCGTACGTCACTCCTTTGCCACGGGATTTTGCGGCCGCTAAGAATTGCACTCGTCCCCGACGGAGATGCGAATCGTCGCTTCCGTCTCGTCCTCCGTGAGGACTCCAGCGATTCGAAGAGGTACGACTGAATGTCCGCGTCCAGCATCCCCCGCCGTATTCGCTGCCTGAACAAGACCCAGAAGCTCTCCGTGGCGGGCGTCTCCGCCGTCGCCGCCGCCGCTCTCTCGCTCTCCCTCGTCCCGGCCCACGCCGAGACGCCGGCCAAGCCGCAGACCGAGCCGCAGGCCGCTTCCGCCGCTCCGGTGGTCTTCAGCCTCGCCCCCAGTGCCCCGCAGGCCAGGACCATCCAGGCCAGCATCATCGAGCAGCACTCCACCGCCGAGAAGCTGGTGCAGGCCGCTGACGCGGCCAAGGCGAAGCTGGTCGCCGCAGCCAAGGCGAAGGCCCAGGCCGCCGCGAAGGCCAAGGCTGCCGCCAAGGCGAAGGCCGAGGCCGCCGCGAAGGCCAAGGCCGATGCCGCGAAGCGGTCCACCCAGGTCACCACGCGCTCCGTCGCCCGTACTCCGGTCTACGCCAACAACCTGGACGGCTGGATCTCCGAGGCGCTGGCCATCATGAAGGCCAAGGGCATCCCGGGTTCGTACGACGGTCTGCACCGCAACATCATGCGGGAGTCCACCGGTAACCCGAACGCGATCAACGGCTGGGACATCAACGCCCAGAACGGCACCCCGTCCTGCGGTCTGCTGCAGGTCATCCAGCCGACGTTCAACGCGTACCACGTCCCCGGTACCTCGATGAACATCTACGACCCGGTCGCCAACATCACCGCCGCGGCCAACTACGCCGCCGACCGGTACGGCTCGATCGACAACGTCAACAGCGCGTACTGATCGACGCGGCACGGCACCGCGCACACGCATACGCCGAAGGGCGGCACCCCGGATCGGGTGCCGCCCTTCGGCGTTCCGTGCGCGGTGCCCGCGTCTACTTGCGCATGACCTCGGGCTCGTGGCGGCGCAGCAGTCGCGCGACCGCGAAGCCGCAGATGATGCCGAGGAACAGCAGCACCGAGATGTTCATCCCCCACTGACCGGCCGTGTGCTCCCACAGCGGGTCCAGGTCGGTCGGGTTCTTCTGGTCCCACGGCGGCATCAGGTGCGCCAGGTCGAGCGTCGAGCCCGCGCCCGCGATGGCCCAGCGGGACGGCATCAGCCAGGCGAACTGCTCCAGGCCGGGCGATCCGTACACCTGGAAGAGGATGCCGGTGAAGACGACCTGGACGATCGCGAACATGACCAGCAGCGGCATGGTCTTCTCGGAGGTCTTCACCAGCGAGGAGATCACCAGACCGAACATCATCGAGGTGAAGCCGAGCGCGATGATCGTCACGCAGAGCTCGACGGCCGGCGGCATGATCAGACCCTCTTCGGGCAGATCGCGGGTGGCGAAGCCGATCCCGCAGATGATGACGCCCTGGATGGCCGTGATCACGCCGAGGACGATCACCTTGGACATCAGATAGGCGGAGCGGGAGAGGCCGGTGGCCCGTTCCCGTTCGTAGATGACGCGTTCCTTGATCAGTTCTCGTACGGAGTTGGCCGCACCGGAGAAGCACATGCCGACCGCGAGGATCAGCATGATCGTTCCGGCATCTCCGTTGAACCGGGACGGCGGCTTCGGCGGGGCCAGGCCGAAGTCGGCCGGGATGACCACGCTGACGATGCCGAGCACCGCCGGGAGGATCACCATCAGACCCATGAAGCCCTTGTCGGACGCGATCACCGACACGTACCGGCGCATCAGCGTCCACAGCTGCGTCCCCCAGCCCTGCGGCTTCGGCGGGCGCATCTGCTGCGGGGGCGGCATGTGTACGGACTGTGCGGCGACGGCGTCGATGTCCGCGGCGTACATCTGGTAGTGCTGCGAACCGCGCCAGCGGCCCGCCCAGTCGTAGTCGCGATAGTTCTCGAACGCGGAGAAGACATCGGCCCAGGTGGTGTAGCCGAAGAAGTTGAGCGCTTCCTCCGGCGGACCGAAGTAGGCGACGGAGCCGCCCGGCGCCATCACGAGCAGCTTGTCGCAGATCGCCAGCTCGGCCACCGAGTGCGTGACGACGAGGACCGTACGGCCGTCGTCGGCGAGGCCGCGCAGCAGCTGCATGACATCGCGGTCCATGCCCGGGTCGAGGCCCGAGGTCGGCTCGTCCAGGAAGATCAGCGACGGCTTGGTGAGCAGCTCCAGGGCGACCGAGACACGCTTGCGCTGGCCACCGGAGAGCGAGGTGACCTTCTTGTCCTTGTGGATGTCGAGCTTGAGCTCGGTGAGGACCTCATGGATCCGGGACTGGCGCTCGGCCTCGGTGGTGTCCGCGGGGAAGCGGAGCTTGGCCGCGTACTTGAGGGCCTTGGCGACCGTGAGTTCCTTGTGCAGGATGTCGTCCTGCGGGACCAGACCGATGCGCTGGCGCAGCTCGGCGAACTGCTTGTACAGGTTCCGGTTGTCGTAGAGGACGTCACCCTGGTTGGCGGGCCGGTAGCCGGTGAGCGCCTTGAGCAGGGTGGACTTGCCGGAACCCGAGGGGCCGATGACCGCGATCAGCGACTTCTCCGGGACGCCGAACGAGACGTCCTTGAGGATCTGCTTCCCGCCGTCGACCGTCACCGTGAGGTGGCGGGCGGAGAAGGAGACCTCACCGGTGTCGACGAACTCTTCCAGCCGGTCGCCGACCAGACGGAAGGTCGAGTGACCGACGCCGACGATGTCGTTCGGGCCGATCAGCGCGGAGCCGGACTTCTGGAGCGGCTGACCGTTGACGTACGTGCCGTTGTGGGAACCGAGATCGCGGATCTCGAAGCGGCCGTCGGGTGTCGCGTGGAACTCGGCGTGGTGGCGCGAGACCTGGAGGTCGGAGACGACGAGTTCGTTCTCCAGGGCACGACCGATGCGCATGACCCTGCCCAGGGCCACCTGGTGGAACGTCGTCGGACTGCGGTCCCCGTAGACCGGCGGAGCCCCCGCGGCACCACCGGGTCCACCCGCGGCGGGCGGCTTCGCCACGCCCTGCTGGTGCGGGACCTGAGGCTGCTGCGGCGCGCCCTGCTGCTGCCATGCCTGCTGCTGGTGCGCCGCGGGGTCCTGCTGCTGTCCCGGCCGGCCCGCGCCACCCTGCTGGGGCTGCTGAGCGGGGGCCTGCTGCGCGCCCGCGGCCTGACCGCTGTACACATCGGCGGCGCCGCTGAAGCTCAGCCGCGGTCCGTCAGTGGCGTTGCCCAGGTGCACGGCCGAGCCCGGCCCGATTTCCATCTGGTGGATTCGCCGGCCCTGCGCATAGGTGCCGTTGGTGGAACCGTGGTCCTCGATGAACCAACTCCGGCCCGTCCAGCTGATCGTGGCATGCCGCCACGAAACCCTGGCGTCGTCGATCGTCAGGTCGCCCTGTGGATCGCGACCGAGGGTGTATGGCCTGGACGGATCGAGCGTCCAGGTCCTTCCATTCAATTCCAGTACGAGTTCCGGCACTCCGCGCCCCACTAGTTGTCCCCCGAGTTACCCCCATCACAGGGAGTCTAGGGATGCTGAACATCGTGGGGAACTATTCCAGGAGCAGTCACCGATACGAAAGTCGGGCGGGGTCAAGACCCCATCGAGACCTGCTGCGCCGCACCGTTGACGGAGGAGAAACAGGCTCGGAGAGTGGGAAGCGCCCACGAGTGTGTACGGATCATGAGTGACCAGGTCAACTCAGGGCATCTCGGCGCGGATTGAGGGGGCCCTGATGGCGAGGTACGCACGCGGGAGCGGGGACGGCAGTACGGGGCGTATCCCGTGGGGTGACGTGGTGTTGGCGGCCATCGCCTCGGTCAGCTGGGCGATGGCCGGGATGGCGGGGACAGCGGCACTCGGGCTGCATCTGCTCGGGGCCGACTCGGCCGGGGCGCTGGGACCGATGACGGCGGCCGTCGTGGTGCTGGGAGCGGGTGGATCGGTCTCCCCGTCCGGCAGTGTCTCGGCGTTCGGGCTGGACGACGCCGAGGCGCACACCGCACTCGCCGTCACACCGCTCGGGGTGGGGCTGGTCGGTGCACTGCTGCTCTCCTTCTTCTTCCTGCGGTCGCTGCGCGGGGTGGGAGCGGTCGTCTCCGGTGCCGAACTCGCGTTCCGTGCAGGGGCGGTGGCGGTCATGTTCGTCGCCGTGCACGGCGGGCTCGCCTGGGCAGGTCACGATGTCGTGACGATCGACGGCGGGGCGCTGGAGCTGGACGGGGTGCCAGGGGCGGGAGGCAGTGGCGGTCTGCCCGGCGGGCTCGGTGATCCGGTCGGACTGTTGCCGGACCGGCTGGCGGACCTCGTCCGGGCGCAGGCACAGGTCGGGTTCACCGTCGACTCGTCCAAGTCCCTCGCGGGTGGCGCGTGTTGGGTGCTCGGAGTACTGGTCATCGCCCTGCTCGCCTCGCGCCGCACCCCGTTGCCGTCCGGGCTGGCAGGGTTGGACCGGACGGTGCGGCCTGCGGCGTCCGCGGTCGTGTCGGTTCTGCTGGTCGCGGTGGTCGCCGGGTGCGCTGCCGCGGCGTACGCGGCTGTCGGCGACGCCCACCCGAAACGCATCGTCGGCGCCGCGCTGCTCGGGGCGCCGAACGGGGCGTGGCTCGGGGTGCCGCTCGGCCTCTTCGTGCCGTGGGACGGGCAGGCGACCGGTGAGCCGGCCAAGGTGCTGCCCGATCCGCTGGACGAGCTGTTACGGGTGTCCGCCGACGAGCCGGTGACGGTCGGGCGGCTGGCCGGGCTGGCCGGCCGGGTCTGGCTGCTGGCGGTCGCCGCCGCAGTGATGATGCTGTACGCGGGGGTGCTGGCCGCGACCCGTACGCCCCGGGGGGGGAGCTGACCGGGGCCGGGTTCGTGGGGCGGTGTGCGGTGCGGCTCGGAGGCGTAACAGCGTCGGCGCTGGCGCTCCTGGTGTGGCTGACGCAGGTGTCCGCGGATGCGTCGCTCTCGGTGCTGGGCCTCGACGCGTTCGGCGCAGGGATCGAGTTGCACGGGCGGACGGGGACGGCTGCCTTGCTGGGTGCGGTGTGGGGTGCGGGCGCGGGCGGTGTGGGGGCGGCGGTGGCCTGGTTGGCGGGGGCGGTTCCGTCGGGGGCGGGGCCGGCCGGCGGAGACAGCGGTGGCGGTGGGGGGCCCGGACCGTACATACCGTCGCGGGTGTACCGGCCGCCGCACGACGAGACCAATCCGTACCTGCGTCCGTATCCGGATCCGGCGAGGGACGGGATTCACGGTGCGCCGACGGTGGTGGGGCCGATCGGTCCGCCCGTACGGCCGGCTGTGCCGCCGCCGGGGCCCGGACCCGGACCCGGGCCGGGGGACGTGGAAGGGTTGCCGCCGCCGGGCAGGCCGCCCGGAGCCGGCTGACCGAGTTGTCCCCGACTGCCGCAGGGCCCGAGAGCGCCCGGCCCCCGGACGGGGCGCAGCTTCATCCTGCCCTGAGGGCATGCGGGACCCCCGGGGCTCGAATGGCCGGTCGCCTCGGACACGCGCCGTGCAGGGCCGCTCACTCCCGCCGCGGACAGGGGCCGGGACGGGTCGGCCGGGGACCGTTTCCGCTGTCCGGTCCGCGGGACGGGGGTTCGAGGGGGTGAGGGAGACCGATACGGTGGGAACACCATGAGCGCATCTCAGTCCCCTCAGTCCTCCCCGTCTCCCGAGCCCTCTGAGGCCCCTGAGTCCCGTCAGGGCACCGACACCCCCACCCTTCTCGTGAAGATCTTCGGGAAGGACCGTCCGGGAATCACCGCCGGGCTCTTCGACACGCTCGCCGCCTATGCGGTCGATGTCGTCGACATCGAGCAGGTCGTCACCCGTGGCCGCATCGTTCTGTGCGCACTGGTCACCACCCCCACCGCGGGCGGTACCACCGAGGGCGACCTGCGGGCGACCGTGCACAGCTGGGCCGAATCGCTGAAGCTGCAGGCCGAGATCATCTCCGGTACCGGTGACAACCGGCCGCGTGGATACGGGCGCTCCCATGTGACTGTGCTCGGACACCCGCTGACCGCCGAGTCGACCGCTGCCATAGCGGCCACGATCACGTCGACCGGCGGCAACATCGACCGGATCTTCCGGCTGGCGAAGTACCCGGTCACGGCCGTCGAGTTCGCCGTGTCCGGCACCGGAACCGCGGAGCTGCGGACCGCGCTGGCGACCGAGGCCGCCGGCATCGGCGTCGATGTGGCGGTCGTGTCCGCCGGACTGAGCCGCCGGGCGCAGCGGCTGGTCGTCATGGATGTCGACTCGACGCTGATCCAGGACGAGGTCATCGAGCTGTTCGCGGCGCACGCCGGCTGTGAGGACAAGGTCGCCGAGGTGACCGAGCAGGCGATGCGTGGGGAGCTCGACTTCGAGCAGTCGCTGCACGCGCGAGTGGCACTGCTGGCCGGGCTCGATGTGTCGGTGGTGGAGAAGGTGCGCGCCGAGGTGCGACTGACTCCCGGTGCGCGCACTCTGATCCGCACACTGAAGCGACTCGGCTATCAAGTGGGCGTCGTCTCCGGCGGGTTCACCCAGGTCACGGATGACCTGAAGGAACGGCTCGGGCTCGACTTCGCCTCCGCCAACACTCTGGAAGTGGTCGACGGCAAGCTCACCGGACGGGTCGTCGGCGACGTCGTGGACCGGGCGGGCAAGGCCCGGCTGCTGCGCAGTTTCGCCGAGCAGGCCGGGGTGCCGCTGGCGCAGACCGTCGCGATCGGCGACGGTGCGAATGACCTGGACATGCTGAACACGGCCGGTCTCGGGGTCGCCTTCAATGCCAAGCCGGTCGTCCGCGAGGCCGCGCACACCGCGGTGAACGTGCCGTTCCTGGACACCGTGCTGTATCTGCTCGGGATCACCCGCGAAGAGGTCGAGGCCGCCGACGGTCTCGCCTGACCGATCGACCGCTCCGTGTACGCGGATGGGCCCGGCACCTCACCCGTGCCGGGCCCATCCGCGTACGACGTCGCGATCAGTCGTTCGGCGTCCAGTACTCGACCAGCTTGCCCACGCCGTGCTCCACGCCCTTCCAGGAACCGGAGAACTCGACGACGGCGAATGCGGCGGTCGGGAATCCGCCGCGGCTCATCCGGGCCAGGGTGTCGCCCTCCGCCGATGAGGAGAGCGCGTCGGCGAGAGCGTGCATCCCGGGGTTGTGGCCGATGAGGAGCAGGTTCTGCACGTCGTCGGGGGTTCCGTTGAGCAGGGCGATCAGCTCGCCGAGCGAGGCCTCGTAGAGCCGCTCCTCGTACACGGTCCTGGGACGCTGTGGCATCTCGTGTACCGCCAGCTTCCAGGTCTCGCGCGTCCTGGCGGCGGTCGAGCAGAGTGCCAGGTCGACGACGATGCCGGAATCGACGAGTTTGCGGCCTGCCACCGGCGCATCCTTGCGGCCGCGCTCCGCGAGCGGCCGCTCGTGGTCGGAGTCCTGCGACCATTCCGCCTTTGCATGTCTGAGAAGGACGATCCTGCGAGGTGTATCGACGCTCATACACCTCAGCTTCGCATGAAATGTTCCGCCCGTCGCAGGGTGTTGAGGGGCTCCCCCGCTGCGGGTGAACGCCCTCAGAGGATCAGTAGGTCCACGATTCGCTGAAGCAACCGACCGATCGCCGGGTCGCCCGTCGCCGCGTGCGCCTGGCCGGATCCCACGATCATCAGCAGGAGGGCCGCGAAGGCCACCGAGGGGAGCGCGATGGCCCACCACGGCAGCCGGATCTCGACCCCGGCCGACGCGGGGCGGGGGGACCGGGTGTACGTACGGGCCGACATGTCCGCCTCCGTGGGTCATCGGTTCTGATACCTGAAACCTACGGATCCGGCGGCGCCCGTCCCATCCGGTGACCCACCCACTTCACCCTGACCCTGGCCCCCTAGGGGATGGTGGTGCTAGCCCCACCGTCCCCGGCGGGGACGTGGGGCGCGGCACCCGGGCAGGTGTCAGGGAGAGGCAATCGAAGCGATCACTCCGATGATCACCGTGATCAGGAGCATCACTCCGAGCACGAGGAGAAGCTTCTTCTGACCGTTCTGGGGATTCGGATCGAGCACTGGCATGGAGCCAGTCTCGCATCTCAGCTTTCGTCCTCGATCGTCCGGTCCCGCCCGGCCAGAATTCCCGCCACCATCTGCGGCACCATGAGGCCCGCCATCAGCGCGATCGGCAGCCCCCACCCGCCGCTGTGCTGGTAGAGCACGCCGACCAGCAGCGGGCCGGGGATCGAGATCAGATAGCCGGTGGACTGGGCGAACGCCGACAGCCGGACCACTCCGGCGCCGCTCCGGGACCGCATGCCGATCATGGTGAGGGCGAGCGGGAAGGCACAGTTGGCTATGCCGAGGAGGAGCGCCCAGGCCCAGGCGCCGCCCGCCGGTGCAAGGTAGAGACCGGCGTAGCCGATGAGGCCGCAGGCGCCGAGTACGACGACGATCGGGCCCTGGTTGCGCATCCGGGCGGCGGCCCGAGGGATGACGAAGGCGAGCGGCACGCCCATGGCCATGGTCACGGCGAGCAGCACCCCCGCCGTACCGGCGGAGACCCCGGCGTCGCGGAAGATCTGCGGCATCCAGCCCATGGTGATGTACGCGGCCGTGGCCTGGAGGCCGAAGAAGCAGGCGAGGGCCCAGGCGGTGCGGGAGCGGGTGATCCGCAGGGCCGGGACGTCCTGGTGCTGCTGGGCGGCGGGCTGTCCCTGGGCGCCGCGCCGGTCCCGTACCAGCGGGATCCAGGGCAGGACCGCCGCAGCCCCGAGCACGGCCCAGATCCCCAGACCGGCCTTCCAACTGCCGCCGAGCGCATCGGTCATGGGCACGGTGACGGCCGCGGCCAGTGAGGTGCCGAGGGCCAGCGCCATGGAGTAGAGGCCGGTCATGGAGCCGACCCGGTCCGGGAACCAGCGCTTGACGATCACCGGCATCAGGACATTGCTGACGGCGATGCCCATGAGCGCGAGGGCGCTGGCGGCGAGAAACCCGGCTGTGGAGCCGACGAGGGGCCGGATCAGCAGTCCGGCCGTGATGGCGACCATGCCGGCGCAGACGACCGCGCCGGGGCCGAAGCGGCGGGCGAGGCGCGGCGCCATGATGCCGAAGACGGCGAAGCAGAGCGGCGGTACGGAGGTGAGGACACCGGCGACACTGCCGCTCATGTGCAGCCCGTCCCGTACCTCTTCGAGGAGGGCGCCGAGGCTGGTGATGGCGGGGCGGAGGTTGAGCGCGGTGAGGACGAGACCGACGGCGACCAGGCGGAGCAGCCAGGGGGCTGGGCCTGCGGCGGTCTGCGGGGCCGGGGCGTCCAGGGGGATGTTCGCCGCGGTGGTGTGCCTCTTCAGGGTCAGGGGCTGGTGCTGGGTCTCGTCGTCGGACATGGGGCCCATCATAGAATCATGGGATGATTGGTTGTCCAATCGTCTGAGAAGCTTCGGAAACCTTCGGGAAACCCGCAGACCCGAGAATCCGCAGACCCAAGGAACCGAGCAAGGAGCATCATGGCGCTGACGTCTCCGCGACGTTCGGCACTCGCCGACCAGGTGATTGCCCAGCTGAGGAATCAGATCACCTCGGGCGAGTGGCCCGTCGGTTCGCGGATTCCGACCGAACCCGAGCTGGTCGAGCAGCTGGGGGTGGCCCGCAACACCGTCCGTGAGGCGGTGCGTGCGCTCGCGCACAACGGGCTGCTGGACATCCGTCAGGGGTCGGGCACGTATGTCGTCGCCACCAGCGAACTGGCCGGGGTGATGCAGCGCCGTTTCGCCTCCGCCGACCCGCGCCATGTCGCCGAGCTGCGCTCGACACTGGAGTCGTCGGCGGCCCGGCTGGCGGCCGTCCGGCGCACCGAGCGGGATCTGAAGCAGCTGGACGCTCTCATGGCGCGCCGCGAGGAGACCTGGGCCGCGGGGGACGCGGAGGCGTTCGTGGCGGCGGATGCGACGCTGCATCTGGCCGTGGTCGCAGCCTCGCACAATGACGTACTGACGGGTCTCTATGCCGATCTGGCGGATCTGCTGCGCGACTATCTGCGGGTCGATGTCGGGCACGAACTGCGGCCGGAGAACCATATGGACCATGGGCGACTGGTCGAGGCGATCCGGGCAGGCGACGCGGAGACCGCGGCCGCCGAGGCAGCGAGCCACGCACTGAGCTGTCTGGTGGAACGGAGCTGACCCGGAGGGGTGGACCTATATCCGCCGGTGGGTGACCCAGGCGGAGGCGACTTCCTTCCAGCAGCGGTCGTCGAGCCGCACCGTCCGTCCGGGTGCGACGTCGACGGGTATGCCGTCCGCGTCGATGTCCCACCAGCGGCCGCATTCGGTGTGCAGCTGCACCCGGTCGATGGAGGGATACGGGTTGTGGCAGTAGGCGACCACCTGGGAGCCCTGGATCGTCGTACGGCATTCGGCGCCGGAGGGGTCAGGCGTGGGGCCGGCGGGTGCGGACGCTCCGGCGCCTATTCGCCCCACGACGGATATGCCGATGGGGGCGACAAGTGCGACGGCGACGGCCGAGGCCGCCAGCAGGGCCCAGGTTCGGCGACGCGTGGTGCGCACAGCGATCACCTCCGCAGCCTGACCAAAAAGTCCGGTTCCACCACATTCTGCGGTGGAACGACCGTCTTTTCGACTTGAGCGGGGGAAGACCGGGCGCAGACGCACGCCGGCCGCGCACCACCCGCTCGGAGGTGGTACGCGGCCGGATCGTGCCGGGTCGTACGGGGTCAGGCACCCATCATGTGCACGCCACCATCGACGTGGATGATCTCACCCGTGGTCTTCGGGAAGAAGTCCGAGAGCAGGGCGACGACACCGCGGCCGGCCGGCTCCGGGTCGGCCATGTTCCAGGACAGCGGGGAGCGGGTGTTCCACACGTCCGCGAGCTCCGAGAAGCCCGGGATGGACTTGGCCGCCATCGAGCCGATCGGTCCGGCGGAGATCAGGTTGCAGCGGATGTCGTCCTTGCCCAGGTCGCGGGCGAGGTAGCGGGAGGTGGCCTCCAGCGCGGCCTTGGCCGGGCCCATCCAGTCGTACTGCGGCCAGGCGAACTGTGCGTCGAAGGTGAGGCCGACGATCGAGCCGCCCTCGCTCATCAGCGGCTTGCAGGCCATGGCGAGCGACTTCAGCGAGAACGCCGACACGTGCATCGCGGTCGAGACCGACTCGAACGGGGTGTTCAGGAAGTTGCCGCCGAGCGCGTCCTGCGGCGCGAAGCCGATGGAGTGGACGACGCCGTCCAGCGAACCGAGCTCCTCACGGACCAGGCCTTCGAGCCGGTCCAGGTGCTCGGTGTTGGTCACGTCCAGCTCGATGACCTTGGCCGGCTTGGGCAGCTTCTTGGCGATGCGCTCCGTCAGCGTGGGCCGGGGGAAGGCGGTCAGGATGACTTCGGCACCCTGCTCCTGGGCCACCTTGGCGGTGTGGAAGGCGATGGAGGACTCCATCAGCACACCGGTGATGAGGATGCGCTTGCCGTCGAGAATTCCGATCATGGTGGTCAGTGACCCATGCCCAATCCGCCGTCAACGGGGATGACGGCTCCAGTGATGTACGACGCGTCGTCGGAGGCGAGGAAGCGCACCGCGGCGGCGATCTCCTCGGGCTGCGCGTAGCGGGCCAGCGGCACCTGGGCGACGATGCCCTTGCGCTGCTCCTCGCTGAGCGCCTGGGTCATGTCGGTGTCGACAAAACCGGGCGCGACGACGTTGAAAGTGATGTTCCGCGAGCCGAGCTCACGCGCCAGCGACCGGGCGAAGCCGACCAGGCCGGCCTTGGACGCGGCGTAGTTGGCCTGCCCCGCCGAGCCGAGAAGGCCGACGACGGAGGAGATGAGGACGACGCGGCCCTTCTTGGCACGCAGCATGCCGCGGTTGGCACGCTTGACGACCCGGAAGGTGCCGGTGAGGTTGGTGTCGAGTACGGACGTGAAGTCCTCCTCGGACATCCGCATCAGCAACTGGTCCTTGGTGATACCGGCATTGGCGACCAGCACCTCGACCGGACCGTGCTTCTCCTCGATCTCCTTGTATGCCTGCTCCACCTGCTCGACGTCGGTGATGTCGCACCGGACGGCCAGGACCCCGGCTTCGGTGAGGATCCGGGGCGGCTCACCCGAGCGGTACGTGATCGCGACCTTGTCGCCGTTGTCGGCGAAAGCGCGGGCGATGGCGAGGCCGATGCCCCGGTTTCCTCCGGTGACGAGAACCGAGCGGCTCAACGGATCACCCTTTCGATAGCGGTCTGGTACCTCGAAAATCTATCGGTACCGTGCGCTTTCCAAGGACTCGGCCCCTGACAGTGGCTCCCACGAGGCGCTGTGGGGTTCCTACAGTGCGGCAGCGGTCGGCGTCGGAACCGTCGCGGAAAAATACCGGAAAATCGGGGGCCCTTGGCGGGCCCACGCCGCATGATTCACTGCGGAGACACATCGCACAGGTCGAGAGGGGAAAGCCGACGTGCCCCATGAGGTAGATCAGTCATTCCTGGCCCTGCCGCTACGGGCCCTCGCCGACGCAGCGCTCGCCCGGGCCCGCGCGCTGGGCGCCACGCATGCGGACTTCCGTTTCGAGCGGGTGCGCAGCGCGTCCTGGCGGCTGCGGGACGCCCGGCCCTCGGGGACCTCGGACACCACCGACCTCGGGTACGCGGTGCGGGTGGTGCACGGCGGGGCGTGGGGGTTCGCGTCCGGGGTGGATCTGACCATGGACGCCGCGGCGAAGGTGGCGTCCCAGGCGGTCGCCATGGCGAAGCTCTCGGCGAAGGTGATCGCGGCGGCGGGCTCGGACGAGCGCGTGGAGCTGGCGGACGAACCGGTGCACGGTGAGCGGACCTGGGTCTCGGCATACGAGATCGACCCGTTCTCCGTACCGGACGAGGAGAAGGCGGGGCTGCTCGCCGAGTGGAGCAGCCGGCTCCTGGGCGCCGAGGGCGTCGCGCATGTGGACGCCTCGCTGATGACCGTCCACGAGAACAAGTTCTACGCGGACACGGCGGGCACCGTCACCACCCAGCAGCGGGTCCGGCTGCACCCGCAGTTCACCGCGGTCGCCGTGGACGGCACGACGGGTGAGTTCGACTCGATGCGGACCATTGCCCCTCCGGTGGGGCGCGGCTGGGAGTACCTCACCGGCACCGGCTGGGACTGGGACGCGGAGCTGGAGCGGATCCCGGGGCTGCTCGCCGAGAAGATGCGGGCTCCGAGCGTCGAGGCGGGGACGTACGACCTGGTGGTCGATCCGTCGAATCTCTGGCTGACGATCCATGAGTCGATCGGGCATGCCACCGAACTGGACCGGGCGCTGGGGTACGAGGCGGCGTACGCCGGGACGTCGTTCGCCACCTTCGACCAGTTGGGCAAGCTGGCGTACGGCTCCCCGGTGATGAATGTGACGGGCGACCGGACCGCCGAGCACGGACTCGCGACCATCGGGTACGACGACGAGGGTGTCGAGGGCCAGTCCTGGGACCTGATCAAGGACGGGACTCTGGTCGGCTACCAGCTGGACCGGCGGATCGCGAAGCTGACGGGTCTCGGCCGGTCCAACGGGTGCGCGTACGCGGACTCGCCGAGCCATGTGCCCGTGCAGCGGATGGCGAACGTGTCGCTGCAGCCGGACCCGGGCGGCCTGTCCACCGAGGATCTGATCGGCGGGGTGGAACGCGGCATCTATGTGGTCGGCGACCGGTCCTGGTCGATCGACATGCAGCGCTACAACTTCCAGTTCACCGGACAGCGGTTCTTCCGCATCGAGAACGGCAAGCTGGCCGGACAGCTGCGCGACGTCGCGTACCAGGCGACGACGACGGACTTCTGGGGCTCGATGGAGAAGGTCGGCGGCCCGCAGACGTACGTCCTGGGCGGCGCCTTCAACTGCGGCAAGGCCCAGCCGGGCCAGGTCGCGGCCGTCTCGCACGGCTGCCCCTCCGCCCTCTTCCGAGGCGTGAACATCCTCAACACGACGCAGGAGGCGGGCCGATGAGCCGCATCAGCAAGCCGTACGAGATCGTCGAGCGCGCGCTCGAACTGTCCACCGCCGACGGCTGTGTCGTCATCGCCGACGAGGAGTCCTCCGCCAATCTGCGCTGGGCGGCGAACTCGCTCACCACGAACGGGGTGACCCGGGGGCGGACCCTGACCGTCATCGCGACCGTCGACGGCGCCGAGGGCGCCGCCTCCGGAGTCGTGTCACGGTCCGCCGTCACCGCCGAGGACCTGGAGCCGCTGGTGCAGGCCGCCGAGGCCGCCGCGCGTGGCGCAGGTCCGGCCGAGGACGCGCAGCCGCTGATCACCGGTGTGCCGTCGTCCCCCGATTTCACGGACGCGCCGGCCGAGACGGGTTCCGACGTCTTCGCGGAGTTCGCCCCGGCGCTCGGTGACGCCTTCGCCCGCGCCCGGGCCGGCGGCCGTGAGCTGTACGGCTTCGCGCACCACCAGCTGACCTCGACATATCTGGGCACGTCGACGGGGCTGCGGCTGCGTCACGACCAGCCGAACGGCACGCTGGAGCTGAACGCCAAGTCGCCCGACCGGTCGCGATCCGCGTGGGCGGGCCGTGCCACCCGGGACTTCAAGGATGTCGACCCGGCCGAGCTGGACGCGGAGCTGGCCCAGCGGCTCGGCTGGGCTGAGCGCCGTATCGAGCTGCCCGCCGGGCGGTACGAGACGCTGCTGCCGCCCACCGCCGTGGCCGATCTGCTGATCTATCAGCTGTGGTCGTCGACGGCCCGGGACGCCGCCGAGGGCCGGACGGTCTTCTCGAAGCCGGGTGGCGGCACCCGGCTCGGCGAGACGCTGTCCGAGCTTCCGCTCACGCTGCGCAGCGACCCGAACGCGCCGGGTCTCGAGTCGGCGCCGTTCGTGATCGCCCATGCGTCCGGTGACAGCGGCTCGGTCTTCGACAACGGTCTGCCGCTGTCGAGGACCGACTGGATCCGGGACGGCCGGCTGGACCGTCTGACCACCACCCGGCACACGGCGGAACTGACCGGGATGCCGGTCGCCCCCGCGATCGACAACCTGGTGCTCGACGGCGGTGGTGAGCGCTCTCTCGACGAGATGGTCGCGGCGACGACCGGCCGCGCCCTGCTGCTGACCTGCCTCTGGTACATCCGGGAGGTCGACCCGGCGACGCTGCTGCTGACCGGACTGACCCGCGACGGGGTGTATCTCGTCGAGGACGGCGAGGTGGTCGGCGAGGTGAACAACTTCCGGTTCAACGAGTCGCCCGTCGACCTGCTCTCCCGGGCGTCCGAGGCCGGCCGCACCGAGAAGACGCTGCCGCGCGAGTGGGGCGACTGGTTCACCCGGGCCGCCATGCCGGCGCTGCGGATCCCGGACTTCAACATGAGCTCGGTCAGCCTCGGCGTATGACCGCCATAGACTGACCGCGGCATCAATCGAAACCGTGCAAGGAGAGAAACGACCGTGACGGACATCGTCGACGAGCTGAAGTGGCGCGGGCTGTTCGCCCAGTCCACTGACGAGGACGCATTGCGTAAGGCGCTCGCGGACGGTCCCGTCACGTTCTATTGCGGCTTCGACCCCACCGCGGCGAGCCTGCACGTCGGCCACCTGGTGCAGGTGCTCACCGTGCGCCGGCTGCAGCAGGCCGGGCACCGGCCGCTCGCCCTGGTGGGCGGGGCCACCGGCCAGATCGGTGACCCCCGGCCGACGGCGGAGCGCACGCTGAACGACCCGGAGACGGTCGCGAACTGGGTGACGCGGCTGCGGTCCCAGATCGAGCCGTACCTCTCCTTCGAGGGCGCGAACGCCGCGGTCATGGTGAACAACCTGGACTGGACCGCGGGCATGTCCGCGATCGAGTTCCTGCGGGACATCGGCAAGCACTTCCGGGTCAACAAGATGCTCACCAAGGACTCGGTCGCCCGCCGGCTGGAGTCCCAGGAGGGCATCAGCTACACGGAGTTCAGCTACCAGCTGCTGCAGGGCATGGACTTCCTGGAGCTGTACCGACGGTACGGCTGCACGCTGCAGCAGGGCGGCAGCGACCAGTGGGGCAACCTCACCGCGGGCATCGACCTGATCCACCGCCTGGAGCCGGGCGCCGAGGTGCACGCGCTGGCCACCCCGCTGATGGTGAAGGCGGACGGAACCAAGTTCGGCAAGTCCGAGAGCGGGGCCGTCTGGCTGGACCCGGAGATGACGACACCGTACGCGTTCTACCAGTTCTGGCTGAACGTGGACGACCGGGACATCTCGCCGTACATGCGGATCCTCAGCTTCAAGAGCCGTACCGAGCTGGAGGAGCTGGAGCAGCTCACCCAGGAGCGCCCGCAGGCCCGGACGGCGCAGCGCGCGCTGGCGGAGGAGCTGACGACGCTGGTGCACGGCGCCGAGCAGTGCGCGGCGGTCGTCGCGGCGTCGAAGGCGCTCTTCGGCCAGGGCGACCTGGGCGAGCTGGACGAGGCGACGCTGAGCGCCGCGCTCTCCGAGGTGCCGCACGCGCAGGTCACCGAGCTCGGCCCGCTGGTCGACCTGCTGGTGGAGGTCGGCCTGGCACCGAGCAAGTCGGGGGCCCGCCGCACGGTCAAGGAGGGCGGGGCCTACGTGAACAACGTCAAGGTCGCGGACGGCGAGGCCGCACCGGCCCGCGAGGAACTGCTGCACGGGCGCTGGCTGGTGCTGCGCCGGGGCAAGAAGAACCTCGCGGCCATCGAGGTCATCGCCGGCTGACCGGAGACGGAAGCACTGTGCGGCCGGGTACGCGACATGCGCGCCCGGCCGCACAGTGCTGCACGCGTGCCGGATCAGGCCTTCTGTCTGGTACCGCGCATCGACGTCCAGAGCATGTCGCCGACTCCGACGACGACCACGGCGCCGATCAGCTGCAGCAGATGGCGCGTCCAGTCGATGCCCTTGGTCTCGTTGACGCCGATCCAGGTAGCGACGGAATTGCCGAGGACGCTGCCGATCATGCCGAAAATGATCGTCAGCCAGAGTGGGATGTTCTGCTTGCCCGGCAGGATCGCTTTGGCGATCAGACCGAGGACCAGACCCACGATGATTGCCCACAACCAGCCCATGTCGCCTCCTCATGCGGCGCGCTGTCGCGCATGTGCGCCCAGTCTCGGCCCATCGACGGCACTCCGCATGTCGGACAGGTTCGCCCGTGCCACGAGGGTGCGGTTATGCATGGATACGGCGTGCCCCGGTCTCGAACCCGTGGGAGGCCGGGCGTACCGTGGGAGCGGCTCGCGGAGGGCCCGGGGAAGGGTGGTGGAACGTGATGCGGAAGCGGAGCGGGGCGGAGGTCTTCCGGATCACGGGAGCACGGCAGAGCCTCGCGGACGATGTGCGCGGCAGGCAGCGCCGCTATGTGATCTCGATGTCCGTACGGACGGTCTCGGTGATCCTGGCCGCAGTGCTGTGGAACATCGAGAGGCCTGTGGCCATCGTGGCGCTCGTCCTGGGTGCGCTGCTTCCGTACATCGCCGTCGTCATCGCCAACGCGGGCCGGGAGACACCTCCTTCGCTGCCCTCGACCTTCGTTCCGCCGCCCGCGCGGCCGATGCTCGACGCCGCCCCGGTGGCCGGTCCCGCGGAATCCCGGCCGGCGGCCGACCGGGCCGACGGTGGGGCGGAGCCGCATGAGCACAGTTGAGCGCACGGCATGCCGAAGTCTCAAGAAAACCTTCAGACCAATCATGCAGTTCAGGTGCACCGCACCCCGGTCCGCGTGACATACTGCCTACGCGCTCCGCATCCCCCGTCGGAGCGACAGACCGACGCCGGGCAGCTCCCCCCGTGGCTGCTCGGCGTCGTTTTTTCTCCGGCTCTCGCAGGGCCCTAGGGTTGAGCCCGTGAACTCCCCCGAACATGCCGCCGAGAGCGCTGCCACCACGCCGATCTGTTCCGCCAAGGGCTGCCGTACGGCCGCCGTATGGGTGCTGGCCTGGAACAATCCGAAGCTGCACACCCCCGAGCGCCGTAAGACCTGGCTGGCCTGCGACAAGCACCGGGAGCACCTCTCCTCGTTCCTGGGGGTACGAGGTTTCCTGAAGGATGTCGTGACGCTGACGGAGTGGGAGTCCTCGGCCGAGGGGCACTGAGGGCCGAGTACACCTAGCCGCCGATCGCCGACATCGGGCGGTCGGGCTGCAGGAACGACGGATCGTCCAGACCGGATCCGGCCTTTTTCCCCCACATCGCGAGACGCCAGATCCGGGCGATCTCCTCGTCCGGGGCCTCGGACCGCAGCGCGCCGCGCAGGTCGGTCTCCTCGCGGGCGAACAGGCAGGTCCGCACCTGGCCGTCGGCGGTGAGCCGGGTGCGGTCGCAGGCCCGGCAGAACGGGCGGGTGACGGAGGCGATGACGCCGACCCGGTGGGGTCCGCCGTCGACGAGCCAGCGCTCGGCGGGGGCGGAGCCGCGCTCGTCCTCGCCCTCGGCGGTGAGGGCGAAGCGGGTGCGCAGCGAGGCGAGGATGTCGCCTGCCGTGATCATGCCGTCGCGCTTCCAGCCGTGCTGGGCATCGAGCGGCATCTGCTCGATGAAACGGAGCTCGTATCCGTGCTCCACGGCCCAGGCGAGCAGGTCGGGGGCCTCGTCCTCGTTGAGCCCCGGCATCAGCACGGCGTTGATCTTGACCGGGGTGAGACCTGCTTCATGGGCGGCTTCGAGGCCTGCCAGCACGTCGTGGTGGCGGTCGCGTCGGGTGAGGGTCTTGAAGACGTCGGGTCGCAGGGTGTCCAGAGAGACATTGACCCGGTCCAGTCCGGCGGACCCGAGGGCGGCCGCTGTGCGCTTCAGCCCGATGCCATTGGTGGTCAGCGACATCTTCGGGCGGGGCGTCAGCGCCGCGCACTGCTCGACGATGGAGACGAGACCGGGACGCAGCAGCGGCTCGCCGCCGGTGAAGCGGACTTCCGTGATCCCCAACTGGGTGACGGCGATGCGGACGAGCCGGACGATCTCGTCGTCGCTCAGCAGGTCCGGCTTGGCCAGCCACTGCAGTCCCTCTTCGGGCATGCAGTAGGTGCACCGGAGGTTGCAGCGGTCGGTCAGCGAGACACGCAGGTCGGTGGCGACGCGATCGTAGGTGTCGATGAGCATGGTGCCCCCTCCCCCGGTGGATCCCCGGTTGCGGATCTGACTCCTTTGAGACTACGCGAGACCTGCGACACGCAGGTGGCCCGATTGCCACGAGGTGCGGCGCGGCCGCGTCGTAGGACTCTACGACGCGGCCGCGGGAACAGCGTGGTGTGTGGCTCGAACTTTTCGATTGATTCCCTCTCGTCAGTGGGCACCGACGCCGGTGAGGGACTTGACCTCCAGCTCGGCGTACTTGCCCTTGTCCGGCTCCTCCTTCGAGAGGAGGGAGCCGAGCCAGCCGAGCAGGAAGCCCAGCGGGATGGAGATCAGCCCGGGGTTCTCCAGCGGGAACCAGGCGAAGTCGACGCCCTTGAACATCGATGTCTTCGCGTTGCCGGAGACGACCGGCGAGAACAGCACCAGGATCACCGAGCTGGCCAGACCGCCGTAGATCGACCACAGGGCGCCCTGGGTGTTGAACCGCTTCCAGAAGAGGCTGTAGAGGAGAGTCGGGAGGTTGGCGGAGGCGGCGACCGCGAAGGCGAGTGCCACCAGGCCGGCGACGTTCATGTCGCGGGCGAAGGCGCCGAGGATGATCGCGACGGCGCCGATGAGGACGGTGGCCCAGCGGGCGGCCCGCATCTCCTCCTTCTCGGTGGCCTTCCCCTTGCGGATGACGTTGGCGTAGATGTCGTGGGCGAAGGAGGACGAGGAGGCGAGGGTGAGGCCCGCGACGACGGCGAGGATCGTGGCGAAGGCGACGGCCGAGATCACGGCGAGCAGCACCGCTCCGCCCGTCGTACCCACACCGCCGAGGTACTCGGCGAGCTGCGGAGCCGCGGCGTTGCCGGCCGGGTTCTTCGCCTTGATCTCGTCCGGGCCGATGAGCGCCGCGGCGCCGAATCCGAGCGCGATCGTCATCAGGTAGAACGCGCCGATGATGCCGATGGCCCAGTTCACCGACTTACGGGCGGCCTTGGCGGTCGGGACGGTGTAGAAGCGGATCAGGATGTGCGGGAGTCCGGCGGTGCCGAGGACCAGGGCGATACCGAGGGAGAGGAAGTCCAGCTTCGAGGTGCCGGTGGCGCCGTACTTGAGGCCGGGCTCCAGGAACGCCGCTCCGTGACCGCTCTTCTCGGCGGCCGTGCCCAGCAGGTCGGAGATGTTGAAGTCGAACTTGAGCAGCACCAGGAAGGTCATCAGGAGGGCGCCGGCGATGAGCAGGACGGCCTTGACCATCTGCACCCAGGTGGTGCCCTTCATGCCGCCGACGGTGACGTACACGATCATCAGGACGCCGACCAGCGCGACGATGAGGATCTTTCCGGCGTCGCTGGTGATGCCGAGGAGCAGCGAGACGAGCACGCCCGCGCCCGCCATCTGCGCCAGCAGGTAGAAGATCGAGACGACGATGGTGGAGACGCCCGCGGCGGTACGGACCGGACGCTGCCGCATCCGGTAGGCGAGGACGTCGCCCATCGTGTAGCGGCCGGAGTTGCGCAGCGGTTCCGCGACGAGCAGCAGGGCGACCAGCCAGGCGACGAGGAAGCCGATCGAGTAGAGGAAGCCGTCGTAGCCGAAGAGGGCGATGGCACCGGCGATACCGAGGAACGAGGCGGCGGACATGTAGTCGCCGGAGACCGCGAGCCCGTTCTGGAAGGCGGTGAACTGGCGGCCGCCCGCGTAGAAATCGGAGGCGCTTCTGGTCTGCCGGCCGGCCCAGACGGTGATGCCCAGGGTCGCGGCGACGAAGACCGCGAAGAGCGTGATGATCAGCGGCCGGTGCTCGGCGGTGGACGAGGCGGCGAGCTGGATCACGGGGTGCGAGTGGTACGCGGCGCTCATGCGTCGGCCTCCATACGGGACTTGATGGCCTCGGCCTTGGGGTCGAGCTTCGCCGCGGCGTGCCGCGCGTAGAACCAGGCGATGAGGAAGGTGGTGGCGAACTGGGCGAGGCCGAACACGAAGGCCACGTTGATGTTGCTGTACACCTTGGTGCCCATGAAGCCGCCGGCGTAGTTCGACAGCAGCACGTAGAGCAGGTACCAGAGCACGAACGCGATGGTCAGCGGGAAGGCGAACGAGCGGTGAGCGCGGCGCAGTTCGGCGAACTCCGCGCTCTCCTGGACCTCGACGAACCGTTCTGTCGTGGGCTGGGCAGGGCCGGTGTCCGGGCCGGCTTTGGGCGGCGATGCATCGGTAGCCACGGATTCTCCTCGCGACGCGGGTGCGGTGGTGGGGGCGGTGGATTTCACAACAGAATCTCGATATCGAGGGGTTGGTGGTGCGACTCCCCCTGACAACGGCACGTGGGGCGCGGCGAAGCGGTTCACCGCGAGTTGCCACTTCTCCGCATCACCCATCGGCGGCACCCTTCGAACTGAATGACGTCAATTCATTGATGTGCAGGAAGATCAGCGATAGCTTCACCGTTCATGCACACGGCCGGACACACCCTGTGTCCGGCCGGCTGACAGGATGATGTGGAGACCCCATGGCTCATCTGGGATCCAGACGGACCCGCGTACTGACGCTGCCCGTCGGATTGGCCCTCACGGCCTCGCTCGGCTTCCTGCCGACGAGTGCGGCATCCGCCGCCCCGTCGGACGGACTGCCCACGGCGGCGGTCTCGACGGACAGCCCGAAGCTGTCGTACGTCGTCAACACCACCCCTGTACACAGCACGGGTGTGGTCCGCCGAGCGATAGCCGCGGCCGGCGGGACGATCGTGACGTCGCACGACCGCATAGGCGTGATCGTCGTCCACTCCTCGAACCCCGACTTCGCGAAGACCATTCGCAACACCCCGGGAGTCGAGTCGGCCGGTGCCACCCGCACCGCCCCGCTCCGGTCCGTCGCCACGACCGAGGAGGGCAGCACCGAGCTGCTGACCGCCGAGGAGGCCGCGAAGGCCGCCGCGGCCGCGGGCCCGGGCCAGGAGCCGCTGGAGCCCAACCAGTGGGACATGCGCGCCATCCAGGCCGACGAGGCCAGCAAGATCAACGATGGCAGCACCTCGGTCACCGTCGGCGTGATCGACACAGGTGTCGACGACACCCATGAGGACCTCAAGGCGAACTTCTCCAGGGAGCAGTCGGCCAACTGCGTCGGCGGCGTGGCCGACACGACCGAGGGCGCCTGGCGTCCGTACACCGACGGCAGTGACCACGGCACGCATGTCGCCGGTACGATCGCCGCCGCCCGCAACGGCATCGGCGTCACCGGTGTCGCCCCCGGTGTCAAGGTGGCCGGCATCAAGGTCAGTGAGCCCGGCACCAGCCTCTTCTACACCGAGGCGGTCGTCTGCGGCTTCGTCTGGGCCGCCGAGCACGGCATCGAGGTCACCAACAACAGCTACTACGTCGACCCCTGGTACTTCAACTGCCAGGACGACCCGGACCAGAAGGCTCTGCTCGACGCCCTCACCCGCGCCACGAAGTACGCCGAGCGCAAGGGCGTCCTCAATGTCGCCGCGGCCGGCAACGAGAACTACGACCTGGCGTCGCACGAGATCCTCGACCCGTCCAGCCCGAACGACACCACCCCGGGACCGCGCACCGTGGACCCGCACAAGTGCTTCGACATCCCGACCCAGCTGCCGGGCGTCGTCACGGTCTCCGCGACCGGCGTCAAGGGCTTCAAGTCGTACTACTCCAGCTTCGGCCTGGGCGTCGCCGACGTGTCCGCCCCCGGCGGCGACAGGTGGCAGATCCCGGCCACCCCGGACGCCAACGGCCGTGTGCTCTCGACGGTCTTGAACGGCCAGTACGGCTACAAGCAGGGCACCTCGATGGCCACCCCGCATGTCGCGGGCGTCGCGGCCCTGCTGAAGAGCACGCACCCGAAGGCCACGCCTGCGCAGCTGCAGGAGCTGCTGAAGGCCCAGGCCGTCAACCCGGGTTGCCCGTCCAAGGTCTACAACTCGGCCGGCCAGCTGGTCGACGCGACGACCTGCAAGGGCGACAACAAGGTGAACGGCTACTACGGCCACGGCGTCGTCAACGCCCTGAACGCCGTCAAGTAGTCGGCTCCGCACCTCTGCGCAACCGGGGCCGGACGGGAAGCACTTCCCGTCCGGCCCCGTCGTCATGGCGTCACGGCTTGACGAGCACCTTCAGCGCCGTGCGCTCGCCCATCGCCCGGTAGCGCGCCTCCTCGACGATCCCGAGGAATTGCCGGTGGCCGAGCATGCGGCTGTCGACACCATGACGGCTGCCGCCAGCAGCACGCCTGAAGTCCGTCCGCCCCAGCTCACAGTCGTCCTCCGTGGTTGATGCTCCGAAGACCGAGGATCTCCCTTGCCGAGCGTCCTCGCCTTCGTCGAGCACCTGAGCGAGTTGGTGTACAAGGTGAGGTTCCCGTGCCCGGCTCCGACATGGCTCATTCACAAACATGCCCGGCCTCGTGCGTGCCGACGGAACGGATGTCGTACGCGTTGGAGCAGCCGCTGGTCGGGCTGTTCGTGATGTCGAAGTCCGTGGTCGCTCGGCGGCCGCGCTCCACACTTCGAACTGAATGACGCCAATTCATTGATGAGCCGGATGATCAGCGATAGCTTCACCGTTCATGCACACGGCCGGACACACCCTGTG
Source organism: Streptomyces sp. NPDC057565 (assembly GCF_042801455.1). Taxonomy (NCBI): domain Bacteria; kingdom Bacillati; phylum Actinomycetota; class Actinomycetes; order Kitasatosporales; family Streptomycetaceae; genus Streptomyces; species Streptomyces sp. NPDC057565. The sequence goes on along the minus strand of NZ_JBHVFU010000038.1, from coordinate 50,572 downwards.
TCCGGCCGGCTGACACGGATGATGTGGAGACCCCATGGCTCATCTGGGATCCAGACGGACCCGCGTACTGACGCTGCCCGTCGGATTGGCCCTCACGGCCTCACTCGGCTTCCTGCCGACGAGCGCCGCATCCGCCGCTCCGTCGGACGGACTGCCCACGGCGGCGGTCTCGACGGACGGCCCGAAGCTGTCGTACGTCGTCAACACCCGTGCCAGTCACGGCACCGTCACGCAGGTGAAGAAGGCGATAGCCGCGGCCGGCGGCACGGTGGTGATCGCCTATGAGCAGATCGGCGTCATCGTCGTCCACTCGCAGAACCCGGACTTCGCGGAGTCGATCCGTCGGGTCGAGGGCGTCGAGTCGGCGGGGGCCACCCGCACCAACCCCATCGTTCCGCAGGCCACCAAGGACATCGGGGTCGAGCAGCCGCTCTCCGCCGAGGAGGCGCGGACCGCTGCCGCGGAGGCCACGGGCGACCAGGATCCGATGGAGCCCCTCCAGTGGGACCTGCCCGCCATCAAGGCGGACCAGGCACACCAGGTGTCGCTGGGCAGCAGGAACGTCACGGTCGCGGTCATCGACACGGGTGTCGACGACACGCACCCGGATCTGGCGCCGAACTTCGACCGCGGGGCGTCGGCGAACTGTGTGAGCGGCGCGCCGGACACGACAGACGGCGCCTGGCGTCCGCAGGCCGGCGAGAGCGACCACGGCACGCACGTCGCGGGCACCATCGCCGCCGCGAAGAACGGCATCGGCGTGACCGGTGTTGCGCCGGGCGTGAAGGTGGCGGGTATCAAGGTGTCGACCCCGAGCGGGTTCTTCTACACCGAGGCCGTCGTCTGCGGCTTCGTCTGGGCCGCCGAACACGGCGTCGACGTCACGAACAACAGTTATTACACCGACCCCTGGCTCTTCAACTGCAAGAACGACCCGGACCAGGGCGCCCTGGTGGAAGCGGTCACCCGCGCCAGCCAGTACGCGGAGCGCAAGGGCACGGTCAACGTCGCCGCGGCCGGCAACAGCCGCCAGGACCTGGCCGCCGACGCGCTGGAGGACTCGACCAGCCCGAACGACACCACGCCGGTGACCCGGACCATCGACCCGCGGGAGTGCCTCGACATCCCGACGATGCTGCCGGGTGTCGTCACGGTCTCCGCGACCGGCGCCAAGGGCCTGAAGGCCTCGTACTCCAACTACGGTAACGGGATCATCGATGTGGCTGCCCCGGGCGGTGACTCGACGATCTACCAGACGCCCGCACCGCCGGCCACGAGCGGTCTGATCCTGTCGACGCTGCCGGGCGGCAAGTACGGCTACAAGGCCGGTACGTCGATGGCCTCCCCGCATGTCGCGGGCGTGGTGGCCCTGATCAAGTCGTCACACCCGCACGCCCCAGCGGCCGCGGTGAAGGCGCTGCTGATGTCCCAGGCGGACGCGACCGCGTGCGGCGCTCCGTACGACATCAACAACGACGGCAAGATCGACGCCGTCTGCGAGGGTTCCAAGAACCTCAACGGCTTCTACGGTGCCGGTGTGGTGGACGCGCTGGACGCGGTCCGCAGGTAACCGGCACGTAGTCGGGAGGCGTAAAGCGGGAAGGGCCGGGGGTGTCCCCGGCCCTTCCTTACGTAAGAGTGGCACTCAGTGCCATAGTGCGGACATGACACACGTACAGAGCTCCGGTACGGAGCAGGCCTGGGCCGCTCTCGGCGGTGACCCCGCGCTTCTCGGCCGTATCGGCTTCGGCGGGCCGACCGGTGCGCTGCCCGCGCGGCTGCCCGTCCTGGAACTGGCCCGCTCCACTGTCGCGGTCTGTTCGCTGGCCGCCGCCGAACTCGCGGCGCGCCGCACGGGGGGCGGCTCCGGTCCCGTACCGCAGGTCCGGATCGACGACGGGGCGGTGGGCACGGCGTTCCTCAGCGAGCGGCATCTGCGGATCGACGGGCGCGCGCCGACGACGTTCGCCCCGCTGTCCCGGTTCTGGCGGACGGCCGACGGCTGGGTCCGCACCCACGCCAACTACCCGCACCACCGCACCCGGTTGCTCACCGCGCTCGGTCTGCCCGACGACGCCGGGGTGGACACGGTGGCGGCCGTGCTCGCCGAGCGCCGGTCGGTGGAGATCGAGGAGACGGTGTACACCGCGGGCGGTCTGGCGGTCGCGCTGCGCACCCCCGAGGAGTGGGCGGCGCACGAGCAGGGCGCCGCGATCGCCGCACGCCCGCTGCTCACGCTCGAGCGGACCGAGGGGCCGGGCCCGGTGACGCCGCGCCGCCTCTCCCCACTGTCGGGTTCGCCGCTGCTGCCCGCCGCCGGGCTCCGGGTCCTGGACCTGACCCGGGTCCTCGCCGGTCCGGTCGCGACCCGCACGCTGGCGCTGCTGGGCGCGGACGTGCTGCGGATCGATGCGCCGCAGCTGCCGGAGAGTCAGGACGCCCACAGCGACACGGGCTTCGGCAAGCGGTCGGTCTCCCTGGACCTGGGCGACCGGGCCGGGCGGGCGACGTTCGAGGAGCTGCTCGCCGGCGCCGATGTACTGGTCACCGGATACCGGCCGGGTGCGCTGGAGGCGTACGGCCTGACTCCGGAGGCACTCGCCGCACGCCGTCCCGGTCTGGTCCTCGCGCAGGTGTCCGCGTGGGGCCGGTACGGGCCGTGGCACGAGCGGCGCGGCTTCGACAGCCTGGTGCAGGTGGCCACCGGCATAGCGGCGCTGGAGGGGAACGCGGGAGCACCGGGCGCGCTGCCCGCGCAGGCCCTCGACCACGGCACCGGGTACCTGCTGGCGGCGGGGGTGCTGCGGGCACTGTCCGAGCAGCACGACGACGGCGGTTCGCGGCTGCTGAGACTGGCGCTCGGGCAGACGGCGCACTGGCTGTGCAACGGTCTCCCGGAGCAGTCGGCCGACGGCGTCGCGGAGACGTACGACCCCGAGAAGTACCTCGGCATCACGGACAGCACGATGGGACGCCTGCGGTACGCCCTGCCGCCGGTGTCCTTCGCGGGCGGCCCGGCGGACTGGTCGCGCCCGCCGGGCCTGCTGGGCGCGGATTCCCCGGTGTGGGGTGTCACCGCGGCTGCCACCGTCGGCACCCGCTGACCGGTGCGGGCCCGGCGGACATGTCCCGTCCGCCGCCGGGCCCGCACCGGTCAATGCCGGAGTCCGCTACGGCTTGATGAGAACCTTCAGCGCCGTACGCTCGTCCATCGCCCGGTAGCCGGCGGGGACCTCGTCGAGGCCGATGGTGAGGTCGAAGACGGGCGACGGGTCGATCGTGCCGGACAGGACGTCGGGGAGCAGTTCCGGAATGTACGCACGCACGGGGGCGACGCCGCCGCGCAGGGCGATGTTCCGGTCGAACATGACGCCGAGATCCAGCCCTGTACCGCTGCCGTGCGGCACGCCGACGTAGCCGATCGAACCGCCGTCGCGGGTGATCTCGACCGCCGTGCGCATCGACTGCTCGGTGCCGACGGCCTCGATCACGGCATGCGCGCCCGCGCCGCCGGTCAGTTCACGTACGGCGGCGACGGCCGCCTCGCCGCGCTCGGCGACGACGTCCGTGGCGCCGAAGCGGCGGGCGATGTCCGTACGCACCTGGTGGCGGCCCAGCGCGATGATCCGCTCGGCGCCGAGCCGCTTGGCGGCCATGACGCCGCACAGGCCGACCGCCCCGTCACCGACGACCGCGACCGTGGAGCCAGGCCTCACGCCCGCGCCGACGGCTGCGTGGTGTCCGGTGCCCAGCACGTCGGACAGGGCCAGGAGCGCCGTGAGCAGCCGGTCGTCGGACGCGGCGGCGGCCGGGAGCTTGACCAGTGTGCCGTCGGCGAACGGGACGCGGACGGCCTCGCCCTGACCGCCGTCGGAGCCGACCGAGCCCCAGAAGCCGCCCTGCGGGCAGGACGTCATCAGGCCTTCGGCGCAGTACTCGCAGGTGCCGTCGGACCATACGAAGGGGGCGACGACCAGGTCGCCGACCGCGAATCCGGCGACCCCCGAGCCCGCCTCCTCGACGATCCCGAGGAACTCGTGGCCGATCCGCTGGCCGGGCTGCCGGGCGGACTCGCCGCGGTACGCCCACAGGTCGCTGCCGCAGATACAGGCCCGCAGGACCCGCAGCACCACATCGGTGGGCTGCTGGATCGTCGGGTCCGGCACCTCCTGCACACGTATGTCGTGGGGGGCGTGGATGACGGTGGCGCGCATGCGTGGGGGTCCTTGCTGATCTCAGATGCTGATACTCCGCTCACGGTACGCCCCAGGGGTGACAAGGGCCCATTTCGCACCCGGTGCAAGCGCTCCGACGGTCAGCAGGAACTGCGCCGCGATGTAGGTGAGCATGATCCAGAAGTCGGGGGCGGGCAGCTGGGGCAGGTCGGCGATGCCGGTGGCGATCAGCGCGTCGGAGAGCAGGAAGAGCGCCCCGCCGACGGCCGCGTACCGGCCGAAGGTACTGGACCGGTAGGCCATCGCGGTGAGCAGCAGGCTGTACCCGGCCATCGGGATCCGCAGGTCCGCGGGCAGCCCTCCCCAGAGCAGGACGAGGAAGCCGGCCAGGACGGCCGCATACGCGACACCCAGCAGTACGGAACTCCGGGCGCGCCCGAAGAGCCACAGGTAGCAGACGTGACCTGCGGCGAAGGAGCCCATGCCGATGAGGAAGGCGGCGTCGGCGTCCAGCAGCAGGAGTGTGTCGCCGCCCCAGCCGAAGAGCAGCGCGGCGATCAGCGGCCGGGGGCCGCGGCGGGCGGCGGCGTACCCGGCGAGCAGCGGCATGAGCAGCGGCTTGGCGACGAGGTGCGCGATGCCGACATCGGCGAGGACACCGAAGAGATCGACGGCGGAGGCGACGAGGAAGGCGATGAGCAGGGGGCGTACGAGGCGCGCCCGCTGATCGGTGACCGTGACGGCGCTCATCCGGTGCGACCGGGTACGGGGACAACGGTGGCGGAGGCCTTGGACGCCGGCTGCCACCCCGGCCCGCGGAAGACCCGCCCGGCCCGCTCGCCCCAGCTTTCCGCCGCCCGTACGTCCCGGGCGATCGCGGCGTACTCGTGGGTCGCGACACGCAACGGGTTGTGGGTGGCGATGTTCTTGGTGAGCCCGTAGACCGGCTGCTCGGTCTCGGCGGTGAAGGAACCGAAGAGCCGGTCCCACAGGATCAGGATGCCTCCGAAGTTCCGGTCGAGATAGCCGCCCTGGGACGCGTGGTGCACCCGGTGGTGGGAGGGCGTGTTCAGTACGTACTCGAAGGGCCGCGGCAGTTTGTCGATCCGTTCGGTGTGAACCCAGAACTGGTAGACGAGATTGGCCGAGGAGCAGAACGCCAGCGCCGCCGGATGGACCCCGCACGCGACGAGCGGCACATAGAACGGCCAGACGGTCAGCGAGGTCCAGGGCTGGCGCAGCGCGGTGGTGAGGTTGAACTTCCGGCTGGAGTGGTGGACCACATGGCAGGCCCAGAGGATCCGGATGACGTGGTGGCCGCGGTGGGACCAGTAGTAGAGGAAGTCCTGCGCGAGCAGCATCAGCAGGACCGTCCACCACAGGACGGGGACGCGGAGCGGGGTCAGCTCGTAGACCGCGGTGTAGATCGCCACGATGGGCACTTTCCACAGCAGGTCGAAGACGAGGCTGCCGAGCCCCATGGTGACGCTGGTGACGGCGTCCTTGGTCTCGTACCCGGCGGCGTCCTCGTCGGGGTGGATGCGGTGGCTGACCATTTCGACAACGGTGAGCAGGACGAAGGCCGGTATGGACCACAGCACGACATCGGGCAGGTTCGGCTCCATGCGAGCACCGTAGAGCTGCCGGTCGGCCCGGGACTAGACGTTGTTACCAACAAGTATGCGAGACGCGATGTCAGCAACCTTTGGCACCTTCTGCCAAGAAGGGCGTCCCACGATTCCGCTCATGCGGCCTCGGGCGGGATCGGTGTGGCCTGGTGGTAGTACATCTGCCACGTCGCGCTCTCGCTCCGCCTGCGCCAGAGTGAACTCCGTCGTGCCCGGCTTCCACCGATCACGGTCTCGTAGGTGAGGTGCACCAGCCCGGGTGCCAGCAGGACACCGGTCATGTCCGAGGGCTCGAAGCGCGGGCCGTCCTCTGCCGCACCGTCCATCTCGGGCAGCGCGGCCAGCATGTCCTCGTACGTCCACCGTCGGCCCGAGGCGCCAACCTCCACGAAATCCGGATCCAGCAGCTTCCGGGCCCGCGATCGTGATGTGCGCACGTCGGGGTCCATCAGTCGCAGCTCGCCCGCGATGGCTTCGCGTACCTCGTCCGTCTCTCTGCTCATGCGGCATCCTCGCCCGGGTGACCCGCCCCTGCGCAACCGAATTGCCCCCGCAGAGCGGGCTCGGCCGCGGTTCCGGGGAGCCGAACGGTGAGCCGTCGGGGAGAACCGAGCCGGACCTACAACCAAACGCGTCCCTCGCGAGTCATGATCGTCGGCGATCGCATCCTGCCGCCGACGATCAAGACCGAAGGAACGCATGAACCGACCCAGAGGCACAACGGTCGCCACCGCCAGCGCCGTCGTACTCGCCACCGCGGGCGGCCTGCTCACCGCGGCCACCCCCGCCTCCGCCGCCGTGACCTGCGCATCGCCCGTCTTCAAGCGGACGTTCTTCGCGAACACCACCTTCTCCGGGACCCCCAAGGGCACGGACTGCGACGCGGCGATCGACCAGAACTGGGGCACCGGCGCACCCGGCTACAAGGGCATGCCCGCCAACAATTTCGGTGTCCGCTGGTCCACGACCCGCGACTTCGGATCCGGCGGACCGTTCACGTTCGCCGCCTCCTCCCGAGACGGCATCCGCGTCTACCTCGACGGCGTCCGCAAGGTCGACCTGTGGAAGAACGTCGCCACCACCGTCTCCAAGACCGTCAACGTGACCATCCCGTCGGGCAAGCACAGCCTCCGCGTCGACTTCGTCAACTGGACCGGCGCCGCCAACGTCAAGTTCTCCTACTCCCCGCGCACTTCGGCGACCGTCGACAAGGTCAAGCCGCTCGTCCCGACCGGGACCACCGTCACCTACAGCACGGCGACCATGTCCACGAAGGTCAGCTGGGCCAAGAACAAGGAGATGGACCTCGCCGGGTACCGCGTGTACCGGCGGCTGAAGGGCGCCTCCTACCCCGCGAAGCCGATCGCGACCACGACGTCCACCTCGTGGACCGACACGACCGTCCCGAAGGACGGCAACGTCTACTACTACGAGGTCCGCGCCTACGACAAGGCCGGCAACACCTCCTCGGGGACCGCCGACCTCGGCATCACCACCCTCGACCGGACCGCCCCCGCTGCCCCGAAGGGCGTCGAGGACAACTGGGCCATGGGTTACCCGGACAAGGTCACCCTCTACTGGAACAGCAACACGGAGTCCGACCTCGCCGGCTACCGCGTGTACCGCTCGACGTCCTCCCCGGTCGCCCTGACCCCCGAGAACCTGCTGAACGGCGACAAGCTGTCGGGCGGCGGTTACACCGGGCCCCTGCCGCAGACCGGCGACATCTACTACTACGTCGTCACCGCCGTCGACACGCACGGCCTGGAGTCGGCGGCCTCGGGCACGGCGATGTACTACACCCGCGACCTGACGGGGCCGGTGGACACCGCCCTCAACGCGCGCGCCCACGAGGACGAGGCAGGCGTCACGCTCACCTGGGACCCCTCCGAGCGGACCAGCGACGACTTCGACGGCTACGCCGTGTTCCGGTCGACCGAGCCGCGCGGTACCGCCGGCAGCACGCGTACTGAGGTGGGCCGGTGGGTCATGGGCACCACCTTCACCGACCCGGCGCCGCCGCCCGGCGCCACCTACTACTACTGGGGGGTCGCGCTGGACCACGAGGGCAACGCGGGCACTCCGTCCCAGGACGTCGTCATCACCGTCGCCGGGAACACGACGGCCCCTGCCCCGGTCACCGGACTGACCGCGGTCCCGAAGGAGAACGGCATCGCCTTGTCCTGGGACGCCGACACCTCTCCCGGCTTCGACCACTACCGCGTGCTGCGCGGGACGTTCGTCGACGGGCAGTGGACGTACCGGCCGCTGATCGACCCGTACACCCTGCGACCCCGGGAGATCGAGGCGACGACGTTCCACCACAGGGTGGCAGCCGACGGCCAGCAGGTCCGCTACGCCGTCGTCGCCGTCGACCAGTACGGCAACCAGCTCACCCCCGACACCGGCGCCGCTGCCGCCGAGGTCACCGAACTCGACCTCCGCCCCACAGCCCCGCCCGCGACTGGCGCCCCGATCCAGCTCAGCATCGACTCGAACGGCGGCATCCACTGGCTCCTCACCAACGACGAGAACACGGACGGCAGTCCGGTTACGTCCTTCACCGTCCGCCGATGGAACCGCGAGAGCGGGACCTTCGACATCCTCGGCACGGTGCTCAGAGGTGACTCCACGGGCTGGGACTGGTACGACCGCCCCCAGCCGTCCGCCACCACGGTCTACTACCGCGTCACGGCCCTCTACGCCGACGGCACCGAGTCGGGCGCGACCGAGACCGCAGCCGTGACCGACTGAGCGCACCCGCGCCGAGCGCACCACGCGGGCGGTGAACTACGCCAAGGGGACTGGAAGTTGAACTTCCGGTCCCCTTCGCGATACCACGCCGGATTTCCGGCCTCCCGCCTGCGACCAGCCGCGTCGCGATCCGCACACGAGGCCCTCATGGGCCCCGTACGAGGATGCCGTGAACTCCCCTTAGACCCCCACCGCCCCCAGCATTGCGCCCGCCCCATAGGTCACCGCCATCGCCACCGCTCCCCCGCCCATGTTCCGCAGTATCGCGCGCCCCACGGCCGCGTCGCCCAGCCGTGCGCTCCACCACCCCGTGAGTGCCAGCGCGGCCAGGACCGCCAGGACCGTGATGACCAGGCGTACCGACGACGGCGGCAGCACGATCGCCAGCAGGGGCAGCAGGGCACCCACCGTGAACGCCAGGAAGCTGGCGCCCGCCGCGTGCCAGGGGTTCGTCAGGTCGTCCGGGTTGATGCCCAGCTCGACCTCCGCGTGGGCGCGCAGCGCGTCGCGGTCGGTGAGCTGTAGGGCGGCTTCGCGGGCGACATCGTGGCTGAGGCCCTTGCCCTCCAACAGGCCGGTCAGTTCCGCGAGTTCCGCCTCCGGGGTCTCCTTCAGCTCCCGTTTCTCCGTGGCCAGCGCAGCCTGTTCCGAGTCGCGCTGGGTGGAGACCGAAACGTATTCACCCGCTGCCATCGACATCGAACCGGCCAGCAGCCCGGCCAGGCCCGCTGTCAGCAGGGCGCCGCGGTCGTCGGTGGCTCCGGCGACACCGACGACGAGGCCCGCGGTGGAGACCACGCCGTCGTTGGCGCCGAGGACCGCGGCGCGCAGCCAGTTCAGTCGCGCGCCCAGGCCATTGCCGTGGAACTCGTCATGCGCCTGGGTATCCGTCACCCGGGGATGGTCTCACCCCGTCCCGTCACCAGACGCGGACCGACCCGCCCGGCGCGAAGGCCGGGCTGGTCGCGTCGGCCGGGACCTCCGTCAGGGGCTCGGCCATCTCCTCGACCGTCGGGCCGACGGTTGCGGCGATACGGTCGAGCGCGGCCAGGTCGAAGCCGTAGACGCGGGCCGCGTTGCCCCCGACCATCGCCGCGATCTCGTCGGGCGGGAGTCCGGCGTACGCGATCCGCAGGCCCTCCCGTGAGTAGGGGGCGGTCCCCTCGTCGTGCGGGTAGTCGCTACCCCACATGATCTTGTCGAGGCCGATCCGGTCGCGCAGCGGCACCTCGTGGGGACGCATGAAGCTGGCGCCGACGAAGCAGTTGTCGCGCCAGACCTCGCCCGGGCTCGCCCCCATCGAAGCGGCAAGCCCCGCACCGAACTTGGACTCGGCGGTTGCCGCCCGGCCGGCGGCCGCGACCAGGCGGCCGTGGTAGTAGTCGAGCATCTCGACGACGCCCGGGATCCAGCCCGAGCCCTGTTCGGTGAGGACCAGTTTCAGCCCGGGGTGGCGGCGGAATGCCCCGCCGAAGATCAGATGCCACAGTGCGCGGTGGGAGAACCACGTCGTCTCCACCATGAAGACGGCGCGCGCCGCCGGTTCGTCTCCGAGCGGCGGGGAGGCCGACCCTCCGTGGTGGTTCACCGGTACGTCCAGTTCCTCGCAGACCGCCCAGAGCGGGTCGTACACCTGGGAGTACAGCTCCGGAATGCCGCAGCCGGGCGGGGTGCCGGGAAGCAGGATGCCGCCGGTGAGCCCCGCTTCCTTGGTGCGGCGGACCTCGCGGACCGCCTCCGCCGGGTCGCCCAGGAGGATCTGCGCGACACCCGCCCGCCGGCCGGGCGCGTCGGCGCAGAAGTCGGCGAGCCAGCGGTTGTGGGCGCGCAGGCCCGCCCAGCGCTGGTCGTACTCCACCGGTGAGGGTACGGGGGCCATCAGGGAGGCGGAGGGGAAGAACGGCGGAATGGTGTTGGGGAAGACGACCTCCGCGACGATGCCGTCCGCCGCCAGTTCGGCGAGGCGGCGCCCGGAGTTCCAGTTGCGGTCGGCGGTGTCGGCGAGGAGGTCCTCGTACGGATTGACATAGCCGGCCGCCCAGGCGTCGAAGTCGTCGTGGTACTTCTTCTCCAGGTACGGCTTGTAGTCGAGGAGGTCGGCGCCCGCGTGACAGTCGGCGGAGATGACCGTGTAGCGGTCCGTGTGCCGTTCCATCACTGAACCCCCAGGACCGGGAAGTCGTGGTCCGTCAGCCAGTGCCGGCCGACCTCGCGCGAACGCGCCCAGGACGCCTCGACCGCCGCCTGGTCCGCGGGCTGGCCGAGGTCGTCGGGGGTCGGGCCGATGCGCCGGGCGATCGGTGCGAGTTTCGCCGTGTCGAAGCCGAAGACCTCGGCGGCGGCGAGGCCCAGCATCCGGCGGGTCTCGGCGACCGGGATGTCGTGAAAGGTGGTGCGCAGCCAGTTCGCGGTGTTCGGCCAGGTGCCTTCGGGGTGCGGGAAGTCGCTTCCCCACAGGATGTTGTCGACCCCGATCTCGTACCGCTGGGCGAGCTCGCGACGCTTGGTGTTGGTGGCGCAGATGAAGACCTGGCGGTCCAGGTACTCGTGCGGGGGCCGCTTCAGTTCGGCGAACGGCGAGAGCTTCTTTCCGCCGTGGGCGCCGAGGTAGAGCCGGTCCATGAACCAGAGGAGGTTCGGCAGCCACCAGCAGCCGGACTCGGCGACGCCGAACCTCAGCCCCGGGTGGCGTTCGAAGGCGCCCGACCAGAGCAGGAACCAGAGCGGCCGGGACGGCCACCAGGTGACCTCGGAGACGTAGATGCCGAGGTGGTCGCCGTACTCGTGGCGCGGGGCGGCGCCGGAGTGGGTGACGACCGGCATCCCCGTTTCGGCGGCGGCCGCCCAGACGGGGTCGTAACGGCGGTCGTGGTAAGGGGATTTGTCCACCCACATGGAGGGGATCATCAGCGCCCCGAGCCCTGACTCCTTCGCACGGTGGATCTCGGCAACGACCCGGTCGACGTCGCCGGTGACGGGCAACAGGGCGACACCGCAGTGCCGTTCGGGGTTCTGTGCGACGAATTCGGCGAGCCAGCGGTTGTGGGCCTGCGCGCCTGCCATGCCCAGTTCCGGGTCCTGGTCGCCGGAGAGACCGAGGCCGACGCCGAACGGGGCGGCGGTCCGGCTGTCGACGGCGTCCGCGTCGGGGAAGACGACCTCGGCCGCCACCCCGTCCCCGTCCAGCTCCTTGAGACGTCGGGTGGCGTCCCAACCTCCCCTCAGACCTTCCTCGTTGTCGTGGAACCACTTGTCGGCGAAGGCTTCGTTGCGTACGCCGAGGCGGGTCATCTCCTCGCGCCGGCGCTCCCGCCCGGCGAGGAAGTCGTCGAACTCCCGGTGGAAGCGGGCGTCCAGATAGGGCCGGTACTCCTCGGTGGGCAGCCCGGCGTGGCAGTCGGAGGAGATGATCAGATACGGGTCGGTCATCGCTCGCCCCTCAGTCGAGTATGAAGCTCTCCAGGTACGACGGGTCCGCCCGGTCGAGCATCGACTGCGACCTGGCGCGGATCTGCCGGTCGCTGTGCTCGCTCGGCGGCAGCATCCAGAATCGGTCGGCACGGATCCCGTCCACGACGGTTCCCGCGACCTCCTCCACGGGTGTGAACTCGACCTCGTGGCCCGCCGCCCGCATGGCGGACTCCCACTGGTCGAGGCTGCGGTACGGGGTCCGGCGCGGCCGTTCCTTGGCGTACCGCTCGGGTCGGTTGCGGTGCGACTCCCACAGTCCGGTACGGAGCATGTGCGGGCCCGGGAAGAGCACCGAGGCGCCGACCGCCGCGCTCTCCGCCTTCAGATGCGCGTACAGCGACTCGGTCATGGTGACGACGGCGGACTTGGTGACCGCGTACACGGAGGCGGTCGGCAGGGGTGCGATCCCGCCGTCGCCGGAGGACGTGTTGACGACCCGGCCCGGCTCGCCACCCTCGATCATCCGGGGTACGAAGGCCTGGATGCCGTGGAAGACGCCCCACACATTGACCGCGAACGCCCACTTCCAGTCGTTCGGCTCGTGCTCCCACATCCGGCCCTCGGCGCCGGAGCCGACCCCCGCGTTGTTGCACAGCACATGGACGGCGCCGAAGGTGTCGTACGCGGCGTCGGCGAGCGCCTGTACGGAGTCCCGCTCACTGACGTCGACCACCCGGGCGAGCACCCGCGCACCGTCCTCGCGCAGCTCGCCCGCCGCCTTGTCGAGCGCGCTCTCCTCCACATCGGCGAGGACGACGCTCAGCCCCTCGGCCGCGAACCTGCGGGCCATGGCGAGCCCGATACCGCTCGCCGCCCCGGTGACGACGGCGACCTGCCCCTGCTCCAGCCTCATCGGACGCTCCCCTGCGGCGGACCGTCGTGGATCTGCTGCGGGTCGTCGTAGCGCTGGTGGATGTACGGCAGCAGCGCCTCGGCGCTCACCCGCTCGACCGCCCTGCCCTGCTGGTCGCTGGTCTTCTCACCGATGGTCAGATCGATCAGCCGGCGTACGGGAAGGTCGGCGACCGGGTCGTACATCGACTCGCGCAGCACCACATCGCCGGAGATCCGCTCCAGCTTGCGGACCTTCTCGTGGCGGGTGCAGTGGATGAGGACGGGATCGGCGTCGAAGCCCTCGCCGTCCACGGCGGGCAGGAACTTGAAGTAGAAGTCGAGCTTCTCCGCCGGTTCGGGCAGCGGCAACTGTTCGGCGACCGCGCCGCGCACCTCGACGAACGCGATGCCGTGCCGGACGAGCGCGGCCCGGACGACGAGTCCGTCGCGCTCGACGGTCACCTCGCCCAGCTTCTTCGGTTCACCGAAGACCTCACGGCCGCCGATCAGCGCCCGCTCATGAGTCATCGGCATGACGAGCGGGTACCAGCCCTCGTGCCCGTCGTGCACGGCGGCGACGGCGACGGAGCCCGCGCCGAGCGGATGGCCGGGCAGGTCGACCTTGCTGATGTTGGCGCGGACGAGCGGGCGTCCAGCGGGTTTGAGAGGCGGCGGGAGGACGGCCGCCACCGCGTCGGGGTCGCTCTCCCAGACGGCGACCACGCCGGTGGACCAGATGTCGGGGAGCCTGGAGCGGGCTGTGCGGGCCGCCGCGATCTCGGCGGCCGTGCGCGCGCCGTACCGTACACGTGCCATGGACGTACCACCCTTCTCGGTTGTCCGTGCCCGGGTTCTGTAACACAGTTACACCGAACTGGATGAAGGGTGAATAGGCGTGCACGTAACGGAGTCCGGGAAGCTGGGAGCACTGTGTCGCGATCGTCGCTGACCCGTGAAGAGGTGCTGGAGGCCGCTGCCGCCCTGGTGCGGCAGCACGGCCCGGAGGCCCTCACGATGCGCAAGCTGGCCGCCGAGCTGGGCACGGCGGTCACCTCGATCTACTGGCATGTCGGCAATCGCGAGTCGCTGCTCGACGCCCTGGTGGAACGCACCGTCCAGGAGATGGGCGCCATCCGTCCGACCGGCCGGACCCCGGTGGCCAGGATCGTCTCGGTCGCCCGGGGGCTGCGCCGCGAACTGCGCGCCCGCCCCCATCTGATCGCGATGGTCCATGAACGCGGGCTGACGGAACGGATGTTCCTGCCCGCGCAGCAGGCGCTCGTCCATGAGGTGCACGCCGCGGGGCTGCGCGGGGCGCGGGCCGCCGACGCGGTGCGGGCGGTGCAGTTCCAGACGGTCGGCTTCCTGCTGGTCGAACGCAACCGGGAACGCTCCCCCGTCCAGTCCCCCGGCGAGGGTGATCTGTGGGGCGTGGCCACCGCGGAGCACGACCCGGCGCTGGCGCGGGCACTGGCCGGGCCCGCCGACCAGGACCGGCTGTTCACGGCGTCCGTGCGGGCGCTGGTGAACGGGCTGCTGGCGGCCGGCGGGACGTAGGAGCCGCGGCCCGGGACCGGTCGAACAGAGGGCTCCCGGATAGGGGACTGTCAGTACCGGCCCGTATTCTCTGTGACCATGCTCGACGACCGCCAGACCGCAGCACCGTGGCCGACCGCCTACCCGCAGGGGTATGCGGTCGTCGACGTGGAGACCACCGGACTCGCCCGCGACGACCGGATAATCTCCGCTGCCGTCTACCGGCTGGACGCGCAGGGCAATGTCGAGGACCACTGGTACACCCTCGTCAACCCGGAGCGGGATCCCGGCCCCGTCTGGATCCACGGGCTGACCAGCGATGTCCTGGAGGGAGCCCCGCTCTTCCCGGAGGTCGCCGCCGCCCTGTCGGAGCGTCTCGCGGGCCGGGTCCTGGTCGCGCACAACGCCGCCTTCGACTGGTCGATGCTGGCCCGGGAGTACGCCCGCGCGGCGGTCGTCGCCCCGGTCGAGCAGCGGCTCTGCACGATCGCGCTCTCCAAGGAGCTGCGGCTGCCTCTGCCCAACCACAAGCTGGAGTCGCTGGCCGCGCATTTCGGAGTCGTGCAGCAGCGTGCGCACCACGCGCTGGACGACGCCCGGGTGCTGGCCGAGGCGTTCCGGCCGAGTCTGCATGCGGCGGCGCGCGACGGGGTGCGGCTGCCGCTGCTGGAGTGCCGCCCGCTGACCGAGTGGTCGGACTCCCCGGTGACCCCGAGGGTCGGCTATCAGCCCCCGTACGGAAGCCGGAACAGTTGGCGCCCCTCCCGGAAGCGGCCCGCCTGCCCGTATCCGAACCCCGGGCGGTACGACAAGGACAAACCGCTCATGCAGGGCATGCGCGTGGCGTTCTCCGGGGACACCTCCATCGACCGTGAGCTGCTGGAGGACCGGGCGGTCGAGGCCGGGCTGCATGTGGCGACCAGCGTCTCCCGGCTGACCAGCCTGCTGGTCACCAATGACCCGGACGCGGCGACGTCGAAGACGGTGAAGGCCAAGGCGTTCGGCACGCCGATCGTGGACGAGAGCGCCTTCACCCACCTGCTGAGGGATGTGGCCGAGGTGTCGACGACGACCGGGGCGCCCGTGGTTCCGGCTCTGCCGACGCCGTCATCGGAGTGAACCGGGGGCGACTCGCCCGTCCACCGCTCGCCGCCCGGCGTCGCCGCGTCCCACCCTGTGGCGCATGGCACGTTGTGAGGTTTGCGGAAACGACTACGGCATGTCGTTCGAGGTGCACGCGCAGGGCGCGGTGCATGTCTTCGACTGCTTCGCCTGCGCCATTCACCGGATGGCACCCATCTGCGAGCACTGCCGGGTCCAGGTCATCGGCCAGGGTGTCGAGGTCGACGGGCACTGGTTCTGCGGCGGGCACTGCGCTCGCGCCGAAGGGAAGGTGGGCATCGTCGACAAAGTCTGAGCCCCGTCCGCGCGGCCCCGTCCGCCACCCCCTCCGCGGTGCACCCCATGACGCAGTTGTACCGTCATGGGGTGTACCGCTTCCTGTTGACCCGGCAGTGGCTGATCCTCGCCCTCCTCGCCCTCGTCCTCATTCCCACGATGGTCGAGCTGGGCTTCTGGCAGCTCCACCGGCATGAGCACCGGGTGGCGCAGAACTCCCTGATCTCGCACAACCTGAAGGCGAAGCCGGTTCCGGTCGCCACGCTCACCTCCCCCGGTCACACGGTCCCGCGCTCCGACTACTGGCGTGCGGTGACGGCCACGGGGACGTACGACACGAAGCACGAGGTCGTCGTGCGCCGCCGGACCTCCACGGACGGCAGCGTCGGCTTCCACGTACTGATCCCGCTCGACCTCAAGGGCGGCGGTACGGTCCTGGTCAACCGGGGCTGGATCCCCACCGCCGACGACCAGCACGCCTTCCCGGACATCCCGGCCGTGCCCACGGGCGAGGTGACCGTCACGGGACGGCTCAAGGCCGATGAGACGACGGGCACCAGCGGTATCAAGGACCTGTCGGACCTGCCGGACCGCCAGGTGATGCTGATCAACAGCGCCCAGCAGGCCAAGGCGCTCTCCCGGCCGGTCCTCGGCGGGTACATCGAGCAGACCGCGCCCGAACCGTCCGGCGACGTTCCGGAGCTGATCGAGGCGCCGGACGACAGCTCCATCGGTCCGCACATGGCGTACGCGGTCCAGTGGTGGCTGTTCGCCGCCGGTGTCCCTGTGGGGTACGTGGTGCTGGCCCGGCGCGAGAAGCGCGACCGGGTGGAGGCCGCAGCCAAGGCCGAAGCCGAGGGAGCGGGCGATCCCGAGCCGGAACAGCCGGAGAAAGCCGCGCCCGCGACTGCCTGAGCGGACTGCCCGGCGACGGCCCGCCACCGTGTTCACGAGCCGGCCGTGTCGGGCATGCGGCCGCTTGTGGGACATCGGCTGCTTAGCAGGGCCCCGGTTCGGGAACACGGCAGAACGTGACCCCACGCATCGAGGACTACGCCCTCATCGGCGATCTGCAGACAGCCGCCCTGGTCGGCAGGAACGGTTCTGTGGACTGGCTCTGTCTGCCCCGCTTCGACTCGGGCGCCTGTTTCGCCGCCCTGCTCGGCGACGAGGACAACGGCCACTGGCGCATCGCCCCCAAGGGCGCGGACACCTGCACCAGGCGCGGCTACGTGGGCGACTCCCTCGTCCTGGAGACGTTCTGGGAGACCCGCACGGGCACCGTCAAGGTCATCGACTTCATGCCGCAGCGCGACCAGGAACCCGATGTCATGCGGATCGTCGAGGGGGTCAGCGGCACCGTCGACATGGCCTCCGTGATCAGGTTGCGCTTCGACTTCGGCTCCATCGTGCCGTGGATGCGCCGCTCGCAGGGCCACCGGGTGGCGGTCGCCGGACCCGACTCGGTCTGGCTGCGCAGCGAGCCGCCGGTCAAGACGTGGGGCCAGGAGTTCTCCACCTGCTCGTCGTTCTCCGTCTCCGCGGGCCAGCAGGTGGCATTCGTACTGACCTGGCATCCCTCGCACTCGCCGCGCCCCGATCTCGTCGATCCGCACGAGGCGCTGAAGAACACCCTGTCCGACTGGGCCGAGTGGTCATCCCGCTGCAAGTACCGGGGCCCGTACCGGGAGGCCGTGATCCGCTCGCTGATCACCCTCAAGGCGCTCACCTTCGCTCCGACCGGCGGCATCGTGGCAGCCCCCACCACCTCGCTGCCGGAGGAGATCGGCGGGGTACGGAACTGGGACTACCGCTTCTGCTGGCTGCGCGACTCCACCCTGGCGCTCAACGCGATGCTCTCGGCCGGCTATGTGGAGGAGGCCGCCGCCTGGCGGGACTGGCTGCTGCGCGCCGTCGCCGGGGACCCGGCCGACCTGCAGATCATGTACGGCCTGTCGGGCGAACGACGGCTGCCCGAGGCGGAGCTGCCGTGGCTGCGCGGATACGGGAACTCCAGCCCGGTCCGGATCGGCAACGCGGCGGTCCGGCAGCGACAGCTCGACGTGTACGGAGAGGTCATCGACTCGCTCCGACTGGCGCGTGAGGCAGGCCTGGCCGACCAACCGCACGCCTGGAGCCTGCAGCTCAGCCTGCTCGGCTTCCTGGAGTCCACCTGGCGCGAGCCGGACGAGGGACTGTGGGAGATCCGCGGCCAGCGCCGCCACTTCGTGCACTCGAAGGTGATGGCGTGGGTCGCCGCCGACCGCGCGGTGCGCACCCTGGAGGCCAACCCGTCGCTGGCCGGGGACGCCGGCCGGTGGCGGGCGATGCGGGACGCCGTGCACCGGGAGGTGTGCGAGAAGGGGTACGACCCGGTGCGGAACACGTTCACGCAGTCGTACGGCTCCCGGGAGCTGGACGCCGCGACACTGCTGATCGCCCGGACCGGCTTCCTGCCGCCGGACGACCCGCGGATCGTCGGGACGGTCGACGCGGTCCGGGCCGAGCTGGGCAGCGACGGGCTGGTCCGCCGCTACAGCACGGACGGCGGCTCGATCGACGGGCTGCCGGGCGGCGAAGGGGCGTTCCTGGCGTGCTCGTTCTGGCTGGCGGACGCGTTGCGCCTGACCGGGCGCACCGAGGAAGCCACGGAACTCTTCGAGCGGCTCCTCGCGCTGCGCAACGATGTCGGGCTGCTCGCCGAGGAGTACGACACCGTGGCACGACGGCAACTGGGCAACTTCCCGCAGGCGTTCAGCCACATCGGACTGGTGGGTACCGCCGTTGCCCTGGCCGGGTGCGACATGCTGGATGCCGACGCGGCAGGATAGGACCCATGGATCTTGGACTGAAGGACCGTGTGTACATCGTGACCGGCGCGACCCGGGGGCTGGGCCATGCCACCGCACGGGAGCTGGCGGCGGACGGCGCGAAGGTGATCATCACAGGGCGGGACGGGAAGCGGGTCGAGGCGGCCGCCGCCGAACTGGGACCGGACGTGGTCGGCATGGCCGCCGACAACGGGGAGCCCGGCGCGGCGCAGCGTCTGGTGGACGCCGCCCATGAGCGGTTCGGGCGGCTCGACGGCATTTTGATCAGCGTCGGCGGACCTGCGCCCGGCTTCGTCGCCGACAACACGGACGAGCAGTGGCAGTCGGCGTTCGACTCGGTGTTCCTGGGCGCGGTACGGCTGGCGCGCACGGCGGCCGCGGCGCTCGGCGAGGGCGGGGTCATCGGCTTCGTGCTCTCCGGCTCGGTCCACGAGCCGATCGCCGGGCTGACCATTTCGAACGGTCTGCGTCCGGGTCTGGCCGGGTTCGCCAAGTCCCTGGCCGACGAGCTCGGCCCACGGGGCATCCGTGTGGTGGGCGTGCTGCCGGCCCGGATCGACACGGACCGGGTGCGGGAGCTGGACTCGCTGTCCGGCGATGCGGAGGCTTCGCGTGCGGCGGCCGAGGCGCGGATTCCGTTGCGCCGATACGGCACGCCGGAGGAGTTCGGGCGGACGGCGGCGTTCCTGCTGTCGCCCGCGGCGTCGTATCTGACGGGGATCATGGTGCCGGTGGACGGCGGGTCGCGGCACGGGTTCTGAGGGGGGTCGGAGGTACCGGGGCCGTCCGGCGGCCTTTCCCGTCCTCCCCTCCCCATGCCACAAGGGCGGGCGAGGGACCTCCGGGCGGCTCGATTCTGCCGCTGCCGGACGTCCCCGTCCTCAGCTCACCCGTTCCGCACGGTGCTTGACGGCCCTCAGCCGCACTTCTGCCGGCAGTTCCGCCAGACCCGCCGAGTCCCTCGCGTGGGCCAGGGCCTCGTCCGTGAGCCGGCCGAGGGCCTCGTCCGGTGCCGCGTGCGGTTCCATCAGCAGCCGGATCCGCGCCCGCGGCGTACTGCGCCGGCCGACCAGCATCACCTGGGCGCGGGCCACCCCGTCCAGCGTCCCCGCCTCCCCGGCGAGCACGCCCTCCAGGGCCCGGCCGCGCAGCAGCGCCCCCTCGCCGTCGCCGCTGTCGACCAGCACCTCGGCGAGACGGGCGCGGCGGAGCTGGGCGAGGAACCACCACAACGCGAGGACGACGAGGACCGCGAGGACCACGAGGACGGTCGGCCACCACCAGCCCTCGGCGCGCCAGCGGTCCCGGTCTGCCCTGCTGAGCAGCACATCGGTCCTGCCGTCCCACGGCCACCAGGACGGCACGGAAAGGCCGAGCCCGGCGGCGAGCACCGCGCCGCCGCCGCAGACCAGCACCAGTCCGGCCAGCACGAGCAGTACCCGGTTGACAGTCCTGAGCACCGCGGTCACCCCTTCTTCGCCGGACGGCGGACATGCACGGACAGGCTCGGCGGCTTCGCCAGGCCCAGCTCCTCGATCCCCGCGCCCAGTACGGTGTCCAAGTCGGCCCGCACGTCGTCGAGTTCACGAAAGTGCGACACGGCACGCACCGCGACCTTGGCGCGCCCCATCCGGACCCGCACCGACTGCACGCCGGACACCTCCACGGCCCGGTCGCGCAGGACCAGGGCGGCGGCGGTCCGGTCGAGCCCGGCCCGTACCCCCGGACGGTCGCGACGCATCGGCAGCACGTCGCGCAGACCGGGCGTGGCGGCGAGCACGATCAGCCACACACCGATCGCCACCGCGACCGCTGCACCGGCCACCACCCACACATTGTTCAGCGGCCGCTCCGCCAGGTCGTCGGCGAGCGCGCGGCGCCACTGCATGGCCGGGTGATGGGTCCGTACCGCGGCCACGTCGTACAGCAGCAGGCCGGACCCGCCGAGGACCACCAGCGCGAGGAGCCCGGCCGGGATGCGGCGCGCGGACCAGAAGCGGTCGGCGCCGCCACCGCTGCGCTCCTTCACCGACGCCGGATCGTACGCCGCGGCGGAGGCGGACTGGTCGAGGGCCAGTCCACCTCCGCGTTCCACGGGGTCGTCGGCGGGCGGGCGCCGCGTGCTGTTGTCCGGCTCCTGGGGCTCGGTCATCGGATCCTCCCGTGTGCCACGGCGCTCGCTCCCGCGGGGTGCAGGCGCTCGACCTGTACGGCCACTTCGGGCACTTCCATCCCCGCCAACGCCTTTACCCGTTCGATGACATGCCGACGCACGGCACCGCACTGCCGGCCGATGTCGGTGGGATATCCGAGCTCCAGACTGACCCGCACCCGGGCGGTCTCACGGTGCACCGTGACAGTGGCGCGCGGCGAGGCACCCTCCCGCGGCGGCTCGACGACAACCTCCTTCGCCGCCTGTGCGGCGATCTTCGCGACGACCCGGTCGGCGATCCGGGTCTCGCCCCGCTCCGCGGCAGGGACCCTGCCGAACACCCCCGACAACGCCGTCACCGCCGTCGGTCGCCGCGCTCGCGACTCCGGAAGAAGTCGCCGGGTTCCAGATCGCCGTCCAGGAAGCGACCGGCGACGAACCCGATCGCTCCCAATGCGGCAACCAGCAGGAAGGCGCCGAACCCGCCGAAGTACCCGGCGAATGCGAGCGCCATGCCGGCCACCATGCCGACCACAGCCATGCTCATCGTGCGCTCCTCAACTGCCTCGGGTGGGAGGCCTACTGGAGACGTGGCTCGGAATGGTCCTCGCCCTCCTCGTCGGGCAGCTTCACATCGCTGACCGCGATATTGACCTCGACGACCTCGAGACCCGTCATCCGCTCGACCGCCGCGATGACGTTCTCCCGTACGTCACGGGCGACATCGGCGATCGACACGCCGTAGTCGACGACGATCTCCAGGTCAAGGGCGGTCTGCGACTCGCCGACCTCAGCCTTGACGCCGCGGGTGACCGATTTGCCGCCGCCGGGGACCCGGTCGCGCACCGCACCGAAGGTACGGGACAGACCGCTGCCCATCGCGTGGACACCGAGCACGTCGCGCGCCGCCATACCGGCGATCTTCTCGACCACACCGTCCGCGATGGTGGTACGGCCGCGGGTGGCGGGATCTCCTCCACCGCGCTTGGTCAGCGGACTCCTTCGGCTGTCGTCCCCCGTCGCGCTGTCGGGGTTCTCGGGCCGGTTCCGCTGCGGGGTCTCGGTCATCGCCACTCTTCCCTTCGGGGCAGGGTTGGACTTCCTTGCCCACATTAAGTGCGCTTGCCCCGCCTCGCGCCGTGGATGCGGCAGGCTGGGGCAATGACGACGGCTGACAGCCCGCACAGGGCCGACGGATGGACGGCGGCGGTACGGCAGAGGCTCGGCCTGGGCAGACTGCTCCCCCTGGGTGGTCCGGCGGACGGTGCATGGATCGCGGAGCGGGCCGTGGTCTCGGTGCTGCGGCGCTCGGTGGGCGCATCGGGTCCCGGCCCGGTGCTCGGTGACGTACGGATCACCGTGGCGGACCCGGACGCGGCCCCGGACCCGGCGCTGCCGTCGCCGCCGAGCGGGCTGCCGCCCGGACCGCTGCGGATCGAGGCGACGATGTCGGCGACGGCCGACCGGCCGCTGCCCGCCGCCGCGGCCGCCCTGCGCTCGGTCCTGGGAACGGCGGCCACGCAACGGCTCGGACTGGTGGTCGGCGAGGTGGATCTGCGCGTGACGGAGCTGCTGGACACGGTCCCCGACCGGGCGGCCCCGGAGCCTGCCGCGGTACGCGGGGCGGAGCCGGAGGGCGCGGCGGGGACGGCGGCGGCCGCGGTCCCCGGTGTCGCGACACTGACCCGTGTGCTGGGCAGCGCGGTGCATACGGCCGCGGACCATGTGCGGGTCGAGCTGGCGACGGACGCGAACCACCGGGCGCTCGATGTGGCACGGGCGGTGCGAACGGCGGTGGCGGACGCCGTGGACGGACATCCGCCGGTGACCGTGCTGGTCACCGCGGTGGTGGACACGGGATGAACGGACCGGCCGTCGCGGTGGTGGACACCGAGCCACCGGGATCGTCACGGCCCCGGGGCACGTGAACCGGCCCTGAGTCGTCGCCACCGCCGCGCACGCGGACCGACCGGGCGGCTCCCGCCGGGGGACCGCCCTGTTCCGTTTCCTCAGAGGCTGTCGGGCTGCCTTCGACCGGGAAGCGGGCGGGGCCTGGTGCGTGCGTGCCAGGGCACGACCGCCCGCGCGGAGGTAGCCCGACAGCCTCAGTCGGTGAGGCCCGCGAGGTCGCGGAGGCGGCGGCCCTGGGCCGCGCGCTCGGCGGTGCGCTGGTCCTCGTACGTACGCGAGACCGCACCGCTCAGCAGCGCCTTGGTCTCGACGACGGCGTCACGCGGGGCCGCCAGCAGCGCCGCGGACAGTTCATGGGTCGCCGCGTCGAGCTCATCGGCGGGGACCACGAGGTTGGCGAGACCGGTGCGCTCGGCCTCCTCCGCGTGGACGAAGCGGCCGGTGGCGCAGATTTCGAGGGCGCGGGCGTATCCGACCAGGTGCACCAGGGGGTGCGTGCCGGTGAGGTCGGGGACCAGACCGAGGCTGGTCTCACGCATGGCGAACTGCACGTCCTCGGCGACGATCCGCAGATCGCAGGCGAGGGCGAGCTGGAAGCCGGCACCGATCGCATGCCCCTGGACCGCCGCGATCGACACGATGTCGTTGCGGCGCCACCAGGTGAACGCCTCCTGGTACTCGGCGATGGTCGCGTCGAGCTCGGACTCCTTGCCGCGCGCCAGGTCGAGGAAGGACGGCTCACCGTCGAACCCCTCGGGACTGAACGCCTGCCGGTCGAGCCCCGCGGAGAAGGACTTGCCCTCGCCACGGAGCACGACGACCCGCACGCTGCCGGGCAGCGCCCGTCCGGCCTCTGTCAACGCCCGCCACAGAGCGGGGGACTGAGCGTTGCGCTTGGCCGGATTGGTGAGGGTCACCGTGGCAACCGCGTCATCGACGGTGAGTCGTACGCCGTCCTGGTCGAGCACAGAGTCGAGCGAGGTCATGGGGCGCCTCCGGGTCGGGTGCAGTCAGCATGTCGAGCTAAGTGACTGAACAGTAACCACCCGGTCGGCCACATGGTCGACCGGGTGGCCACCGCCCGAAACCGGTGAGCCCTCGGGGCATGTCCGTCCTGCGACGTGTCCCGATCCGCCCAGGTCCCGTCGTCGACCTGCCGCACTCGCCCCAAGGGCGGCAGACGACAGTTCGACGACAGGGCCTGAGGCCGTCAGGCCGTGACAGCCTTCTTGCCCCGTGTCGCTCCGCCGCGTCCCCGCAGCGTGACCCCGGACTCGCTGAGCATCCGGTGGACGAATCCGTAGGAGCGGCCGGTCTCTTCGGCCAACGCCCGGATGCTCGCACCGGAGTCGTACTTCTTCTTCAGGTCTGCCGCGAGCTTGTCGCGCGCGGTGCCGGTCACCCGGCTGCCCTTCTTCAGAGTCTCGGCCACCCGTGCCTCCTCATGGGAAGTGCGCTCTGGATTCTCATGATCACCCCTCGAGGGCTTCCTGGCCACCCATTCGGCAAGGTCCGTACAACCGGTTTCGCACCCCGGGAATACGCCTTCACGAGCGGAATCTCCCATTCCGACGGGCTTCAGGGGCGGTCCGGAGCGGAGTTGAGACGAACAGCCAGGTCAGGGCCGTACGAGGGGGCAGGGCCCCACACGGGTGCGCCCGGCAGGTATCTGCCGGGCGCCGCGTCGAGGTATGAGAGGTCCTCACACAGATGATGGATCACGCGTAGGCCGAATGATCCAGTCGGAGTGGATCATTCGACAGCGGGCGAGGAAACCACCCGGAGCGGGAATCAGGCCAGGGCGACCAGGTCCCGGTAGTCCGCACCCCACAGGTCCTCGACGCCGTCCGGCAGCAGGATGATCCGCTCCGGCTGGAGCGCCTCGACCGCACCCTCGTCGTGCGTGACGAGGACGACCGCACCCTTGTACGTGCGCAGCGCGCCGAGGATCTCCTCGCGGCTGGCCGGGTCGAGGTTGTTCGTCGGCTCGTCGAGGAGCAGCACGTTGGCGGAGGAGACCACCAGGGTCGCGAGCGCCAGACGGGTCTTCTCCCCGCCGGAGAGCACGCCGGCCGGCTTGTCGACGTCGTCACCGGAGAAGAGGAACGAGCCCAGCGTCTTGCGGACCTCGACGAGGTCGAGATCCGGGGCGGCGGAGCGCATGTTCTCCAGGACCGTGCGCTCCGGGTCGAGGGTCTCGTGCTCCTGGGCGTAGTAGCCGAGCTTGAGCCCGTGGCCCTCGATCACCTCGCCGGTGTCGGGCTTCTCGGCACCGCCGAGGAGCCGGAGCAGGGTGGTCTTGCCCGCACCGTTGAGGCCGAGGATGACCACGCGGGAGCCCTTGTCGATGGCGAGGTCCACGTCGGTGAAGATTTCGAGCGAACCGTAGGACTTGGACAGCCCCTCCGCCATCAGAGGGGTCTTGCCGCACGGCGAGGGCTCGGGGAAGCGCAGCTTGGCGACCTTGTCCGAGACCCGGACGGCCTCCAGGCCGGAGAGCAGCCGCTCGGCGCGCTTGGCCATGTTCTGCGCGGCGACGGTCTTGGTCGCCTTGGCGCGCATCTTGTCGGCCTGCGAGTTGAGCGCAGCCGCCTTCTTCTCGGCGTTCTGGCGCTCACGCTTGCGGCGCTTCTCGTCGGCCTCGCGCTGCTGCTGGTAGAGCTTCCAGCCCATGTTGTAGATGTCGATCTGCGAGCGGTTGGCGTCGAGGTAGAAGACCTTGTTGACGACCGTCTCGACGAGGTCGACATCGTGGGAGATCACGACGAAGCCGCCGCGGTAGCTCTTCAGGTAGTCGCGCAGCCAGACGATGGAGTCGGCGTCGAGGTGGTTCGTCGGCTCGTCGAGGAGCAGGGTGTCGGCGTCCGAGAACAGGATGCGGGCCAGCTCGACACGGCGGCGCTGACCGCCGGAGAGCGTGTGGAGCGGCTGTCCGAGCACGCGGTCGGGCAGGCTGAGCGCGGCGGCGATGGTGGCGGCCTCGGCCTCGGCGGCGTAACCGCCCTTGGTGAGGAACTCCGTCTCCAGCCGCTCGTACTTCTTCATCGCCTTCTCGCGGGTGGCGCCCTTGCCGTTCGCCATCCGATCCTCGTTCTCACGCATCTTGCGCAGGATCTCGTCGAGACCACGGGCGGACAGGATGCGGTCGCGGGCGAGGACGTCGAGATCACCGGTGCGCGGGTCCTGCGGGAGGTAGCCGACCTCACCGGAGCGGGCGATGGTGCCGCCGGCCGGTGCGCCCTCGCCGGCGAGGCACTTGGTGAGGGTGGTCTTGCCCGCTCCGTTGCGGCCGACGAGGCCGATGCGGTCGCCCTTGGCGATACGGAAGCTGGCGGACTCGATGAGGATGCGGGCGCCGGCACGCAGCTCGATACCGGAAGCGGTGATCACGGAAAAACTCCAGGGCGGTGATGGACGGCGGACGGGACGACTTCAGAGTCTCGACTCGACGCCGCTACTCATGCACAAGGAGAATTGCCATACGGGCCATTCTACTGGCGGTGTGCAACTGCTTTTCCGCATGCTCCTACGGCATTTGCCGATCACTCGCCCAGGATGCCCTCCGACGCCGCCCCCTGCCTCCATCCGGCCACCAGAACAGGCATAGCGGTGTGAACTATCCGATACTCGGCGCAGTGCGGTGAGGCAGCCGCGGCCGGATCGGAGAAGTGGTGGCCCCATGCAGTTCGACGACGACGCCGATCTGGACACCTCCGAGGTCGGTGACGTACGCGGCAGCCGGATCCCCGCGGGAAAGGCGACGGTGGGCGGCGCTGTCGCCGGTCTCACCGCCCTGATCCCGGGGCTGCTCTTCGGTGTCGGCCCGGACCAACCGGGCCTTCGTCGGGCGACTCGGGTACGACGGCGACCGCGTCGTCGGCGGCGCAGGTCGAGCAGAGCTGCCGGACCGGTCAGGACGCGAACACCAGGGACGACTGCCGCACCGTCGCCGTGGTCAACAGCGTGCAGGACTTCTGGCGCCCGGAGCTCGCCCGCCCGGGCGCTCGCTACGGGGACGCGAGGACGGTCCTGGACGCACGGCTCGGCGGCGCAGCGGCAGCAGTGGTTCACCACCGGCTTCCGCAGCGGCGACATGGCCGACTGCAACACCTTCCGGTGTGCCGGCCACGGCCGGTGACCGAGGGAAGACTGAGACGCGGATCACAATGGAGAGTGGAAAGAGGTGAGCGCCATGGCGGGCGCACCGGCCGGGGTTCCGACGATCTACCCGACGATTCTGTACGACGACGCGAAGGCCGCGATCAGGACGCTGACGGAGGGGCTGGGGTTCACCGAGGAAGCGGTGTACGAGGGCGAGAAGGGCACGGTGCTGCACGCGGAGCTGTCCTGCGGCAACGGCAGGGTGATGCTGGGCTCCAAGGGGCGCGGGGGGACCTTCGCCAAGGCGATGGCGGATGCGGGACCGAGCGGGGTGTACGTCGTGGTGGACGAGGTCGATGCGCACCATGCGCGCGCCGTGGAGTACGGGGTGGAGATCCTGATGCCGCCCACGGACCAGGACTACGGGTCGCGCGACTACATGGCGCGTGACGCGGAGGGCAATGTGTGGAGCTTCGGGACGTACGCCCCCGGGTCCGCGGACTGACCGCGTGCGCGTCCCCGGGCGCTCCCCCTGATTCCTACGCGCCGCCTGTGTGCACCTGGAAGGCGGCCCGGCGGACGGCCTTGGCCAGTGCGGGGTCCGGATGCGCGGCAGCCAGCGCCACCAGCACCTGGACGGTGCGCGGGTGGCCGACGGCCCGGACCTCGTCCAGCAGCGCAGGCACCGTGCCCTGGACGGCGGAGTCGAGATGACGGACCAGCAGCGCCGTCTCGCCGTGGTCGGCGACGGCCGCCGCGGTGTCGACCCAGAGCCAGGTGGCTTCCTCGCGGCTGAGGACCTCCTGGGCGTCCTCGGGGTCGGTTCCGTCGTACTCCGCCAGCCAGAGCAGCGCGTACGGGCGCAGTGAGGGGTCGGTGACGACGGAGCGCACCACTGGCTCGGCGGGGGCGCCGACGACCCGGAGCGCCTCGAAGGCGAGTCCGCGCAGCAGTGCGTCCTCGCCGCGGGCGACGGCGAGCAGTTCGGCGACGGCGCTGCCGACGGGGCGGGCGGCCAGCCAGGCGCGGTATTCGGCGCGGGCCGGTCCGGGGGTGAGCCGGGCGCAGCCGAGCAGCATGTCGGCGGCGGACTGCTCGATGTTCCCGGCCGGGCTCTGGGCGGCGACGCAGATCTGTTCCAGCTTGACCCAGACCGCCCAGTTGCCGAGCGGGGTGAGGGTGGCATGGCCGACGCCGAGCGTGAGTGCGCCGACGGCGGCCAGTCCCTCCAGTGCCCAGTCGAGGAGCAGCGCGACCAGGGCGGCGGGGTGCGCGGTGGGAGCGGGTTCCGCCGGTGCCTCCGGCCCGTAGGGCACCTCGCACCGTTCCTCGTGGAGTTCGGCGACGCGCTGGCCGAGGAGATCGAGGAGGGCGGGCACGGTGACCGGGCCCGCCGAGAGCTGCAGGAGGGAGAGCACCTGGGGTACGGCCTCGACGGCCTCGGCGACCGCGGTGGACTCGATGCCCTCGGGCGCCGGGTGGACGAGCGACCAGGCGTCGAAGAGCGCCACCCAGCCACGGAGCACGGCGGAGTCGTCACGATCCCAGGCGCGCAGCCGCCAGCCGGGGCGTGCGGTCTCGCCGTGGAGTTCGACGAGGCCGGCCAGGCGGGCCCGGTCCCAGCCGGAGCGGACCTGTGCCGGGGACAATTCCAGTGCGGTCGCAGCCCGTTCGAGAGCGTGGGCGGCGAGCGGGGCCGTGCCGGGGCTCGCGCTGTCGGCGGCCCAGCGGGCGATCCGTACGGCGTCGGCGAGCGCGGCCCTGGCCTGGCGGGCCAGTTCCGCACGGGGCGGGGTGCCCTCGGGCGGGCGGGGGGCCGGCCTGGTGCGCCGGGTGGTCACGGCCTTGCGGGCGGTGGCAAGAGGTCGCGGGCGGACAAGTCGCAGCCTGGAGTCGCGCGGGGTACGGGACGTCACGGGGAGCAGTCTTGCCTCTGACGGCCCGAAAGCCCAAACGGAACCCGGATTCGCGGCGGAAGGGGGCTGCGGGCCCGACCGGTACCAACCGGCCGATCCCTCGCATCAGCTCACATCAGCGGGGTCAGGAAGCGCCGCAGCGCCTCTTCGTAACGGGCCGGATCGGCATTCCACATCGCCGCATGCGGAGCCTGCGGTACGGGATGCAGGGCGACCAGGTCGGGACGGCGCTCGGCGAGCTCCCGGCTCGGCTGCCAGGGGGCCAGGGTGTCGTCGGGGCCGTGGAAGATCAGCGTCGGGGCGCGCAGGGCCTGCGGGAGGGAGGTGTCGAGGAGCCGGGAGCCGCGCAGACCGGTCTGGCCCTGGGCGGCGCGCAGGGCGAGCGGCAGCAGCGGGGCCGGGACGCCGCGGGCGGTGGCCAGGGCGCGCAGGGTGGCGGCCCAGTCGAGCACCGGGGAGTCCAGGACGAGGCCGCAGATCCGCTCGCGGAGCGCGGAGTTGACGGCCGCGTGCAGCGCCATGGAGGCGCCGGTGGACCAGCCGTGCAGGACGACCTTCTCCGCGCCGTACCGCATGGCGAAGCGGACGGCCGCGTCCAGGTCGCGCCATTCGGACTCGCCGAGGTGGGCGAGTCCGTCCGGGGAGCGCGGGGCTCCGGGGTCGCCGCGGTAGGCCAGGCCGAGGACCGGCAGCCGCAGCCGGTGCAGGAACTCCATGATGTTCATGGGGTGTTCGCGGGTGGTGCCGAGGCCGTGCACGGTGATGACCCAGGTGTCCCGGGGGCCGGGCACGAACCAGGCGGGCAGGATGCCGAGCTCACCGGGGATCTCGACGTCCCTGTGGTCGAGGCCGAGTGCCGTGCCGGGGTCGCCGCTGTACAGCGCGGGGGTGATCCGGACCTGGGCGCCGGGTTCCAGGCTGCCGTCGTTGACGCGTTCCAGTCTGCGTACGACTGTGTCGGCGGCGTGCGGCGCCTGCTCGATGACCGGGCCGACGACGGCCTGGACGCCGTCGCCCACCAGTCCGTACGTACCGGGCCGGAGCGCGGCGAAGGAGCGGGTCAGTGTGACCTGCCCGGCCGCCGTGGCGTGCACGGTGAGTTTCCGGTCGGCAGGGAGCGGACGTCCGGACGGCGCCCTCAGGGCGACGTCGCTGGCGTACCGGCCGGCCACGACCGCTGCCGCGCCGACGCCGAGGATGGTGGTGACGGCCGCTGCCGTCGCTGTAGCCGGGCGCACTGCTTCAGTGTCGGGGGGTGTGCCGTGCCCGGCCAGTGGACGGGGGCCGTCCGGTGGCTCACCGGGCCGCCCGCTCCCGGTCAGCCGGGTTGTCCGTACCCCTTCAGGGCGTCCTGCACGTCGCGCAGCTGAGCGAGGGAGAGCAGGGACGGGGTGTGGCCGGGTACCGAGCTCGCGGTGAGCCAGAGCCTGCACATCCATTCCAGCTGGGCGGTGCGGTCGTAGGCCTGGTCGAGGGTGGATCCGTAGGTGACCGTTCCGTGGTTGCGGAGCAGACAGCCCGTGCGGTCGCGCAGGGCGGCCAGCATGTGGTCGGCCAGCTCCTGCGTTCCGTAGCGCGCATAGGCCGCGGTACGGACGGGGCCGCCGAGCATGGCGGCGGCGTAGTGCACCAGCGGGACCTCGGGGACGAGGGTGGAGACGGCCGTGGCGTGCACGGCGTGGGTGTGCACGACGGCGGCGGCGTCGGTGTGGCGGTAGACCGCCAGGTGGAGCGGGAGTTCGCTGGTCGGGGCAAGGACGCCGAGCACCTGGTTGCCGTGGAGGTCGACGGCCACGGTGTCGCCGGGGCCGAGCCGGTCGTACGGCACACCGCTCGGCGTGACCAGGACGAGGTCGCCGACCCGCGCCGACACATTGCCCGAGGTGCCGACGACAAGGCCCTCCGTCGCGGTCCTGCGGGCGGTGGCGACGACACCGTTCCAGGCCTGCTCGATCGCGTCGCGCGCATCGTTCGCGTCGTGCCCGTTATGGCCGTTATGGCCGTCGTGTGCGCCCTCGTGATGATCCCTCATGGGGGAATCCTGTCAGCGGGGCCGTCGCGATAGGGGACCCCGGGTGACCCACATCTCTTTTCGAGGGTTTCCCGGCCTCGGATCGCGGGGCGCAACGCGGGGCGGGAGAGGCGAAATCCGGCCACGGCAGGCGCTGCGCCCCGCATCGGCTGTCGGTGGTCCGACAAAGAGAACGACTCAACTCCGTTTTGGGTCACCACAGGGCCCCACTCAGTTCATCTTCCGTTCACCCAGGTTGCCTACGTTCCACGTGCCAATGACGTCGAACGATTGCCTGGGTAAATGGAACACATCACGCTGCTACTCGCGATTGTGATCGTGACAGCTCTAGTGTTCGATTTCACGAACGGTTTCCATGACACCGCGAACGCGATGGCGACCACCATCTCGACCGGTGCCCTCAAACCCAAGACAGCGGTGGCCATGTCCGCCGCTCTCAACCTCGTCGGCGCGTTCCTGTCGGTGGAGGTCGCCAAAACGATCTCCGGCGGGATCATCAACGAGGACGGGCTACGGACAGAAGTCATCTTCGCGGCCCTCGTCGGCGCCATTCTGTGGAATCTGCTGACCTGGTTGGTCGGGCTGCCGTCCAGTTCGTCCCACGCACTCTTCGGCGGCCTGATCGGTGCCGCGGTGATGTCGGCGGGCTGGTCCTCGGTCGACGGCGGCACCGTCGTCACCAAGGTGCTGCTTCCCGCGGTCGCCGCCCCGGTCGTCGCCGGTCTCGCCGCACTGCTGGCGACCAGGCTGACCTACCGGATCGGCGGCGGGATCCGTAACGACGCCCAGGAGAAGGCCACCGCCAAGGGCTACCGGGCCGGCCAGATCGCCTCGGCCGGACTGGTCTCGCTCGCCCACGGCACCAACGACGCGCAGAAGACCATGGGCATCATCACCCTGGCCCTGGTCACCGGTGGGGTCCTGTCCCCCGGCTCGAACCCGCCGGTCTGGGTCATCGTCTCCGCCGGTCTGGCCATCGCACTCGGCACCTATCTGGGTGGCTGGCGCATCATCCGCACCATGGGCAGCGGCCTCACCGAGCTCAAGCCGCCGCAGGGCTTCGCCGCCCAGACCAGTGCGGCCACAGTCATCCTGGCCTCCTCGCACCTCGGCTTCTCCCTCTCCACCACCCAGTCCTGCTCCGGCGCCGTGATGGGTGCGGGGCTCGGCCGCCGGGGCGGTGTGGTCCGCTGGTCCACCGCCACCCGGATGTTCGTCGCCTGGGGTCTGACCCTGCCGGCCGCGGGTCTGGTCGGCGCGGGCGCGGAGTTCCTCACCAAGCAGGGCACCTGGGGTGTCACCGTCGTCGCCGTCCTGCTCGTCGCGGGCTCCGGAGCGATCTGGCTGGTGTCCCGGCGCAAGCCGGTCGGGCACGACGATGTCGCGCCCGACGGCGAGGACGCCGAGCCGGCGGGTGTCATCACCACCGCCATCGCGGCCGTCACCCCGCCGCCCGCCGGGGCGGCCGCGGTCGCCACGGCAGTGGACACGACCACGGACCTCAAGACCACCATCCCGGCCCAGCCCGGAACCGTCGCCGCCGATCCGGCGCGGCCCGCCACGGTGTAAGGACAGATCACCATGAACATCGACTGGGCAGCTCTCGGCTCCGTTTTCGGCGTCTCGCTCGTCGTCACCGTCGCACTGGTGGGCCTCTTCACCCTGGGCATCGTCGGACTCTCCAAGCAGGCCGAACCGGCCGCGCAGGGCGGCTCCACCGGAGGCTCCCTGGTGCTCGCCCGTGCGGGTGCGTACCTCTGCTTCGGGCTCTGCGCGGCCGCGGTCGCGTACGGGATCTATCTGATCGTCGCCTGAGCCCCTTCCCGCGCTCCCCCGTCGGGCCGGACACACCTCACGTGTGTCCGGCCCGATGTGCGTCTGCGCACACTGCACCGCCGCAGGTCAACGCCAGGTTGACGGGCGTTCGCGCAGCGTGGTGGACTGCCGGAGCCATTTACGGCGACAGCAGAGGAAGCCGGTGCGAATCCGGCGCGGTCCCGCCACTGTCACCGGGGAGCAGTCCCCCACACCGGAAGTCACGGCTCGCGCATGCGGGCTGGAAGGCCGGGGGAACTGCGGATCCGGGAGCCAGGAGACTCTCGCCGCCGGTCACGTCGAACCAGGGCGCGGACCCTGAGTGAGGACATATCGCCATGCCCGGCTGCCGTGCGTCCGCCGTTTCTGTGCCGCTCCCACCAGGAGCCGGCTGTACGAAGGTCCTTCGAGGCAGTTCGGCCGGTTGAGCCGTGCGAGCCGACCGCATCTTCGCGTACGGCGCCGCCGCCGGTCTGATCGGCGATCTGCTGCTCGGTGATCCCCGCCGGGGGCATCCGGTCGCCGCATTCGGGCGGGCCGCGGCAGGCGTCGAACGGCGCCTGTGGCGCGACCACCGCGGGTGGGGCGCCCTGCACACCCTGGTCTGCGCCGGAGGCGCCGCGGGTGGAGCCGCGCTGGCCGCCCGTGCCGTACGCCGTCATCCCGCCGCCTCCGTCGCCCTGGCCGCGGCCGCCACCTGGTCCGTCGTCGGCGGCACCTCGCTGGGTCGCGAGGCGCGCGCCATCGGTGGCGCGCTCGCCGCCGGTGACATCGAGCTGGCCCGGGAGCGGCTCCCCCATCTGTGCGGGCGCGACCCGCACTCCCTCGACGGGCCGCAGATCGCGCGCGCCGTGGTGGAGTCCGTGGCCGAGAACACCTCGGACGCGGTGGTCGGCGCGCTGGTGTGGGGCGCGCTGGGTGGCGTACCCGGACTCGTCGCCTTCCGCGCCGTCAACACCCTCGACGCGATGGTCGGGCACAAGTCGCCCCGCCATCTGCGCTACGGCTGGGCCTCGGCCCGCCTGGACGACGTCGCGGGCTGGCCCGGCGCCCGGCTCACCGCCGTGCTCGCCGTGGTTGCCGGGGGGCAGCCACGTCGAGCGTTGCGGGCCTGGCGGGCGGACGCGGGCAGGCATCCGAGCCCCAACGCGGGTCCGGTGGAGGCCTCGTTCGCGGGGGCGCTCGGCGTACGGCTCGGCGGGACCCTCGCGTACGGCGGACGTGTCGAGCACCGGCCGGTACTGAACGGCGCGACCGGCCGTGCGGTGGAGACCGGGGACATCGAGCGCGCGGTGCGGCTGTCGCGCCGGGTGGGGGTGCTGGCCCTCGGCGTGTGCGCGGCGGGCCGGCTGATCGCGGGACGGTGGTCGCCCTCGGGGCGGCGTCCGGCCGCGGGACGGAGCGGGAAATGAGCGGCGGACTGCTGGTCGCCGGAACCACGTCGGACGCGGGCAAGAGCGTCGTCACCGCAGGCATCTGCCGGTGGCTGGTGCGCCAGGGCGTGAAGGTCGCGCCGTTCAAGGCGCAGAACATGTCGCTGAACTCGTTCGTGACCCGCGAGGGTGCGGAGATCGGGCGAGCGCAGGCGATGCAGGCGCAGGCCGCGCGGGTGGAACCGACCGCGCTGATGAACCCGGTACTGCTCAAGCCCGGCAGCGACCGGTCCAGTCAGGTCGTCCTGATGGGCAGGCCGGTGGGCGAGATGAGCGCGCGCGGTTACCACGGGGGGCGACAGGAATCCCTCCTCGGTACGGTCGTGGACTGCCTGGAGCAGCTTCGGGGCACCTATGACGCAGTGATCTGCGAGGGGGCGGGCAGCCCGGCCGAGATCAATCTGCGGCGCACCGACATCGTGAACATGGGGATCGCGCGGGCCGCGCGGTTCCCCGTCGTCGTCGTCGGCGACATCGACCGCGGTGGCGTCTTCGCCTCGTTCTTCGGCACGACGGCACTGCTCGGCGCCGAGGACCAGGCGCTGATCGCCGGCTATCTGGTCAACAAGTTCCGCGGCGACGTGTCGCTCCTGGAGCCGGGTCTCGACATGCTGCACGGGCTGACCGGGCGACGGACGTACGGAGTGCTGCCGTTCGCCCACGGCCTGGGCATCGACGAGGAGGACGGACTGCGGGTCTCGCTGCGCGGGGCCGTACGCGAGTCGGTCGTCGCGCCGCCGCACGGCGAGGACGTGCTGCGGGTCGCGGTGTGCGCCGTACCGCTGATGTCGAACTTCACCGATGTGGACGCACTGGCCGCCGAACCGGGTGTCGTGGTCCGGTTCGTGGACCGGGCGGAGGAGCTGGCCGACGCGGATCTGGTGATCGTGCCCGGCACGCGCGGGACGGTGAAGGCGCTGGCCTGGCTGCGGGAACGGGGGCTGGCCGACGCGCTGCTGCGGCGGGCGGCGCAGGGGCGTCCGGTGCTCGGCATCTGTGGCGGGTTCCAGGTGCTCGCGGAGCGGATCGAGGACGAGGTGGAGTCGCGGGCGGGGCGGGTCGACGGGCTCGGACTGCTGCCGGTGCGGATCCGGTTCGACCGCGAGAAGACCCTCGCCCGGCCGGTCGGTACGGCGCTCGGGGAGCCGGTGGAGGGGTACGAGATCCACCACGGGGTCGCCGATGTGCGGGGCGGCGAGCCGTTCCTGGACGGGTGCCGGGTCGGCACGGTGTGGGGGACGCACTGGCACGGGTCGCTGGAGAGCGATGCGTTCCGGCGGCGGTTCCTGGGGGAGGTCGCGCGGGCGGCGGGACGGCGGTTCGTGGCCGCACCGGACACGAGTTTCGGGGCGTTGCGGGAGGAGCAGCTGGATCGGCTGGGGGATCTGATCGAGGAGCACGCGGACACGGGGGCGTTGATGCGGTTGATCGAGGCGGGGGTGCCGGAGGGACTGCCCTTTGTGGGCCCTGGGGCGCCTGAGGTGCCGGCGGCCCGTGGGGGCCGTGGGGCTGGGGTGGCTGGGGGGTCGGCGTGAGGGGAACGCCTGCGGCGGGCTTTCCTCCCCGCCCCGCCCCTTCCCCCAACCGGGGCTCCGCCCCGGGCCCCGGTCCTCGAACGCCTGACGGGCTGGAATGCGGCCCGCGGATGGATGACGTCGTCAAGGAGGCTCTGTGAGTACCCCGTATCCCTTTACTGCCATCGTCGGGCAGGACGATCTGCGACTCGGATTGTTGCTGAACGCCGTATCGCCCGCCGTCGGCGGTGTGCTCGTGCGTGGGGAGAAGGGGACCGCCAAGTCCACCGCCGTGCGGGCGCTCGCCGCGCTCATGCCCGAGGTCGATGTCGTCTCCGGCTGCCGGTTCTCGTGTGACCCGGTGTCACCCGATCCGGCGTGTCCCGATGGTCCCCACGAGGCCGGGGGCGGCGTGTCGCGTGCGGCGCGGACCGTGGAGCTGCCGGTGGGCGCCTCCGAGGACCGGCTCGTCGGGGCGCTCGACATCGAGCGGGCGCTCGCCGAGGGGGTCAAGGCGTTCGAGCCGGGGCTGCTCGCCGATGCGCATCGCGGAATCCTGTACGTCGACGAGGTCAACCTGCTCCATGACCACCTGGTGGATCTGCTGCTGGACGCGGCGGCCATGGGTGCCTCGTACGTGGAACGCGAAGGCGTCTCCGTACGGCATGCCGCGCGGTTCCTGCTCGTCGGAACGATGAACCCCGAAGAGGGCGAGCTGCGGCCGCAGTTGCTCGACCGGTTCGGGCTGACCGTCGAGGTCTCCGCGTCACGCGACACCGATCAACGGGTCGAGGTCGTACGGCGGCGGCTCGCGTACGACGACGATCCGGCCGGGTTCGCCGCCCGGTGGGCCCAGGAGGAAGGGGAGTTGCGGGAGCGGATCGCCGCGGCGCGGGCGCTTCTTCCTCATGTGGTGCTCGGGGACCGTGCGTTGCGGCAGATCGCCGCCACCTGTGCGGCCTTCGAGGTCGACGGGATGCGCGCCGACATCGTGATGGCCCGCACCTCGACCGCGCTGGCCGCGTGGGCGGGGCGTACCGACGTGCTCGCCGAGGACGTCCGGCAGGCCGCCCTGCTCGCGCTCCCCCACCGGCGCCGCCGCAATCCGTTCGACGCGCCCGGTCTCGACGAGGACAAGCTCGACGACACTCTGGAGCAGAACAGCGGTGACGGGGACGGAGGCGGGGACGATCCCGATCCGGACGGGCCGGGTGGGGGTGGGCGTCCCCCGCGGGGGGACGGGCCCGACACGCCGCCGCAGCCCGAGGCGGGGAACGGCGACACGCCCGGACTTCCCTCGCAGGGGCGGCCGGCCGACGGTGGCGAGCAGCAGCCCGTGCGTGCCGCCGAGCCGTTCCGCGCGAAGATGCTGAGCGTGCCGGGTCTCGGCGAGGGCGCGGCGGGGCGGCGTTCCCGGGCGCGTACCGAACACGGGCGTACGACCGGGGCGCGGCGGCCCGAGGGGGCCCTGACCAAACTGCATCTCGCCGCGACCGTACAGGCTGCCGCCCCGCACCAGCGTGCGCGCGGGCGGTCGGGCCGGGGTTTGGTGGTGCGGCGGGATGATCTGCGGCAGGCGACCAGGGAGGGACGCGAGGGGAACCTCGTTCTCTTCGTCGTGGACGCGTCCGGGTCGATGGCCGCCCGGCAGCGGATGGGCGCCGTGAAGGGTGCGGTGCTGTCGCTGCTGCTGGACGCGTACCAGCGGCGGGACAAGGTCGGTCTGGTCACCTTCCGCGGCAGGGGCGCCGACGTGGCACTGCCGCCCACCTCGTCCGTGGACGCGGCCGCCGCGCGGCTGGAGACGCTGCCGACCGGTGGGCGCACTCCCCTCGCGGCCGGGCTGCTGAAGGCACATGACGTACTGCGGGTGGAGCGGCTGCGCGATCCGTCGCGGCGGCCACTGCTGGTCGTGGTGACGGACGGCCGGGCGACCGGAGGTCCGGAGCCGGTGGCCCTGGCGGCGCGCGCCGCGCGGCTGCACGAGGCCGAGGGCACGGCGTCCGTCGTCGTGGACTGCGAGTCGGGGGTCGTGCGGCTCGGGCTGGCCGGCTCCCTGGCGCGCGATCTCGGGGGCACCGCCGTCACGCTCGACGAGTTGCGGGCCGACTCGATCGCCGGGCTCGTCAGGGACGTTCAGGGAACCAACGGATCCAACAGGAGGGCCGCTTAATGCCGCAGGGACAGCCGACCACGGTGCCGGACGACGGGCTGACGACGCGCCAGCGCCGCAACCGTCCGCTGCTCTTCGTCCATACCGGTATCGGCAAGGGCAAGTCGACGGCCGCGTTCGGGCTCGCGCTGCGCGCCTGGAACCAGGGCTGGCCGATCGGGGTGTTCCAGTTCGTCAAGTCGGCGAAGTGGAAGGTCGGGGAGGAGAACGCGCTGAAGGTCCTCGGCGCGAGCGGTGAGGGCGGCACGGTCGCCTGGCACAAGATGGGCGAGGGCTGGTCGTGGGTCCAGCGCGGCCTGCACGGCGACAACGCGGACAACGAGCAGAAGGCCCGCGAGGGCTGGGAGCAGGTCAAGCGCGACCTGGCCGCCGAGACGTACAAGCTGTACGTCCTCGACGAGTTCGCGTACCCGATGCACTGGGGCTGGATCGACACCGACGAGGTGGTCGAGGTGATGCGCAACCGTCCGGGGACGCAGCATGTGGTGATCACCGGGCGCAACGCCCCGGAGAAGCTCGTCGAGGCCGCCGACCTGGTGACCGACATGTCCAAGGTGAAGCACCCGATGGACGCCGGCCAGAAGGGCCAGAGGGGCATCGAGTGGTGACCATTCCGCGACTGGTGATTGCCGCGCCGGCCTCCGGCAGCGGCAAGACCACCGTGGCGACGGGACTGATGGCGGCCTTCGCGGAGCGCGGCCTCGCCGTGTCGCCGCACAAGGTCGGGCCCGACTACATCGACCCCGGCTATCACTCGCTGGCCACCGGGCGGGCGGGGCGCAACCTCGACGCGTACATGTGCGGGCCCGAGCTGGTCGCTCCGCTGTTCGCGCACGGGGCCCTTGGGTGCGACCTGGCGATCGTCGAGGGCGTGATGGGGCTGTACGACGGGGCCTCCGGACGGGGCGAGCTGGCGTCGACCGCCCATGTCGCGAAGCTGCTGCAGGCTCCGGTGGTGCTGGTCGTGGATGCGTCGTCGCAGTCGCGGTCGGTGGCGGCGCTGGTGCATGGCTTCGCCTCGTGGGATCCGCAGGTACGGATCAGCGGGGTGATCCTCAACAAGGTCGGCTCGGACCGGCACGAGATGTTGCTCCGGGAGGCGCTGGAGGAGTCCGGTGTGCCGGTGATGGGGGTGCTGCGGCGGGCCGAGCAGGTGGCCACGCCCTCGCGCCATCTGGGGCTGGTGCCGGTGGCCGAGCGACGGGGCGACGCGGTCGCCGCTGTCGCGGCGATGGGGGCGCAGGTCCGGAGCGGGTGTGACCTGGATGCGCTGATGGCGTTGGCTCGGTCGGCACCGCGGACTCCGGCCGTCTCGGGGGCGTGGGATCCGGCGGGGGCCGTGCGGGAGGCGGGCGGAGGCAGGGACGCCGACGGTGAGGGTGGCCCGGAACGGCTGGACGGTGGCCCGGGCGGGCCGGATCGTGGCCGGCCGGTCGTCGCCGTGGCCGGAGGACCCGCCTTCACGTTCTCCTACGCCGAGCACAGCGAGCTCCTCACCGCCGCCGGGGCCGACGTCGTGACGTTCGACCCGTTGCGGGACGAAGCCCTGCCCGAGGGCACCCGTGGGCTCGTCATCGGTGGGGGGTTCCCGGAGGTGTACGCCCCCGAGCTGTCCGCCAACGAACCGCTCCGCAAGGCCGTTGCCGATCTCGCCGCCGCCGGGGCTCCCCTTGCCGCCGAGTGTGCCGGGCTGCTCTATCTCTCGCGTTCGCTCGACGGACTGCCGATGTGCGGGGTGCTCGACGCCGACGGCCGGATGTCGAAGCGGCTGACACTCGGCTACCGGGAGGCCGTGGCACTCACCGACAGTCCGCTGGCCGCGGTCGGCACACGGCTGCGTGGGCACGAGTTCCACCGCACGGTGCTGGAGCCGGGCGCCGGTGCCTCCCCCGCCTGGGGCATGCATCTGCCGGAACGGCGCGTGGAGGGCTTCGTGCAGCAGGGCGTCCATGCCAGCTATCTGCATACGCACTGGGCCTCGGCGCCGGGCGTCGCGCGGCGGTTCGTCGAGAGGGCCGCGGGGTGACGCCGTCGGTCCGCGATGCCCACCGCCGGCCGGATGAAGGCGACCCCCGCCACGGTGCACAGGAGTGTGGAGCGGGCCGGGTGGGCGTGGTGTGCCTCCGGAAGGATCTCGGCGGCGGCGAGGTACAGCAGTGCGCCACCACCCCTCGTGGAAGCGCCGGGCGCTGCGGAGCTGGATTCGATCGCGCCGTGTGCCGCCTGGCGTACGACGAGGAGGCGCTCCACCAGGTGGGCGAGGAGAAGGCCGCCGGCGAACAGGAGCAGAGCCGCCCGGACGCCGAATACGCGCTCACCCGCGGCCTCGACCGCCTCCGGCAGCAGGCCGAGGCCGACGACGCCGAGCATCAGTGCGCCCGCGAGGCCGAGCACCAGGTGGCGGCGGGCGGTGACGCGCCGGGCGACCCAACCGCCCACCAGGGTCATCAGGAACGCGCCGAGCGCGACAAACACCGCCATGGGCTCCTGCCGGCCGATCGACCGCGGTCCGCGCGTCCCGGAGCTGCTCCTTGTCCCGCTCCGGTTCCCGGAAGGATCTCGCCCCATGGTTCTGCTCGTCGTCGGGATCGGCGCGGGCCGGGGCGCGCCGGCCGGTGAAGTGCTGGAGCTCGTCTCGTCCGTACTGCACGAGGCGGGGCTGTCGCCCCACGGCGTCGTGGAGTTGGCGACCCTCGACTCGAAGACCGAGGAGCCGGGGATCGTCGGAGCGGCGGCGCGGCTGGGCGTTCCCGTACGCGGGTACAGCGCGCAGGAACTCGCCGCGGTCGCCGTACCGAACCCGTCGGGCACCGTGCTCGCCGCGGTCGGTTCGGCGTCGGTCGCGGAGGCGGCGGCTCTCGTCCGCGCCGACGAACTCCTCGTACCGAAGCGGAAGTCGAACCCCGCGGGGCGGGTGGGGAGGGTGACCTGTGCGGTGGCCCGGCGGGCTTCGCACGCGCGTCCGGATCCGACCGTTGCGTCGAGTGCGGTACCGGGCACATAGTCGTCCTGCCGTCGCTCCATCCCCATCGTCATGAGCCCGCCCCCCACACCCTCTGGAAGTCATGCACACTCCTACTGAGAGACCCGATGTCAACCGCGCGGACGGACAGCACGATCTGCGGCACCACGGCGACGTGGAGGTCCGCGGCCGGGATCTGACCGATCTCGCCGTCAACGTACGTACCGATACGCCCCCGGCCTGGCTGAAGGAGCGAATAACCGAGTCCCTCTCCACGCTCGCCGCCTACCCGGACGGGGACCGTGCACGGGCCGCGGTCGCGGAACGGCACGGGCTGCCGTCGGATCGGGTCCTGCTGACGGCGGGTGCGGCGGAGGCGTTCGTGCTGATCGCGCGGGCGCTGCCGGCCCGGCGGCCGGTCGTCGTGCACCCCCAGTTCACCGAGCCCGAGGCTGCGTTGCGCGCGGCCGGGCACACGGTGGGGCGGGTACTGCTGCGCGCGGAGGACGGTTTCCGGCTGGATCCGGCGGCCGTGCCCGAGGAGGCGGATCTGGTGGTGGTCGGCAATCCGACCAACCCGACGTCGATCCTGCATCCGGCGGCCACGCTGGAAAAACTGGCACGCCCCGGGCGGACGTTGGTGGTCGACGAGGCGTTCATGGACGCGGTGCCGGGCGAGCGCGAGGCGCTGTGCGGACGTACGGACGTCCCGGGCCTCGTCGTACTGCGCAGCCTCACCAAGACATGGGGGCTGGCGGGGCTGCGGATCGGCTACGTGCTGGCGTCCCCGGAGACCATCGGCACGCTCCAGGAGGCGCAGCCGCTGTGGCCGGTGTCATCCCCCGCGCTGGCGGCGGCCGAGGCGTGCATGGAGCCGCGGGCGCTGGTGGAGGCGGCGGCCGCGGCGGACCGTATCGCGGTGGACCGGGCCCATCTGATCGCCGGGCTCATGGAGTTCGCCGAAGTGCGGGTGGCGGAACCCGCCGAAGGGCCGTTCGTGCTGGTGCGGCTGGAGCGGGCTGCGGAGGTGCGGGAGCGGCTGCGGGCGCTGGGGTTCGCGGCGCGGCGCGGCGATACGTTCCCGGGGCTCGGTCCGCAGTGGCTGCGGCTCGCCGTGCGCGACCGCGTGACGACCAACCGCTTTCTGCAGGCACTCGATCAGGCGCTCCAGGTGCTCGCCTCCCCCAGGAACCGCTGACGGGAAGCGGCGCTCCCCCCTGTGTGAGCGCCGCTCCCCCATGCCCCCTGATTTCCCCCGGTCCCGCCCCTCGGGCCGGTCGGCGTCAGTCCTGGGCGCGCCTGCGTGCCACGACGGTCGCGGCCGCACCCAGCGCAAGCAGGAACGCCGCTCCGCCCGCGAGGTACGGCGTCGTGGAGCTGCCACCGGTCTCCGCGAGGCTCGTGTCGACCGCTGCCGGGGCGTGGCCGGTCCCGGTCTGCGGCTTCACCTCGCCGCCGGAGTTGCCTCCCGCCGGCTCGGTGGGCTCGGCGCTGGGAGCGGCCGCCTTCGGGGTCTCACAGGTCGCCTCGACGAGCGTGACCTCGCCCTGGACGTCGGCGACATTGAGCTTGAACGGGTTGACCGACACCTTCAGCTGCAGCGCGGTCGCCGCGGCGGTGCGCGACGTGGTCTGCGTCTTCGACAGGTCGAGGACGACCTCGCCGACGCCGGGCACCGCCACCCGGGTCGTGCCGCCCGCCGTCAGCGTGACCTTCCGGCCGAGGACCCTGACATGGCCCAGCACATTCGATTCGGCAACGGGCTCGTGACCCACTTCGCAGACCGCCTTCGAGGTGGCCTTCTCGACCTCGACGACCGCGAGCAGCGGCAGTCCGGGCACATGGACGCGGGCCTTCGCCAGGTTGCTGTAGCCCTCGGCCCTGTGCTTGTCGACGGTCGCGTCCGCCGTGGCCACGTCGGCACGCAGCACGTCGACCGGGCGGCCGTGCGCCACGCCGTCGAGCCGCACGCTGAGCGCGGTCTCCTCGGCGCTCGCCGGTGCGTGCACCTCGTTGAGTGTGGCCCTCAGCGGCACGTCGACCGTCTTGTTCAGGAGTGAGACGTCGAGTGCGGTGCGGAGCACGACCGCGCTCGCCTTCCCTTCGCCGGTGGTCGTGGTGGAGCCGGTGGCGTGCGCCGGGGCGG
Organism: Streptomyces sp. NPDC057565; assembly: GCF_042801455.1. Lineage (NCBI taxonomy): Bacteria > Bacillati > Actinomycetota > Actinomycetes > Kitasatosporales > Streptomycetaceae > Streptomyces > Streptomyces sp. NPDC057565. Next base: position 7,790 of record NZ_JBHVFU010000038.1, on the reverse strand, counting down.
CAACCAGCAGGGCGACGGGCGCGGCGGCAGCCGCCAGTGCGGCGAGTCGGAAGGTATTGCTGTTCAAGATGGTGGAACCCCCACAAGAGACATGGAGCCACCGGCGCCGTCCAAGGGGGGACATCGCGGGCACCGGTGGCCTCGACTCCGTGAATCTTTACGTACAGAGGGTGAACTGGCAGTTGCCTGTGGCGAGTTCACCCCAAAGGGGGTTCTCCGTGTCTGCATTCGATTATCTCGGCATGTACGGCCCTCGGAGTCACCCGATCAGCCGAGCGTTTGCGAGGAGCCGACCGACCGCGTCGGGGTGTGTGCCGAGTTGCTTCAACGAACGCGAGCTCCGTTCGGTCACTGACTGTCAACGCGGCACCGCGGCGGCGTCAGCCGATCACACGGCCGTTCAGCACCACATGGCGCGGCGCCGCCAGCACCCGTACATCCGCCCGCGGGTCCTCCTCGTACACCACCAGATCCGCCGCGGCGCCCTCCTCAAGACCCGGCCGCCCGAGCCAGGCGCGCGCACCCCAGGCGGTCGCCGAGAGCGCCTCGCGGGGCGGGATGCCCGCCGCGACCAGTTCGGCGACCTCCGCCGCCACCAGACCATGGGCCAGCGAGCCGCCCGCGTCGGTGCCGACGTAGACCGGCACGCCCGCGTCGTACGCCGCGCGCACGGTGTCGTAGCGACGCTCGTACAGCCGCCGCATATGCGCCGACCAGCGCGGGAACTTGGCCTCGCCGCCGGCCGCGAGGTCCGGGAACGTGGCGATGTTGACCAGCGTCGGGACGATCGCGACACCGCGCTCGGCGAAGAGCGGGATGGTGTCCTCGGTCAGGCCCGTCGCATGCTCGATGCAGTCGATCCCGGCCTCGACGAGATCGACGAGAGCGGCCTCGGCGAAGCAGTGCGCGGTGACCCGGGCGCCGAGCCGGTGCGCCTCGGCGATGGCCGCCTCGACCTCGCCGCGCGGCCAGCAGGCGGTCAGGTCACCGGCGTCCCGGTCGATCCAGTCGCCGACCAGCTTGACCCAGCCGTCGCCGCGCCGCGCCTCCTGCGCGACGTATGCGACGAGGTCGCCCGGCTCGATCTCATGGGCGTAGTTCCGGATGTACCGGCGGGTCCTGGCGATATGGCGTCCGGCCCGGACGATCTTGGGAAGGTCCTCGCGGTCGTCGATCCACCGGGTGTCGGAGGGCGATCCGGCATCCCTGATGAGCAGCGTGCCGGCCTCCCGGTCGGTGAGCGCCTGCTTCTCGCTCGTGGCGGCGTCGACCGGGCCGTGGTGATCGAGCCCCACGTGGCAGTGGGCGTCCACGAGGCCCGGCAGCACCCAGCCGGTGACGGTCTCCGCCGCGTCCGCGCCGGGCGGCCGCTCGTACGAGATCCGCCCGTCGACGGCCCACAGCTCGTCCCGTACGTCGTCGGGACCGACGAGTACCCGCCCCTTCACATGCAGCACGGGCTGCACCGTGTGATCACTCATGGCAGCACTGTACGAGGCGGCCGATGACGGCCTCGGTACTCTCGACGGAAGCGCTGTTCGTACGCCGAACCGCAGGCCGACCCGATCCGAAGAGAGCACCACCGTGACGCACCCCTTCCTCGACCTCGCCCCGCTCACCGCCGCGCACTTCGCCGCCATCGAACGCCGGGTGGCCGGTCTCCTCGCCACCGAGCAGGACGTCGTCATCATGCAGGGCGAGGCGCTGCTTCCCCTCGAAGGCTGCATCCGGGGCGGTGCCCGGCCCGGTTCGACCGCACTGAACGTGGTCACGGGGCCGTACGGGCAGACCTTCGGGAACTGGCTGCGCGACTGCGGTGCCAATGTCATCGATCTGGCGGTGCCGTTCCACACGGCGGTCACCGCCGACCAGGTCGCGCAGGCGCTCGCCGCGCACCCGGAGATCGACTTCGTCTCGCTGGTCCACGCGGAGGCGGCGACCGGCAACACCAACCCGGTCGCGGAGATCGGTGAGGTCGTCCGGGCGCACGGGGCGCTGTTCATGCTCGACGCCGTCGCCTCGGTGGGCGCCGAGCCGCTGCTGCCGGACCTGTGGGGCGTCGACCTGTGCGTGATCGGCGCGCAGAAGGCGATGGGCGGCCCGGCCGGGGTGTCGGCGGTGTCGGTGAGCGGGCGCGCCTGGGAACGGATCGCCGCCAACCCCGAGGCCCCCCGCCACTCGTACCTCTCGCTCCTGGACTGGAAGGAGCGCTGGATCGACGGCGGCCGCAAGGCTCTCCTGCACGCCCCCGCGCAGCTGGAGATGCTGGCGCTCGAGGCGTGCGTGGAGCGGATCGAGGCGGAGGGGCTGGAGGCTCTGATGGCCCGGCACGCGGCGGCCGCCGCGGCGACGCGGGCGGGCGCGGTGGCGCTCAGCGGCGGGCTGGCGCCGTACGTGCACGAGGCGCGGGACGCGGCGCCGGTCGCCACGACGCTGCGCGCCCCGGCGGGGATCGACGCCGCCGGGCTGGTCGCCAAGGCACTTGCGGCCGACCCGTCGCTGCCGCTGATCGCGGGCGGCGGGGCACTGTCCAAGGAGATGATCCGGGTCAATCACTACGGTGTGGACGCGACGCGGGGCGCGGTGCAGTCCTCGCTCGCGGCTCTGGGGGCGGCGCTGGCCGACGAGGGCCGGCCGGTCGACTTCGAAGCTGCCCGCAGGGCCGTTACGGAAACCTGGCCGAGCGAATAAATTCAGGAGGGTCAGTCATCGGGGATCCGGCGGCTGACCGTCACGAATTCATCAATGCGGGGAGCTGTTAATCAAGAGCAGCTCCCCGCATTCTTTTGCCCGCTTCCCCGCACCCTAAACCCTGAAGTTTCGGCAGCACTGATCGACACAATTCGACCACGTCTCCCGGGAGTTACGACTCTGTGACCGACTCCACATCCGGGGAAGATTTGCCGGATAAATGACGGACATACCGACAGAAATCTTCACCGCTTCGCGCCGGGGCACGCGCCCGCGTGATAACACACGGGCCCGTTCCACCCAACCCTCTGCGTCGATGCAATTTCAGAATTTGCTGGGTAAATTCAATTCGCATGACCGCCGCACCAGCAGATTTTGCACGTGCCCGAAGCGAATTCCTCACCATCGACACCCCGCGAGTGGAGGACGGAGCCGCGATCTGGCGTATCGCCCGTGACTCCGAGGTCCTGGACCTCAACTCCTCGTACAGCTATCTGCTGTGGTGCCGTGACTTCGCCGCGACCTCCGTGGTCGCCCGCGACGAGACCGGCGAACCGGTCGCCTTCGTGACGGGATACATCCGGCCCGACCGCCCCGAGACGCTCGTCGTCTGGCAGGTGGCCGTCGACCACGGCCACCGCGGGACCGGGCTGGCCGCCAAGCTGCTGGACTCGCTGACCGCGCGGGTCGCCGCAGCGCAGGGCCTGGCCTCCGTCGAGACCACCGTCACCCCGGACAACACCGCGTCCGACCGGCTGTTCACCTCCTACGCACTCCGCCATGACGTGGCTCTGGAGCGCGAAGTGCTGTTCGACGGCGGGCTGTTCCCCGAGGGAACGCACCTGCCGGAAGTGCTCTACCGCATCGGTCCGTTCCACGCCTGAGCGCGGCGAAGACCGCAGCGCCGCCCTCCCACCCCCCTCAAGCAGGAGATCCCCTGTGACCATCACCCCGCCCGCCCTGAGCGTCTTCGAGACCCTGGAGTCGGAGGTGCGGAGCTACTGCCGCGGCTGGCCCGCCGTGTTCGACCGTGCACAGGGCTCCCGGCTGACCGACGAGGACGGCCACACGTACCTCGACTTCTTCGCCGGTGCCGGATCCCTCAACTACGGCCACAACAACCCGGTGCTGAAGCGTGCGTTGATCGACTACATCGAGCGCGACGGCATTACCCACGGCCTCGACATGGCGACCACCGCGAAACGCTCCTTCCTGGAGACCTTCCAGAACGTGGTGCTGCGCCCGCGCGACCTTCCGTACAAGGTGATGTTCCCCGGCCCGACCGGCACCAACGCGGTCGAGGCCGCGCTGAAGCTGGCCCGCAAGGTGAAGGGACGCGAGTCGGTCGTCTCGTTCACCAACGCCTTCCACGGCATGTCGCTCGGCTCGCTCGCCGTCACCGGCAACGCCTTCAAGCGGGCCGGGGCCGGTATCCCGCTGGTGCACGGCACGCCGATGCCGTTCGACAACTATCTCGACGGCCAGGTCCCGGACTTCCTCTGGTTCGAGCGGCTCCTCGAGGACCAGGGGTCGGGTCTCAACCAGCCCGCCGCCGTGATCGTCGAGACGGTGCAGGGCGAGGGCGGCATCAATGTGGCGCGGCCCGAGTGGCTGCGGTCGCTGGCCGATCTGTGCCACCGCCGCGACATGCTGCTGATCGTCGACGACATCCAGATGGGCTGCGGCCGTACGGGCGCGTTCTTCTCCTTCGAGGAGGCCGGCATCACGCCGGACATCGTCACCCTGTCGAAGTCCATCAGTGGTTACGGACTGCCCATGTCGCTCTGCCTGTTCCGCCCGGAGCTGGACGTCTGGGGACCGGGCGAGCACAACGGCACCTTCCGCGGCAACAATCCCGCGTTCGTCACCGCCGCCGCCGCTCTCGACGCCTACTGGGCGGACGGCCAGATGGAGAAGCAGACCCTGGCCCGCGGCGAACAGATCGAGCAGGCACTGCTGGCGATCTGCGCCGAACACGCCCCGCTCGGCGCCCGGTTCCGCGGCCGCGGCCTGGTCTGGGGGCTGGAGTTCACCGACGCGTCGCGCGCCGCCGCGGTCTGCGCCCGCGCCTTCGAGCTGGGGCTGCTTGTGGAGACCTCCGGCCCGCAGAGCGAGGTCGTGAAGCTGCTGCCGGCCCTGACCGTCACCCCCGAGGAACTGGACGAAGGCCTGCGCACGCTGGCCCGCAGCGTCCGCGAAACCGCGTGACACCCCGGCGCGCAGAGACACCGAAGAGAAAAGAAGAGAAAGGCACCGACTCACCGTGATCGTCCGATCGTTCAGTGACATCGAGAACACCGACCGGCATGTGAAGGCCGCCTCCGGCACCTGGGAGAGCAAGCGCATCGTGCTCGCCAAGGAGAAGGTGGGCTTCTCGCTCCACGAAACCGTGCTGTACGCGGGCACGGAGACGTCGATGTGGTACGCGAACCACATCGAGGCCGTGTTGTGCACCGAGGGCGAGGCCGAGCTCACCAACGACGAGACCGGCGAGAAGCACTGGATCTCCCCCGGCACGATGTATCTGTTGAACGGGCACGAGCATCACACGCTGCGCCCGAAGACCGACTTCCGCTGCGTCTGCGTCTTCAACCCTCCCGTCACCGGACGGGAGGACCACGACGAGAACGGCGTCTATCCCCTGCTGACCGAGGAGGGCTGAACGATGACCACCGATGTACGCGCCGACCTCTATCCCACCCGGGGTTCCGCCGAGCTGATCACGCCCCGCCAGGACCCGGTCATCTGGTCGGCGCCCGGCACCCCGGGCCCGGTCGCCGTGAAGGACCTGCAGGGCTTCGAGCGTGACGGCTTCCTCACCGTCGACGAGCTGATCACGCCCGCCGAGGTCGACGGCTACCGGGCCGAGCTCGACCGGCTGATCGCCGATCCCGCGATCCGGGCCGACGAACGCTCGGTCATCGAGCCGACGTCGCAGGACATCCGCTCGGTCTTCGAGGTCCACCGGATCAGCGAGGTCTTCGCCCGACTGGTCAGCGACGAGCGGGTGGTGGGCCGGGCCCGCCAGATCCTCGGCTCGGACGTGTACGTCCACCAGTCGCGGATCAACGTCAAGCCGGGCTTCGGCGCTTCGGGGTTCTACTGGCACTCGGACTTCGAGACCTGGCACGCCGAGGACGGTCTGCCGCACATGCGGGCGGTGTCCGTGTCGATCGCGCTGACCGAGAATCACGACACCAACGGCGGGCTGATGATCATGCCCGGTTCGCACAAGTCGTTCCTCGGGTGCGCGGGCAGGACACCGAAGGACAACTACAAGAAGTCGCTGAGGATGCAGGATGCCGGCACCCCGTCCGACCAGGCGCTGACCAGGATGGCCGACCGGCACGGCATCCGGCTCTTCACGGGTCCGGCCGGTTCGGCGACCTGGTTCGACTGCAACTGCATGCACGGCTCGGGGGACAACATCACCCCGTACCCGCGCAGCAATGTCTTCATCGTCTTCAACAGTGTGGAGAACGCCGCCGAGGAACCGTTCGCGGCGCCGGCGAGGCGCCCGGAGTTCATCGGGGCGCGGGACTTCTCGCCGGTGGGATGAGGCGATTGTGCCGGTGGGCGGGGACGGCCCGGGCCGGGCCCCCCCCCCGGCCCAATCCGGGGGGCCCCCGCGGGACGCAGCCGCGAGAGAGAGGGGCAGGAAAAAAAACAAAG
>NZ_JBHVFU010000038.1:0-1417 GCF_042801455.1 Streptomyces sp. NPDC057565 | reverse complement strand
TTTTTTTTCTACCCCCCCCGCGCCCTTTTGCGGGGGGGGGTGGGTTGTCGCCGGGTCTGTGGGGGGGGTGGGGGGGGGGGGGGGGGGCCCCCCCCCCCCCCCCCCCCCCCCCCGCCACAATCGGGTGGACCCGGTCGTCCGTCAGCAGCGAGAGTGAGGGCATGACTTCACTCGTACGACACGTCACCATCGACTGCGCCGACGCCTACAAGCTCGGCAGTTTCTGGGCCGAGGTGCTCGGTGCGCAGCTGTCCGACGAGGACCGGCCCGGTGATCCCGAGGCACTCGTCGAGACCCCCGGCGCCGCACTGCTGTTCATTTCGGTACCCGAGCCCAAGGCCGGCAAGAACCGCGTCCACCTGGACATCCAGCCGCAGGACCGTACTCGTGACGAGGAGGTCGAGCGGCTGCTCGCCCTCGGCGCCACTCTCGTCGGCGACCACCGCAAGCCGAACGGCCGGGGCTGGGCGACGCTCGCCGACCCCGAGGGCAATGAGTTCTGCGTGGAGTGCAGCGCCGCGGAACGGGCCACGCTGACCGCGACCCGGCTGCCGGTCACCGCGGACGACGTGACCACCGCGGTCCGTCTCTCGCTCGCCGCGCTCCGTGAGGTTCCGGAGGACCACTGGCGGGCGCCCGCCGGGACACTGGAGTGGGACTCCTGGGAGACCGTGGAGCATCTGAACGATGATCTCTTCGCGTACGCAGCCCAGTTGGGCCCGAAGAAGCCGCCGCTGGACCGCGAGGTGCCGTACCGCTGGGGAGCCGAGCGCAAGGGCGGCCCGGCCAACGCGATCTTCGCCAACCCCGACGCCGGTGCGGTCGGACTGCTGCAGACCCTGGAGGCGAGCGGGGCACTGCTGACCGCGATGGTACGGACGACCCTGGCGGATGTCCGCTCGTTCCACGCGTACGGGATCTCGGACCCGGAGGGCTTCGCCGCGATGGGGATCGTGGAGACCCTGGTGCATACGCACGATGTCGTTCGGGGCCTGGACATCTCCTGGGCGCCGCCCGCCGATCTGTGCGACCGCGTACTCGCCCGGCTGTTCCCGGACGCCCCGGACGACGCCGACCGGTGGACCGTGCTGCTCTGGTCCACCGGTCGCGCCGAGCTGCCCGGGCGTGAGCGCGTCAGCTCGTGGAAGTGGCGGAGCGCGCCGCTGGACACGCCTGCTTCCTGAAGACTGCCACCGCCGCCCTCGTCCGCCCGGGTGACCTTCCGTGCGCCTTTCCGTGCATCGTCGATGTCCCTTCGACCGTTGCACGGGATGACGGGACAGCCCTTAGACCGACCGGCAATTGGGGGGTGGGTGAAGAAACGGGGCTGGGGTGCGTACATCGCAAGGCGGAGGATTGAGCCAGATGGGGTCTCCCCTGCTCGAGCGAAGCCGAGAGCTTGGGGAAGGAGCCATGG
>NZ_JBHVFU010000037.1:0-86596 GCF_042801455.1 Streptomyces sp. NPDC057565 | reverse complement strand
AGGCCCGCACCCGCAAGAACCCCACCAGCAAGTACGGACCGAACGCCGGACAACACCCCACGACCAGCCAGAACTACACCGTCCACAGCACCGTCGCGTTCTTCGAACACGGACTCTCGACCCGCTCACGGACGTAAACGCAACGGCGTTGCAGGCACGGGCTCTGCGCGATCATGGAGTTCTCTACGCTCAGTGATCACACGGAGGACCCGTGCCTGCGCTGCCATCTTGCCTGCTCGAACCCCTGTGGGACCAGTTCGCCGCGCTCTTGCCCGCTCGGGGGGCGTTCGTTGCGGACCACCCGCTGGGCTGTCACCGCCGCCGGGTCGCCGACCGGACCGTCTTCGAGCACATCGTGCTTGCGCTGGTCCACGGCTCCGGCTACGAGCGCATCTCCAGTCCCGGATGCTCCGACCGCACTATCCGACGGCGTGTCAAAGAGTGGGCCGAGCTGGGGATATCCGAGAAGGTTCATGCCCTCGCCCTGGAAGCCTACGACCGCACGATCGGGCTGGGGCTGGCCGAGATCTCGGTTGACGGCTGCATCACCAAGGCCCCGTCCGGTGGCGAGAAGGCGGGTCGCTCACCGGTCGACCGGGGCAAGCAGGGACTGAAACGCTCGGTCGCCTCCGACGCCTGCGGCGTCCCGCTCGGCATCGTCTCCGACGGAGCCAACCGGCATGACTCGCCCATGCTCGGCCCGACCTTGGAGGCGGCCCGCGCCCAGGCCGGCGCGATGCCCGAAGGCGTCAACGTCAACCTGGACCGCGGCTACGACAGCGCCAAGTCCCGTGCACTGATAGCGGAGTTGGGCTTCACGGCCGAGATCGCCCGCAAGGGAGTCCCGGCACCGATCCAGGCCGGGAAACGCTGGGTGGTCGAGCGCACGCACTCCTGGATGAACGACTACGGCAAGCTGCGACGCTGCACCGAGAAACGCGGTGAGGTCGTGGACTTCTACCTCTACCTCGCCGCCGCCCTCGTCACGCTCCGCATGCTCATCCGACGCGCGACCAAGCGTTACCGCTGGGACGGCCGCCCCACCACCCGACGCCTCAAGTGATCCATTTGCCGGTCGGTCTAAGTCACAGGAACACGCCACGCGAGGCGCTGGGGTAGCGATCCTCGCTTGTTCGATTTTTGTTCGAGTAGGGTGGAGATCTAGCCAGGGTGGTTAGAGCGTATTTGGGGGTATGTGACCGGAGGGCGTGATGGGTGGTGGTGTGCATCTGCATGTCGCCAGCGGCTACTCCGCCCGCTACGGCGCTTCCCACCCGCACGACCTGGTCGCCCGTGCCACCGAGCGCGGCATCACCACGCTCGCGCTGACCGATCGCGACACCGTCACCGGCATCGTCCGCTTCGCGAAAGCCGCGATGGCGGCGGGCGTGCGGCCGGTCTTCGGCGTCGACGTCGCGGTCGCCCCGCATACCCCGGCCGGTCACGCCGCCAGGGTGCGGACGCCGGTGCGCGGCGGCGCGCATGTTGCGGAGGCGCCGGTGAGAGTCACGCTCCTCGTGCAGGACCTGTCCGGGTGGGGTCGGCTGTGCCGGATCGTGTCTGCCGCCCACGCGACCGCTGCCGGCGGCCCGCCGATCGTGGCCTGGCCAGTGCTCCAGCAGTACGCAGACCAGGGCCTCACGGTCCTGCTCGGGCCCGCTTCGGAGCCGATCCGGGCCTTGTCGGCCGGGCGTCCGGACATTGCCGAGCGGCTCCTGGTGCCGTGGCGGGAGCTCGCCGGGCCGCACCTGCGCCTGGAGGTCCTCCACTGGGGGCTGGAAGGCCTCGGGCCCGGCTCGTTGCGGCTCGCTGCCCACACGCTCGGCCTGGCCGATCGGCTCTCCATCCCCACGGTTCTGACGAACGCGGTGCGCTACGCCGACCCTGCGCAGCACCGGATCGCGGACGTCTTGGACGCGGCCCGGCTGCTGCGGCCCATCGACCGGCGGCGCGTGGACTGCGGTGAGCGGTGGCTGAACGGCCCTGCCGAGATGGCGGCTGCGGCGGAGCGAATCTGTGAGGCCGCTGGTGCCGGCCCGGGTCGCGCGGCGGAGCTGCTCGCCGTGACCGCGCGGACCGCTGAGCAGTGTGTGATCGATCCGGTCGCCGATCTCGGGCTCGGTACCCCGCACTTTCCCGAGCCGACCGTGGTCGGCGCTGAGCCCGGTGCGGGTGGGGCGATGCGGCTGCTGAGGCAGCGGTGCGAGGCCGGGATGGTTGCCCGCGGTCTGGACCGTGACCGGCGGGCGGTCGAGCAGCTCGACTATGAGCTCGGCGTCATCGGCCGGCTCGGTTTCGAGGCCTATTTCCTTGCTGTTGCTCAGGTGGTTGCCGACGTCCGTGACATGGGGATCCGGGTCGCCGCTCGCGGTTCCGGCGCCGGTTCCATGGTCAATCACTCCTTGTTCGTGGCTACAGCGAACCCGTTGGAGCACCGGTTGTTGTTCGAGCGGTTTCTGCCGGAGCGTCGGGCTTCGTTGCCGGATATCGACGTCGATGTGGAGTCCGCCCGTCGCCTGGAGGTGTACGACAGGATCTTCGAGCGGTTCGGCTCGGAGCGGGTCGCGGTGACGGGGATGCCGGAGACCTGGCGGGCGCGTCACGCACTTCGTGACGCCGGTCTTGCCCTGGGGCTGCCGCCGCGGACGGTCGACCGGATCGCGAAGTCCTTCCCGCACATCCGGGCCTGCGACATTCGCGGAGCGCTCAAGGAGCTACCCGAGCTGCGGCAGCTCGCCACCGAGGCTGATTCGTATGGTCCGTTGTGGGAGCTCGCCGAGGGGCTCGATGCGCTGCCGCGTGGGATTGCGATGCATCCGTGCGGTGTGATCCTGTCGAACGCGACCTTGCTGGACCGGCTGCCGGTGCAGCCGACGCCGGGTGGGCAGTACCCGATGGTCCAGGCCGACAAGGAGGACGTTGAAGGCCTCGGCCTGCTCAAGCTCGACGTTCTCGGGGTGCGGATGCAGTCGGCGATGGCGCACGCCGTCACCGAGATCCGCCGCACGACCGGCCGTCAGATCGATCTCGACAATCCTGACCACGTGCCGCTGGACGATCAGTTCGCCTTCGCCCTGATCCAGGACTCGGACACCGTGGGGATGTTCCAGCTCGAGTCGCCCGGTCAGCAGGACCTGGTCGGTCGGCTCCAGCCCCGCGACCCGCAGGACGTCATCGCCGACATCTCGCTGTTCCGGCCGGGCCCGGTGCAGGGCGGGATGCCCGCGCTCTACATCGCCGCCCGCCACGGCGCCGCCCCCGTCTACCCCCACCCCGATCTCGAACCCGTACTGCGCGATACGTACGGGGTGACGATCTGGCACGAGCAGATCATCGACATCCTGGCCGTGATGACCGGCTGCGACCGCGCCCTGGCCGAGGTTGCCCGACGCGCTCTCGCCGACGAGCAGCGCCTCCCCAAGCTCGAAGTGTGGTTCCGGGAGAAGGCCGGCACCCGCGGCTACAGCACGAAGGTCCTGGACGAGGTGTGGGAGATCGTCGCCTCGTTCGGCGCGTACGGGTTCTGCCGTGCACACGCCGTCGCCTTCGCCGTCCCTGCCCTCCAATCGGCATGGCTCAAGGCCCATCACCCTGCTGCCCTCTACGCGGGCCTATTGGAGCACGACCCCGGCATGTGGCCGCTGCGTGTGATCGTCGCTGACGCCCGCAGGCACAACGTGCCTGTGCTGCCCGTCGACGTGAACAAATCCGCGCCCACGCATCAGGTCGAGCAGACCGACACAGGCTTCGGCGTCCGATTGTCGCTGTCCTCGGTCAAGGGCATCAGCGAGGATCAGGTGACCCGGATCGCTGCCGGCCAGCCCTACAACTCCCTGCAGGACTTCTGGCAGCGGGCCCACCCGGCGCTACCGATCGCCGAACGCCTCATTCAGATCGGCGCGCTCGACCGGCTCAAGGGCGACCAGACCCGGCGTGACCTGCTGCTCCAGGCCGCCGAACTCCACCGCCACACCCGTACCCGTCCCGGCGCCGGACAGCTCCCGATCGACGACACCCTCATCACCGCCGGACCGTCCGGGCTCCGGGAGATGACCAGCCGCGAGGCCCTCGACGCCGAACTCAGCGTGCTGAAGATCGACGTCTCCCAGCACCTGATGGAGCACCACCACCGGTTGCTGCGGGAGATCGGTGCCACCGATGCCAAGCACCTCAAGGCGATGCACCCTGGGCAGCAGGTCCTGGTCGCCGGGGTGCGCGCTTCCACCCAGACGCCGCCCATCCCGTCCGGGAAGCGCGTCATCTTCGTCACCCTCGAAGACGGCTTCGGACTGGTCGACATCGCGTTCTTCGAGGACTCCCACGAGGCGTGCGCGCACACCATCTTCCACAACGGACTGCTGCTCGTCCGCGGCACCGTCGAAGCCCGAGGCCCGCGGCGCACCGTGGTCGGGCAGATGGTCTGGGACCTCGAAGAGCTCGCCGCGGCCCGCCGTGACCACGGACCGCAGGCCGTCCTCGACATCCTCGGCCGCCGCGAACCCGCAGCCACCCCCGCCCAGCCAGCCGACGTACCGGCCCGGACGCTCACGAACGGGACCGCCGGAGCCAAGCTGCACCCGTACGCCGATCTCCAGCCCGCCGGCACCCGCTCCGCAGACCTCACCCGACTCGGCCACACCAGCCCCGGCAGCGCTGGATGACCACCAGCCCCCGCGCCGTGATGCGTATCTACTTCCACCTCCACAAGCCGGACGAGGAGCTGTACGAGCAGCTCCTGGCCCTCCTTGAAGGCATCACCCCGCGGGTTCAGGCCCACCCCGCGGACTGGTCCGCCGACGTCGACCTCACCGGCGCCCTGCGGTACTGGGACCGCGACGCCGAAGGACTTGCCGCGGTGATCCGGCTACGCGCGCTGGCCCTGCATGGGGTCCAGTCGAGTGCGGGTATCGGGTCGTCCCGGATGGTCGCGGCAATGGCGGCCGCCGTCACGCCACCTGGTTCGACTACCGTTGTCGGCAACTCCCCCTATGACATTGCCGCTTTCCTGCGACCTCAGCGTGCGGCCGCCCTGCCGGGAGTTGGCCCCACGGCGGCGAGATTTCTGTCCCGGTACGGGATCTACAGCATCGGCGACATCGCGGACACCCCGCTCACCACCCTCCAACGGCTGCTCGGCACCGCCACCGGCCGACAGGCCCACGACCGTTCCCACGGCCGAGACGACCGCCTCATCGTCCCGCAGGCCGCTCCCCGTTCCGCCTCCGCCGAGCACCGCTTCGACACCGACGAACTCAACCCCGACCAGCACCACCAGGCCGTCCTCGGCCTCGTAGACGAACTCGGCGCCCGGATGAGGTCCGAGCACAGCGTCTGCTGCGCCATCACCCTGGCCGTCCGCTACGCCGACCGCACGCACACCACCCGCACCCGGACCCTGACCGAGCCCACCGCCCACTCCCCCGCACTCGCCGACACCGGCCTTGCCCTCCTCGAATCCCTCGGCCTGCAACGGGCCCGCGTCCGGGCGATCTCTGTGCGAGCCGAGCGACTACAGCCCGCCGAGACCGCCACGCACCAGCTCACCCTCGACCCCACCGACGAACGGACACGCGACCTCGAAGCCGCTATCGACCGCGCCCGAGCCCGATACGGATACCGTGCAGCCGGACCCGCGAGCACCTACCAGCGGGCCAACTGACGCCGTGTCCCCTTCTGTAGACGCGTCTTTATCTTGCGAGCCGGTACTCACGCCGCCCGGCGACTCCACCACCTCATATGGGCGGCAGCCGATAACGCCGGGGGCAGGGAGCTCGAGCCGGAAGTCTCCAGGGTCGACGTCGGTGTCCGCGGTGGCGGTCAGGTTCGCCCGGACGGTCAGTTCGGTCTCGGGCAGCTGGTCGCGGCTCAGTTCGGTAGCCAAGATCAGGCTGGCGGTGATGGGGCTCGTTGAATTTCCCCAGCCAGTGCTCACGGGTTCCCCAGGCTTGCTCACTTGGTTCCCCACCCAGGGCGCACCGATCCGCGGATGGGCACCACTCGGCAGGGCGACCTTAAGAGCTGACCGCAGGCCTAGGTAGGGGCCGCTGCTGAGAGGGCGAGCAGGCCCCTGCGTTCGGTGGCGACATAGACCACGCCGTCTGCGATGACGGGTGTGGAGGTGGCGCCGGTGTCGTGCAGCCGCCAGCGGACCGCACCGGTGCTGGCGTCGACCGCGCAGACCATGGTGTCCGAGGAGACCGCCAGTGCTCCGCCGCCCAGCTGCGACAGGTCGGGATGTTTGCCCAAGTCCGCGCTCCAGCGTTCCCGCCCGGTGATCGCGTCGAGCCCGTGGACTCTGTCGTCGGCGTAGATGCACAGGGTGCGGCCCGCGATGGCGATGTCGAAGACGTTGAAGTCGCTCCGCGCGATGGTCTTGCGCAGGGTTCCGTCGGCCGGGGCCAGGAGGGACAAACCTCCGAAATGGCTCACATACAACGTGCCGTCTGACATGGCCAGGTCCTGGGGTGCCTCCACCTCGGTCCGCCACACCCGTTTCCCTGTCGCGGCGTCGACCCGGTCCACTCCCGTCCCGCTGTAGACGAAGAGCGCGTCCCCGGACAACAAGCAGCTGACCATGTCGGGGTGGGGCAGGTCCCGCGCGTACGACCATCGTGCGGAGCCATCAGCCGGGTCGAGGGCATGCACCGGCTCACCCGGCAGATACACGAGGTCCGGTCCTGAGATCACCGGGTAGCCCGATTCCCTGGCCAGCGCAACGGACCAACGGGTGTCGCCGGAGCGGGAGTTCAGCGCCGTCAGTCGCTTGCCGTCGGAGTGGTACAGGGTGTCGTTCCCGAGCACGGGCCCGTACACCGCGTCGTTCAGGGGGCGGTGCCAACGCTGTGAACTGGTATGGATGTCGAGCGCCACGAGCCCGTCTTCCTTGCTGATCGCGTACACCGTGTCCCGGGTCACCAGCGGGGTGAAGGCGAGCCCTTTCATGGCATGCCGCCAAAGGATCTTGGGGGCGGGCCCTGATGGGCTGTTCTGGTTGATCAGCCAGGCCGCAGTGCCAGCGGCGGCCGCGGCGGCTCCCAGGCCGAGTACACCGCGCCGGAGGAACTGCCGCCGCTGGCCGATTGGGGCGGGCGCGGTGCCGGGGGCGGCGGACGTGCGCCCGGTGCTGGGCGCGGGTTCGTCCGCCGCGGTGGGCGCATGCGGCCCCGGCGCACCGGCCCGGCGGGTGCGTGCCCGCGTGGTGACCTCATGGGTACGCCGGCCGATGACGTCGAGCAGGGTCGGCGGCATCCAGGACCCGCCGCTTGCTCTGCCGGGGGTGGCCAGGGCGGCGAACTCGGCCAAGGCGGGCCGGTGCGCCGGCTCCCGGGCCAAAGCGCGGCGGAGCAGGGCGGCGAGCGTCACGTCGGCGACGCCGGAAAGATCGGGATCGACCGCCACGGGCCTGGCCATCACAGCCGCGGCGGGCCCGGTCCCGTACGGATGGCGTCCCTGGGCTGCGAAGGCGAGCAGCGCGCCGAGGGCGAACACGTCGGCGGCGGGCCCCGCCGCGCCGCCCAGCAGCACCTCGGGCGCGATGTAGCCGGGGGTGCCAGGGGTCTGGCCGGTGCGGGTGATGGCACTCTCGTCTGCGGCCAGGGCGATGCCGAAGTCGATCAGGCGGGCACCGTCGGCGCCGAGGATCACATTGGACGGTTTGAGATCGCGATGGATCAGGCCCGTCGCGTGGACGACCGTCAGTGCCTGGGCCAGTTGCTCGGCGAGGGCACGGCAGGCCTCGGCGGGCAGTTCGCCGTGCTGGGCTATCGCTTCGCTCAGCGTGGGCCCCGGAACGAACTCCGCGGCCAACCACGGTGTTTCGGCATCCGGGTCGGCACCGGTCACCGAGGCGACGCCGGGCCCGTGGACCCGCGCGGCGAGCCGGACCTCCCGGGCGAAGCGCCGCCGAAACTCAGGGTCGTGCGCGCGCTCGGGATGCACCACCTTCAGGGCTACTAGCGCGCCCCGCCGGTCCTCGGCCAGATAGACCCGGCCCATGCCGCCCTGCCCGAGCCGCGCCAACAGCCGGTAACCCCCCAACATCCGAGGATCCTGATCAGTGAGTGACCGCACGCCCAGCCCCCTATCCATCCGCCCACGCTAGCCCCGGGAAAGTCTGCAGTCCGCCCAGAACTCGGGAAAGACTGCACGCCGTGCTGAGCCACTGGGTACCCATCGTGACGTCGTGGATCGACGGCGTCGACGCGGCGGCCGAGCACCATCCCGCCGTCGACTGGGTCGACGGCCCTGCGCCGTCGCTGGGGCGCTGGGCCGAGGTGACCGCCCCCCGATGACAAGAAAGCGCAAGGAGGGCGGATTTCATGAGTGACCTTGTACAGGTCGGCCTCGTCGGGGTCGGGATCATCGCGGAGACGCATCTGGCCGTCCTCGCCGAACGGGCCGGGGTGTCCCTGGAGTTCGCTGTGGACCCGCATCTAAAGGAACCGCCCGCGTTCCGCGGATCCAAGCCGTCCCACTACGGCAGCCTGTCGGACGCCCTCGAAGCTCACCAACCCGACCTGGTCGTGATCGCCACTCCCACAGACACCCACGCGGACCTGGCCGTCCAGGCCCTCACCCTGTCCTCGGCCCAGGTCTTGGTAGAGAAGCCCCTCGTCCGCGATCTCACCTCCCTCGGCGATCTCACCTCCCTCGCCCGGCTGCGTTCCCTGGACGGGTCAGCGGACGTGCGAGGCCGCGTTTTCGCCGCGCACCATTTCGCGTTCTCGCCCGAGGTGGACTGGGCTGCGGAGGAGATCGCCGAACACCCCGAGTGGGGGCCCGTCACCAGCGTCACCTCGGCGTTCTGCGACCCTTACATCCTCCGGGGCGAGCAGGCTTTCGCCTCGTACATCTCCAGTTGGATGGACTCCGGCGTCAACCAGCTCAGCATGCTCTCGCGCTTCGTCGAATTAACGGAACTCACCTCAGGCGACCGTCAGATGGACGGCGGCGCGAGTTCCTGGGCAACGTTTGCTTACCGCTCCCGTGACACGACGGGTACGGCCCGGCTGCGTAGCAGCTGGCTCACTGGCTCCAGCAGCAAGGAGACCGTCCTCACCTTCGGCCGCTCCGGCGTGGAGATCTGGATCGACCACACCTCCATGACCGGCTTCGCCACCCAAGGCACGAGCCTCCTCGCCGCCCACGGCAACGACGGCCTCACACCCAGGAAGATCGCCCATTATCGGCCCCTCTACGAAAGCCTGCTGTCCGGCCGCCCCGACCCTGTGCTCAGCTTCGACACTGCCGCGACTGTCACCGAACTCCACAGTGCCCCCTGAATCCGCCGGGCCCGCATGGAATCGGTCCCGCCACTGCAACCTCCGGACCAGCCGCAGGAATCACTACGGGTCCTGCATTCCCGGATCTCCCACCGAAGTTGGCATCTACCCTGAGAGAGGATCACCCAGCGGCTGCTATGCGCCGGTCCGGCAGTCCTGATAGGGGGAGCGGCGAGTGACAGCGGATGTGCAAGGGCCGGCGTGGGCGCTGGAGGGGCTGGGCGTGCGGTCCGGACGATATCCCCTGGCGGTCGAGGGCCCGGTGATGCGGGCAGTGGACCGGCTGGTTCCCGGGGTGTCCACGGTGACACGCTACATCCGTTACCACTCGATGTACGCGGCGATCGCGGCACACGCCGGACAGAACGCGTGGGACATCGCCGCGTGCCGCCAGTCGGTTCGCCGCAGCGAGGTGCTGCTGGCCGCGCTTCAGCACCATGCGGCGCCAGATCCGGCATGGCCTGCCCACGGCGTCGATCGGATGCGTCGTTTTTGCGTAGCGGAACTGGAACTCGCACGAGCCGCCGACGAGGAGCACCTGAGCCAGTCGTACTCGCCCCGCCGGTGGGGCTTTTGGGATCAGTACGGGGGACCCGCCATGCTTCTCGGCACCGTGGATGTCCGGGACGGCGCGCTCAGGCCTGGCCGGCATGTTTGCCCTCCCGCGGTCAAAGACCTCTTCGCCCCGCTGCTGTCTCTCGCGGCGCGGGACGTCGTGTCCTTCACGGACCTGGAGACGGCTGGGCAGGCTGCCCTTGGTGTCCCGTGTCCGGCCGAGCGCGAATGGCTGACGGACGTACTGACCGCCACCCGTGACGGAGGAACCCACGTTCCGGAGGACTGGGAGGCGTCCGACCGCACGCGGCGCGCTACCCTCCGTATCCTCGGCCGGGCAATCGATCTCCATGGCCATGAGGGCGACGGGTATCAGGAGACTCTGCGCTCCGCGGTGGCCTTCGGCGAGGAGGCGACAACGGATCCTGTACTGGCGGCGATTCCTGAGACGGCCGGTTGGCGGGGAGCGCTGCTGCGCCACTATTCCGTGGGTGCCTGGCGTCGGCTGTGGGCGGCGCTGGTGGCCGGTGTCGGCTCCAAGGACGGTGAGGCCGACCGGTCGGCCGAAGACCTGCGCGACTGGCTGGCACAACAGGCCCCGGATGCGGATGTGCGGCAGGTCCTGGACGGGATACCCCCGCTCAAGAGCTCGGCAGGTCAGTTGCTGCCGGCCGAACGACAGCTCCTGGCGCAGGGTACCGATGCCCCGATGACGGATGTACTGCTTCTGATGGCGGGTGCGCTGCGGTCCAGGGAAGGACATCTGCCAGGCGACGTACGCGCCGTCTTCCTGGGCCGGCAACGACACTGGGCCGAGTTCCTCGACCCGACATGGGTCGACGGCCTCATCAACGACTACATCGACCGGTCCGCCCGCGACCTGGCCGCCCGCCTGGTGGACGACATGCTCGCCCAGTCCCGCAGGGTCGCCCTCGCGAAGCTGCGCACCGACCCGGTAACAGGTGGTCTGAAGATTTTCTCCCGATTGCATCTTCGCAACGAGCGCTACTTCAAGACCGGGGACGAAGGGGACTCCGACATCGGCACCCGCATCCCCCAACTGGGCTTCCTCGCAGAGCAGCTGGGACTCTTCGCCGCCGTCGACAACTGCCGTACCGTCACCGCGGAGGGACGGCGAATCCTGGAGACAAACCCATGAGCGCGGCACAGCACACCCGGTTCGCATCCCCCGCCACGCTGTTGGGAGAGTGGAGCGAACGCAGCGACCGGCAGGGGCTGCACGAGGCGCTCTTCCTGGGTTTCACAGTAGATCTTCCCTTCTTGGAGAAAGTCGCCATACCCGTAGCACGTGGTCTGGGCGCCCGCACCGCAGTGATCGGTGACGCCGCCCAAGGGCTCTACGACCCGGTTGATGTGCGTATGGCCGGCCGCAGTTATCTGCACGGCCTCGCGACGTGCCGTGGAGCCTTCCACCCCAAGGTCGTCCTTCTGATCGGTGAACACGCATGTCGGCTGGCAGTGGGCTCGGGGAACCCGACCCTGTCCGGCTGGGGTGCCAACGACGAACTGTGGACGGTCGTGGAGACCGAGGACGACGACTCCCACGCGCTCCTGGCCGACCTCGCCGACTGGTTGGAGGTGCTGCCCTCCGCCGTGGACCTGGCCCCCTGGGCGGCTGGTCATCTCGCGGAACTGGCCGCCCTTCTGACCGAACGGCATGTCGCCGCTCCCGCCGGACCAGAGGGCGGTCCCCGGCTCCTACACAACCTTCAGGAGAGCCTGCTGGACCAACTGCCGCTCGGTCCTGTCGATGAACTGCACGCGCACGCCCCGTTCGTCGACCCGGCGGGTCATGCCCTAAGCGCGTTGGCCGGCCGCTTGAGACCACGTCGTACCACCCTCGGTCTCCAGCCTCGCTGGTCCAGTTACGACGCTGGAACGATCAGGGCAGCTCTGAACGGCTCCGACGCGCAGATCCGTCTTCTCGACGAGACACGGATGCGGCACGGCAAATTCGTCGAATGGCAGGTCGGCGGCCGACGACACGCTCTCACCGGGAGCCCGAACCTCACCCGCGCCGCGCTGTGCACCAGCACCAGGGACGGCGGCAACTGCGAGCTCGCCGTGCTCGCCGCCGACACTCTGCCGCTCCTCCCTGAGGAAGGGCGCGTCACCGCACTCGCGAGCCTGACCGGCCGCACCATCCGGCCCTTCGGTTCAACCGGCCACACGCTCGTCCTACTGGGTGCGAAGACGGACAGCGAAGGCCTGCACGTCTCTCTGGCCCGCAGCCAGCCCTCGCCCGTGGTGATCAGCACTTCTCCGGACGGTTCGCCGGGCTCCTGGACGGAGACCGGAACCATCCCGGCAGGGACGTCGGCCTCCTCCTTCCCGCTGCCCGAGGTCCCGGGGGCGGCGGTGCGCGCCACCCGTACCCGGCCCGACGGCACCACCGTCGAATCCGCCGTCGTCTTCGTCTACAGCCCTGTGCACTGCGCAAGACGCCACAGCGCCGACAACGGGCCCCGGCTGAGATACGACTACACGGCACAGACGTTGTTCGCCGACGAGCTTGCCGCACGCCGTTTCGAGGCCGATCTGCTACGCCTGCGCGAGCTGACCGCCGGCACATCCGCTCCTCGGGTGAGCCCGGCACCAGGCACCACAGCAGTGGTCTCTGTGACACCGAGCAGCGTCGACCGCTGGGACGCCTATCTCGCGGACTGCCGCCGGATGATCGGGGCCCCCTTGACGGATCTCGCGTTCGGCACCTTGCAGATCGACCTGCCGCAGGCGCCCTCGTCGCGGTGGATCGTGTCGGCGGTCACCGGTGGTGGGAGGACGGAGGACGACGAGCCATACGAGGACGAGACGCAGGACACCGACCCCCTCACCACGAGCCAGCCCCTTGCCCCGTACATCGCGCCAGAACAGCGTTCCCGTTGCCGCACCTGGGCCCAACGCTGGGTGGGGACGCTCGCCGCCTCTGAGACATCACCCGCGGCACCGGTTCCGGCTCGGCTGCTCGTGACGAACCTGTACGTCCAGCTCCTGGCCGCCGGGGCCTGGGACGAGAACGACCAGAGCTGGCGCGACGGCCTCAGCCGCCTCCTCGAAGCTCTCGGTTCCGAAGACACACCGATCGAAGTGCAGCAACATACTCCACCGGAGACCCGGCGCCGACTGGACGCGACGGCAGCCGTGGTGATGACGCTGCTCATCCAGGACGCCACCTTCACCGGCGGCGGTGAGCACGATGTACTGGCTGCCCGCGCCTGGCACAACAGCAAGGCGATGATCGCGCGTGCCGAGCCTGCTGAAGCGGAGGACCTGATGTTCCCGCCGGACCAGGCGCTCGCCCGCGTCGCGCCCTGGAGCGAGGTGGAGCGGCTCATCGCCCTGGCCCAGGAGGACGATCCCCACGCGGAGGTGATCGAGGAGTTCACCGCGATAGGCTGGTCGGCCAAGAATGAGGATGGGTTCTGGGAGATCACGGGCTCCTTCGGCAATCCGATTCCGGTCGCGGCCAAAGCCGCCGAACGACTCGGGCGGCACCACCCGAACGGCGTGCTCGTCCAGGCCCGCAGCAGGAACCGCTGGGCGTTCGTCGCCTGGGCGGCCCCCCACCTGGTCCTCCTGAATCCCCCGGCGCGCGTCTGGCGCACCTACCAGGTACGTCCCCCGGCCACACCGGAGTCACGGTTCAGCGGTGGCGACCTTTCCACGGTGCCCGGCCGTGTAGGCGCCCCGGCCCCGCTCCCAGCGGGCGCACCCGAGGCCTTGAGGAAGATTCTGACCGAAGTAGGCCTGCCCTACCCGGAGTTGATTCGGCGGTTGTTCGCAGAGGGCACGTGAACAGGGAAGGGCACCAATCAAGGATCGAACCCCCTGCACGCCGCCCCGGTGAACGGCTGTGTTCCCTTCGGTTTAGCTCGCCCCGCCACGCATCTGCTCGGGGCGGGCAGGCGCGATGATGGTAGGAGCCGATCCGAGGGGTACGAGGCTGTCCGCTCCCAGGACTTGGCAGCGCGCCAGTCCGTGCCGGGACCACAGTGCGGCCGTCCACGCGCAGAGCAGCGCGTCAATGAGGTCTTCCCGATGCTTGTAGTCGGCTGCAAGCTGAGGCGAGGGCTCGTCGAGTAGCCGACGGGACACCACGTGGGAGGAGAGCAGGAGGGGCGGATCGGCGGTGGCCAGGCCCGCCATACGCGCGATCAGCTTGTCGCACTCCTCCGCCCGGACCGCTCGCCACTGCGCCGTCGGCACTCGCGCGGGCCGGCGCTTGTAGGTGGGGCGTTCCTGCTCGTAGCCCAACTCGGACGCGCCGACCAATGTCGTATACGGATAGCACTCGGAGACTACCTTCCCGCCCGTCGGCGGTCCGCCCCTGCCGTCGTCGTAGGCCCAGCCGGACTCCTGCAGCAACGCCCTCAACAGCACTCCGGCCCGACGGGGAGAGCTCTGGTTGGTGCTGTTCGCGCTCACCTTCCACCGGCCGTACCGCTGACCGACTTCCCGCTCGCAGGGCCGCTGGCCGGCCGGATTGTCAACGACCAGCGGCGCGTCGACAAAGGCCAGGGCCGATCCGCCAACGGCTGTCTTGGCAAGCCACGCCATCGTTTCTTCGAGCCCGAAGGTCCAGCCGCATTCGATCACCACGCCGCGACCGTCGATGGCGGCTACGCCGGTCTCGTTGGGCTTGGTACGTGCTCCGCCCTGCGACCAGGCGAGGTCGATGCCGATGAACCGCTCAATCCCCATACGTCGGTAGTACCAGAGAACCGGCCACTGGCGTGGCCAGGTCCCCTTCTTCGCCGATCACCAGCGCCACCTGAGGACAGGCGTTCACGGTTTGTAGCGCCCACCACTGTTGAGCGGTGGCACCCGTGAGCTGAAGACCCAGACCCCTTGGGACAGCGTCGCGCCGAGCATGCGCCCGAAGGTCCGTAGCCACGGGTTCGCGGGCTGGAGCGGCGCGAAGTTGTCATTCGAAACGATCACGCCGTCCACGGCATTGGCGATGTCGACGACGAGCGCGTCTCCACGCCCTTCCGTACCGGCGGGCGGCTGTACTACTCGGCGGGCATCGATCGCTGCCTGCACAGCTGCTCGCTCTTTCTCCACCACGTCGTGGCGCAGCGTCGCATCGATGACGACGTGAACGTCCCGGTTGGGGTAGCGGCGCTGCAGAGCGGCGACACCCTGTTCCAAGACGGCGAAACTCGGTCGTCCACCCGCGGCCCGACTGGCGCTGGAGATCCAGGCAAGGTTGGAACCGTCGACCACCAGAGGACGGTTGTCCACCGTGGCCGCGAGGCGGGCCAGGGCCGCCGGGGACGCTGTGCCGGACTTCGGGCTTGCTGCCGCCGAGGGGACGACGGGCTTGGGCCGCTGCGGGTGTGTGGGCAACGGGGTACTGCGATGGGGCTCCCCCCGCAGGGACATCAAGTGAGTCAGCTCGTTCTCGACCTCGGGCGACGCCCCGGTTGTGCCGAAGCTTGACACCGGTTCGTTGAGGACGACTTCGCCAGGTCGGCAAGCCCAGGTTCGAGGACACCGACCGCGCTGTCCTCGCCGGCAGCTCTGGCAGCTCCTTCTGTTGGTACGCCCAGACACGATCCTGCGCTGGCACCGCAACCTGCTCAAGCGCCGCCATGCCCCGACCTGCGTCCCGAAGCAACGCGAACGCCCACCCACCATTCGATCGATCCGCGCCCTGGTCCTGCGCCTCGCCCGCGAGAACAGCTCGTGGGGGTATCGCCGTGCATCAGACTTCACTCATCTGATCCGCGACCGGGACACGAAGTTCACCGCCGGCTTCGACGCCGTCTTCGCCAGCGAGGGCATCAACCAAAATCCCTCCGCGCTCCCCCAACTGCAATCCCCACGCCGAGCGGTTCGTACGCTCAGCACGCGAGGAGTGCACCGACCGGCTCCTGATCTTCGACCGCGGCCACGCCGAAAAGGTCCTCCACGACTACGCACGCCACTTCAACCGGCATCGGCCGTATCAAGGTCGCGACCAACTCGCACCGCTGAACGATGCCAACGTCATCCCCCTGCCACCAGCCCGGATCTAGGGCCTGTTCCGGGTTGAGATCTAGATTTTCGGTTTTCTGCCCCGTGTCACCTTCCGTGCTGGTAGAAGGCTGGTGTGACACGGTCTGAAGTGACGGATGACGAGTGGGCGTTGATCGAGCCGTTCCTGCCGATAGGCGAGTTCGGCCCGTACCCGAAGCGGCTGCGGGAGCAGTTCGAAGGGGTGGTGTGGCGGTTCCGCACCGGCAGCCCGTGGCGGGACATGCCCGACGACCACGGCGCCTGGACGACGGTCTACCACCGGTTCCTGCAGTGGCGTGACCTGGGTGTCTTCGAAGCCCTGATGGACGGCGTGATCTCCGAGGCCGCCGCGCGCGGACAGGTCGACCTCAGCCTGGTCAGCGTGGACTCCACCGTGGCCCGGGCCCACCACGACGCCGCCGGCATGGTCGTGGACGCCGAGGTCCTCACCGCGCTGGAGAAGGCGGCCGAGGAGGAAAGGGGGGCCCGCGCAAGGGAGGAAAAGGGCAGACGGGGGCGGGCGCCGAACCCGTCGGCCCGGAACGTGAAGAGCGTCGGCGAGTGCGCCGGCGGCGACGGGCCCGGCTGAAAGCGGCCCTCCTGGGCCGGTCGCGTGGCGGGCTGACCGGAAAGGTTCACCTCTCCGCCGACCGGCGCTGCCGCCCACTGTCCTTCGTCCTCACCCCGGGGCAGTCCGCCGACAGCCCCCAGTTCACCGCCGTCCTGGCCGGCATCAAGGTCCGCGGCCCGGTCGGCCGCCCCCGCACCCGCCCGGACGCCGTCGCCGGCGACAAGGCATATTCTTCCCGCGCCAACCGCGCCCACCTGCGTAAACGCAACATCAAGGCCGTCATCCCGGAGAAGAAGGACCAGGCTGCGAACCGCAAGAAGAAGGGCAGCCGGGGCGGACGGCCCGTCAGCCACGACTCCGATCTTTACAAGGAACGCAACAGCGTGGAGCGTTGCATCAACAAGATCAAGGACTGGCGCGGCCTCGCCACCCGCTTCGACAAGACCTCTGCCAGCTACCTCGCAGGGCTCCACCTACGCGGCTCCCTCATCTGGATCCGCAGCCTCCGCCCCACCGAGTGATCTCAACCCGGAACAGGCCCTAACGCCGGCAAGCCGTCGCCGGACTGATCAATGAGTACCACCGAGCCAGCTGACCGTCCGGCAAAGCCACAGCTCACAGGCTGTGAAGCCATTCTGAAGCGGTACGAGTGGAGCGAGCTACTGGCGCACCCGGAAATTAACCACCAGAGTCCAGTGGCTGATCAGAGTCCCCCCGTCACCACGCCCTGCGGCTCGCCGTTGACCGTTACGGCCGGATCGGCCTCCACCACACGCACAGACATGTCGATCGGTGCTGGGCGGGCGTTGGCTGATTCAGCTGCCGAGAGATGTTGGACGTTGGCGGAGCCGTCGGCGAACGGGCGGACAGTGTGGGCCAAGAGGCGGGTCAGTTCATCTTCGAGACCGTGCTGCAGCGGGGTACCGTCGGGGCCGAAGGAATCGATCTCGCGCTCGGCGAGCTGCTTGCCGGTGGCCGCGTGGGTGGCGGTGAATCGCAGGATGCCGCTCTCGTTGTAGCGGAACTTGATCTCGATCCTGTTCCGGCGGATGTCCTGTTCGCGGGTCGGGAGATGCACCTCGATGTTGGCCAGGGGGAAGGCACGGTCGCTGTCCGCCGTGTAGCCGGCCTCGCCCTCGATCACCGGCACGCGCACGAAGGAAGCGCCCGGCGTGTCCGGGTAGAAGTTGGCCGAACCCTCCGCGGGGAGCGTGGCGTTGCGTCGGATGATGGCGCGGAAGCCCTTCTGTTCGCCCGCACTCACGGCCGTGCCCAGGTCGTAGCTGGTGACCAAGGAGAAGTCTCTGTCGTCGCCGAGTTCGCCGTCGAGGGAGGCCGCGTAGATGGCCGCGCCTCGGGCGACGGCGGTCATGGGCCGGCACAGGCCGCTGTCGACGATGCGGTCGTGGCCGAGGAGCTCGCCCAGGGCGTGACGCACCTGGGGGATCTGCGAGGTGCCGCCGATCATCAGAACGGAGTCGATGTCATCGGCGGTGATGGCCAGGTCTTCCAGGGCCTGCTGGACCGGCTCCAAGGCACGGGTGATGAGCGGGGTGATCGCCTCGGTGTACTCGGCCGTGCTGATCCTGACCTCACGCCTCGAAATCGAGGGGGCGAGACCCACCGGAAGGTCGAAGAAGAGCGTGCCGTCCAACGGCACGGAGGACAGGGCGATCTTCGTCAGCTCGACCGACCGGCGCCACCGGCGTCGTTCGGCCTTGGTGAGCCGGTCCGCGGTCAGGCCGATCCTCTGCTGGATCAGCCGGGCCAGCGCATTGTCGAACTCCAGGCCTCCGAGGGCAGTGATGCCACGGGAGGTCTGCTCCTCAAAGAGGCCGTCGTCGTATTCGAGGACGGTGACGTCGATGGTGCCACCACCCCAGTCGAAAACGAGGAAGCGGCCGGGGATCGGGACGTCGTGGGCGTACGAGATCGCAGCGGCGGTGGGCTCGTTGAGCAGGGCCCGGACCTTGACGCCGCCGAGCGCTGCCGCGGCACGGGTGCGGTAGCGGGCGCCGCCCGTGGCATTGGCGGGGACGGTGACGACCGCATCGGAGAGGTCGAGCAGCTGGGCGGAGACGCCTTCCTTCATCCGGCTGAAAAGGGAGGCGGCCGCGACCGTGCTGTGGAACTTCTCCGAACCGACCCAGACGCGGTGTTCCTCGAGCTGGGCTGCGACCTCGAGGCCGTCGGTGTCGCCGTCCTTCTCGGCACCGGAGCGGGTGCCGAGCATGCGCTTCACGGCGTCGAGCGGCTCGCTGGTGCCGGTCTTGGCCTCCCAGCCGAAGCAGAGGGTGCGCTGGAGGTCGCGGACGGACAGCACGGAGGGGAAGAGCTGCTCGAACTCCGACATCTGCCACTGGGCGGGCACGTTGTCGCCGTCGACCGGCAGCACTTCGGTGGTGTGCCCGTTCCAGTGGGCCACCACGGAGTTGCTGGTGCCGAAGTCGATTCCGAAGGTCATCGCGTTCCCCTTTGCTTCATCTGGCGGTCCTCACTACCTCCAAAGCGGGGACGTGACCCGCCGTTTCGCCCCCCGTCGCCTCTGTTCTGCTGCTTCTCGGGTTGCTGACCCCGGTGGTGCCTCTTCCTCTCCTGCGGTGCAGGAGCCTCCTTCTCCGGCTGCTTGTTCCCAGCCTTGGCATGGATTGCTCTACGCCTCTGCCCGGGCGTCATCTCCGCGGGCGGGATTTTGGCAACGGCCCTCAGCCAGCCGCGTTCGACCAGCTTCCCCGACTCCTTGTCGACGTATGCGGGCGCGACGACCTCAAAGGTGACCGGGCCTGTCTTCATCACGCCGGGCTGGTCCTCCACGACGTTGAACAGCGACTGATCGCCGGTGTCGCCGACGATCTGCAGGCCCGCCTTCGCCGCCTCGTGGTCGAGGCGGGTCAGCACCACCTTCAAGGTCTTCGCGTCCAGCGCCTGCCGGTGCAGCACAGCCAGCTGGGCCAGGTGCATCTGGCGTGTGCGGATACTCTCCAGCACCCCCTTGCGCACTGCTTCGGTGAACTGGGGAAGCACTCGACGCATCAGCTCGGCCCGGAAGGCGGAGACCAGATCGGACTCGGTCTCTTTGTCTGCCAAAGCGGCGCCCAGTCTCTCGGTCGCCTCCTCCAACTCCTTCTCCACCACGGGCAGGAGCGTCTCGTTGACCGACTTCAGGATCGCAGCGGCGTCCAGGCTCCCCGGGGCGAACTCGGGCATGTGGCTCTCGGTGAACCGCCAGGGGGCGGCCTCGGCCGCCCTGTGCTCCCCACGGCTCCGCACGCTTCCGCTGTTCGGCCCGCGTCCCCGGATCGGCCAGGACTCGTCACGGGGGCCAGAACCACTGTCGCCTTTACCGGCTCCGTTGCTCACGATGTGCTGCTCTCTGGGTCTTCAAGGGCTGCAGGGTCTTCCGCAGCCGGGGAAAGGCGTTCTGTCGCCCTGGTGATTATTTCTCGGGCCGCCTCGGTGCGGGACCACTCGCGGTCGCTGTCCGTGGGCAACTCAGTGAGCCTCTGCACAGGCTCGGGCGGGAGTTCCAGCCGGTGGCTCGTGCCGGTCGGGTCCTTCCAGCGGTGCGGGACGAGCGGGACGGCGAACGAAAGTACTTCCCGCTGCTCCCGCTCGGCCTTCTCGATCATGTCCTTGGCGCGGTTGATCCGGACGCGGCCGCTGTCGTCGAGTTCCTTCCTCAGGGCTCGCCAGGCCTTCTTCCAGTCGTCCGCCCCGTCGGGCACGCCGAGCACCAGATAAGGGTTGAGCGACTGGTCGCGTTCTCCGAGGGGCCGGTCCTCCAGGAAGCCCCGGTTCTTCCGCAGCATGGCTACGGCACCTCCGCCGAGCTGGTCCCGCACCGGGGGACGGCCTTCGGCGTCCTGCTCCAGGAGTTCGAGCGACTCCGTCGTCTCCTGGCCTGCGCGCAGGTAGGCCTGGATGTTCTGGGCCTCCCAGCGCACCGGCTGCGAGTGATGCCGGAGCCTTGCGGCCATGGCGAGCGCCGCGTTCCTCCGTTGCTCCGCCGTCTCGTCGTCCCCGCGGAGGAGGGTACGGTGCATCTGCCGCACGGCTCTGACCAGGGTCCGGACGCCGATCCAGCCGTTGAACTTCTTGTTGCTCGCGCTGCGCACGCTGGGGTGGATCCGCTCCAGGAGGACCCACAGCCGCTCGTCGGCAACGAGGTCGTCCGGGACCTCTCCGGTCCGCCGCACCTCGCGCAGGGCGTCGAGGAGCTTCTGCGTCGGCGGCAGGAGGTCGGTCCACTCCTCGGCGATGGCCTTGGCATCGTCGGCCTGCAGCCTCACCAGCAGGCACCAGTCCTGCGGCCAGTCACCGCCGGGTTCCGTTCCCGGGCCGGCCTCCCGGCGTTCCCGTTCCAGAGGCCAGGCCAGTAGGTCCATCTCCTCGTCGGTGAGGGACGCCGGGTCCAGGCGGGCGCGGAAGTATGCGGCACGGGAGGTGCCGTCGCGCTCGGGGACCGCGCCGATCCACTCCTCGTCGATGTAGTCGTCGAGAAGCGGCCGGGGAAGCTTCGCCAGGAGCGCCCTCTGCCGAGGGGCCGGCAGGTTGGTCTCCATCAGGCGACGGTCGTCCTGGTAGATCTGCCACATGCTGCCCGGCTCCCCCAGGAGCGGCAGCGGCTTGTCCTCCAGCAGGGCGCGGGCGCGGTCGTCGAGCCGGCCGTTGAAGACGCCCAGCCCGTGGTCCTGTGCCATGACGAGCAGGGAGACGCCCCGAACCGGGTCGTCCTGCTGGGACGCCGCATCGGCCGCGGCCCGCGCCAGCTTCTGCGCGGAAAGCGTCCCGGTCTCCGCCATCAGCGCGTCGGGCAGCATGAGTTCGGCGAAGGAGCGGGCGCGCTCCCAGGCCTGCCGGTCGGTGAATCCTTCGGGGACCGGCTGGGGCGTGACCAGTTCCGGCTCCGGCTGCTTCTGCGGCGGAACGACCGGAGCAGGGCCGCCGACAGCTTCCGCGCCCTGCGGGGCTTCCCCAAAGGTCCGGCCCTGGGCGCGGGCCTGGCGGAGGGCGAGGCGACGGGCGATCTCGCGCTGCCGCAGCTCCTCCAGCCGGGCCTGCTCGTCGTGGCCCGCTCCCAGCGGGATTCCTGCCGTCATCAAAGCTCCTCCGCGAAGATGCGCACCTGCTCGATCACCGCGGCAGGAGTCCGGTCCAGGCTGTAGGAGTCGGCGAAGGCGATCCTCGCGGCGAGGCCACCGGCACGGACCTCGTGACGAAGGGCCTGGAGCCGTTCGTTCCCACACTCCTCGGTGGCGGACTCCAGCGGATGCTTGACAGCGACCGCGACGGGCTCGCCGGTGAAGTCCGAGGTGAAGAGCGCCACCGGTCCGGCAGCGGTCTCCTTCAGGCTCACGTTGGGCTCCTCGTCCGCCCAGCCCTTCAGCAGAACGGCGTGCTCGTTCGGATCGATCTGCAGTTTCCGGCCGCGCAGGGCGTCGGTCAGGTCGCGCGCGAGCCGCCAGTCGTACAACGGGTGGAGGCGCATGTTGGAGTAGTCGCGCAGGCAGGCGTAGCAGGAGCTGCGGCAGTTCTGCGCATGATGGTGGGTTTCCAGGTCGTGGACGTACCGGTCGACGGCCCGGAGGAACTCCTCAATGTGTTCCTCCGAACCGAGGTAGGTGCTGAAGCCCGCGCCGTTGTCGAGGCTGTCCGCCAGGTAGGCCATGACGGGAGCGGCCACTGGGGCATCCGAGCCATGGATGCCACTGAGGAGTTCCTCCGGCTGCACGTCCAGGTGCGGGGCGGCGGCGCGGCGCAGCAGGGCAGCCAGCGAGTACCAGGCGGCGCGCCGGCCGTGGTAGGCCTCGGGGAAGCGGTCGATCTGCTGGGACTTCGATATGTCGAAGCGGAGGCCCCGGCTGATGTCGAGGGCGTCCTTGGCCCCGATGAAGAGCATGTCGGTGTGCTGGGTGGCGCCGAGGGCGATCTCCAGGTCGGCTTCCGCCTTGGGGTGGTCCAGAGCAACGTATCCGCCCCACGGGCCGGTGTTCTTGGCGAACCGGAAGAGCTTTCCGGCGTTGGTGTTCACGATGTAGCGGTCGCCGCTGCCGGTGTGGACGACCATCCAGTCGTCGGCGGCACGGTGGATGCGCGGGGCGGTCTTCTCCAGGTCGGTGGCGGTCCGTGCGCTGGTGGCGTTGGAGCCGAGCTCCCGGTAGCCGTCGTAGTCCCGTGCTTCGCGGGCAGCCCGGAAGCCTGCGGGCTCCCGGAAGGGGACGGCCCTGTAGTACTTGCTCTCCGCGCCGCAGGCGGGGCAGGTACCGGCACTCCCAGTTTCCGGGTCGACGACGGTCTGCGGGTCCACGTGGGAACAGATCCGGCACATGGCGACCAACTGTTCCGGTCCGAACGGGTCCTCGGCGGCCTGTACTCCGCGACCGCTCGGAACGAGGGAGACAACTCCCCTGGAGCGGAGCAGACGGCCGTCCTGCGGGGTTTCGCTGCCCGGTGCGAACTTGCTGAGGGCGACGGCCAAGTCGCGGTTGACGGAGTCGGCCGGCGGCCAGGGGAAGGTCTTCTGCGGGATGGTCCGGTAGAGGAGGCGGGAGCGGGTCGGGAAGCCGAACATGGGCAGGAGACCCGCCTCTGCCAGACGCTGGCTGAGGTCGGAGTGGCCGACCGTCCGGGCTGCCACCTCGTCGACCTGTCCGAGGAGTTCGTCGATGGCGGCCACCGGCTCGATGGCGGCGATATTCTCCGCTGTTCCCGACTGGAGGGCGGCGGCAGCGGCTCTGACGCGGTCCGGGTGCCCGGCGATCCAGCAGCGGACGGCATCGCGATGCGTCGGCCAGTCGGCGGCGAGGCCGAACTGTCCGTGGACGTTGGTCGTCATGCCCGGTCCCTTCCGGCGGCCCTCCGGCTGCAGGGGCTCGAAGGCCTGGCGCAGGACCTCTCCCAGCAGAACCCGCCGGAAGACGGAGACCATGCCGAGGACCAGGTAGGGCGGCGGAGTCGGGTCGTTGGTGATGGCTTCCGGGCGGGCGAAGTAGTGCTCGTCGTGACTGCGGCCGCGGCAGACGGTGAGGGCCACGGCGACCGGGCTGTTGCGTCGGCCGGCGCGCCCCACCCGCTGCTGGTAGTTGAAACGGGTGGGCGGCATGTTGGCCATGATCACGGTGTTGAGGGGGCCGATGTCGACACCGGCTTCCATGGTCGTGGTCACGGAGAGCAGTTCCAGGCTGTCCGCCTGCGGGACGTCGTTGTCGCCGAGGAAGACGTCCTGGAAGAGACTCTGCCGACGCTGGGCCTCCAACCGGTCCGTCTGGCCGGTTAGTTCCGCAGTGCGCAGGGGGAAGTCACCGGTGCGGTGGGCGGCCTTCCACGCGTAGTAGTCGCCTTCGAGGACTCCGCTGTACTGCTGGGGCACGGCGGGCAGCGGGGTCAGGCACTTGGTGCACAGCCCCGTGCCCGGGTGAAGATGCGGCCGGTGGCAGGAACGGCATGTCCAGGTCTTGTTCGCGCCGGGGCGGAGCGCCACATTCTCCGGCGTGATGACGTAGTCGACCACGGCGTCCTTCCAGACGCCGAGGACCCGGTCCTCAACCGTCTGCACATCGGTGCCCTGGCGTTCGGCGACCTGCTTCCAGAAACGCTTCAGAGGCGCAGGCGGCCTCTGCAGAGAGGCACGTATCCGGGCGAAGCGCCGCATCAGGCCGAGAATACGCAGACTGGCACGCGCCACGGCCTGATCGCTGTCCAGACCGATCTCCAGAGGCGAGCGGTCGTCGCGCAGGCAGAGCCAGCCGAGTCCGAGCGATTCGAAGTCACGGCCGCCACCAGAGAACAGACTACCGACGGTCTCGAGGCGGAGACGGGAGCGGATGCGGTTGAGCAGTTCCTCCTGAGCCTGAGTCTCCACCACCGCTTCCCGGTCCCGCTCCCAGTTATAGAGCGCGGTCCAGGGCTGTCCGGCCGAGGTCTGCTGGAGCGAGGCCGCGGGACCGGCGGGGTTGGTGCCGTACTTCAGCAGCATGCCTTCGAGGTCGGAGGCGAGGTCGTCCAGCGAGGGCAGTTCGGAGAACTTCCGCTCCAGGTCGGGCAGGAGTTCCGGTTCGGCGTCGAGGTCGTCGGTAAGGATCGCCTTCAGGCGCCCCCAGTCCGCCGGATTGCGGTCCCGCAGCCGTTCCATCGCGGCACGGGCGCCCGCACGATCGACCGACTCCCCGGCGTAGTAGGCCTTCACCATCCGAAGGTCTCCGAACGGATTGCCCTGGTTCTCGACGGCCTGGGCGCTGAGCAGGCGGAGAAGGTCCTGGTGGTGGCGGAGGGCAAGGCCACTGGCGAGTTCGGAGGCGTCGTCACGGCTGTCGGAGAAGGCGATCGCCTTGCGCCTGCCGTCGGGGAGGTGGCCGAGGGCTTCGGTCACCAGCACCTGGTTGATCTTGTAGAAACCGGTGCGCATCCGCCGGACCGGCGCGTTGCGCAGCCGGTCAGGAGATTCCAGCGGGATGAAACGGCCGTCCCGGTCGTGCTTGATCTCCCAGTCGTCGCCGCAGGCGGGGCAGCGAGTGGGGAAAGCCTGCAGCCGGGCT
Source organism: Streptomyces sp. NPDC057565 (assembly GCF_042801455.1). Taxonomy (NCBI): domain Bacteria; kingdom Bacillati; phylum Actinomycetota; class Actinomycetes; order Kitasatosporales; family Streptomycetaceae; genus Streptomyces; species Streptomyces sp. NPDC057565. The sequence goes on along the minus strand of NZ_JBHVFU010000037.1, from coordinate 61,634 downwards.
GGGTCGTAGGCAGGCTTCTTGCCTTCCTTGTCCAGGGGCACGGAGATGTGGAAGGACCATCCGGAGTGCTGCACGTCCCGGTTCTCCAGACGGCCGGTGGCGGGCTGGTAGGCGCTGCGGCGGAACTCGAACTCAACCTGCGGCCCGCCGTCGGACAGGCCCGCGTGCCAGTCGGGGCCGTCGAGGCCGAGGCCCTTGGTACGCGGCCAGTACACGACGTAGTTCGCCGCGGTGGGTGCGCCGCTGGCTTCGTCGGGGAGTAGGTCCAGGTCCGGGAAGTCGGTGTGGAGGGCACCGGTGAACTTGCGCCGCTGGGTGTCCTTGGGGCTGGCGTACCCGCCGAGCATGAGGTCGCCGCAGGCCTGGCAGGAGAGGAGCTCCAGTACGCGGGCACCGCAGGTGCAGCGGGACGTGGGATCGGCGAAGAGCCGACCGACCTGCCGTTCGGGGCTGTGTTCCACGGGGATGTCGGGGCAGTTCGGGTCGGAGCAGGCCCAGATGCCCTCGATGTTCCGGAAGAAGAAGTGGGCGCGGAGCTGGGGAAGTTCGGGGTCCTGGGCGGAGCCGAGTACGCGCAGCACGCCGTGAAGTGACTCCTGGCGCCCTTCCTCGGAGACGTCCGGGAAGAGGTTCTTCGCCAGTGCGGGGGCGGGCAGAGCACGAGGCTTGCCATCTGGGGTGAGTGCGCGCTGGAGCGCCGGGCCAAGACCGGTCTCCCGGGCCAGGGCGACGGCTTCGTCCTGGGTGACAGGGGCCTTCGCGGCCTTCGCGAGGCGTTCGGCGTGGGCGGCCAGTCCGCCCTCGCCGTGGATATCGTTCGATTTCCCGGGGATGATCACGCGCCGGGAGCTGGGCAGGGCGAAGAACCCGTCGAGGAACTCGTCGTCCCGGCCGGCCTCCAGAGAGGCGGACGCGGCGAGTACACGGAACTTCTCGGGGCTCTTGTCGAGACCGAGACGGTGGCGGAGGTTGCGCAGCAGGTAGGCCACCTCGGTGCCGGCCGTGCCGCGGTACATGTGGAGCTCGTCGAGGATCAGGGTGAAGCGGGCGTCCGGGGTCTCCTCCAGCCACTTCCTCGTGGCGCTGAAGACGTGCTCCTCCTGCTTGCGAAGCAGCATGATGTTCAGCATCGAGTAGTTGGTGACCATGATGTCCGGCGGAGCGGCCTGCATGTCCCAGCGGGCGTGCATCTCCGCTCCGCCGAGGCGCGGGATGAAGGGCCGCAGCTCCTCGTCGAGCTTCTCGCCGGCCTTGCGTTGCCGTTCCTGGACCTCCCGCAAGTACTGCCGGAGACGGAAGTTCGCCGGCTCGGAATCGCGGCTGCCGGAGACGGGGGTGGCTCCGGTGTAGCGGCCGAAGTAGAAGCGGTGTCCGTTGCGCTTGCGGTCCAGCCACGCGTGGGCTTCACGACTGTCCAGCGACTTCCGGAGCCGGACCAGTTGGTCGTCGGCGAGGGCGTTGGTGGGGTAGAGGATCAGCACGCGCATCGCGGCAGGGTGCCCCTGCTCGCTCTGACGGCTGGGCACGTAGTCGCCGTCTTCCCGCCACCATTCCCGCTGCATCGCACGGGTGCCCGGCCAGTGGGCGGACTCGGCGACCAGGTCGGCGAGGACGGGCAGCAGGAAGGACTCCGTCTTGCCGGAACCGGTGCCTGCGGTGACCACGAAGTCCTTGCCCTCACAGGCGGCGACCAGGGCGTCGTGCTGATGCTGGAAGAGGCTGGTCACGCCGTCGGGGAGCGTGAAGCGGGCGAACTCGGCCGCGTCGGGGTGCGCCCCCGCTTCGGCGAAGGACTCCGCGATGCCGACGCCCCGGGAGGCGTACCGCGGGCGCAGTTCGATCAGCGGGTCGCGCCAGGCCCCGTTGTCCCGGTCCAGGAGATTGCGCCGTTCCTCCATGACGGAACGGTCATCGACGCCGAAGGGGGTGTCGTAGTAGCGGAAGAGTGCGCTGCGCAGGTCGTCGAAAGTGCCCATGACATCCTGGACATCAGCGTTCGCCACTGCCGCCGTCTGCTGTTCGACGCTCACTTGGTCCTCCCGCCGGTGGCCGCCACCGGTCGCGGCACGGTCTCCAGGTTCTGCTGCAGCGAGGCCGCGATCGCCTCGGCGAGCGCCCTCGGCACGTTGTCGTAGGCGCGGGTCTGCGTCTGCTTGCCCACCGAGGGCGGGAAGCCGCTACACAGGACGGCCGCGCGCTCGTGCAGGGCGGGCAGGGGGGCATACCGGTCGACGAAGAGTCGGCCGATGCCCGCACGGCCCTTGCCGGATTCCGGCCGCCAGCGCATCGCGCCGACGCGGTGACGGGCGAGTTCCAGGTAGATGCCCGTCTCGCGTTCGACTGTATGGAAGATGCCGTTGCGTCGGACGCGGGTCAAGCGCGCGTAGTCGGCTCCGCGCCACCGGTACAGCCCGTCCTCGTCGTCCCTTTCCACGGGGACGAACCGCTGGAGGCGCAGCTCGTACTTCTCCAGCGTGTTGGCGGTGCTCCCACCGGGCGGTGCCGACTCGGGGCCCGGCGCCGCCTGCGGAAGCAGTTCCGTCAACTGCAGGGCGGCGCAGGGAACGTAGCGGGCCCCGAGGAGCTCCACGGCTTCCTGCAGGGTCAGCGGGTCCTCGTACTGGAACAGGAGGGTGTCGGGCAGCGGGGCCTCACCGGCCTCCGGCGTGTGAGGGACGGTGATCAGCTCCATCCACTCCTGTGCCGCCTCCTCGACGCGCTTGCTGATCTGCTCGGTGCGCGCTCCGGTCAGCACCGCGAGGCCGTCGGCGTGGGGCAGCTTGGTCAGCACCGGCGGGGCCACCGACCATCGGTCGGCGCGCAGGTCCACGTCGATGAAGCCGAGGGCCGCGGCCTTGCGCATCCAGTCCCAGCCGGCGTACTCCTTCAGCTCCAGGCCCCATGCCTGAGCCTGGCTGCGGACCCCGTCGCGCAGTGCGGACGCCTTGCCGCTGCGGCTCTCGCTCAGCCAGCGCAGGAGGATTCCGCCGAACTCGTTGTTGCTCATCGGTCCCGTCATCGGTCCAGCTCCTTCGCTGCCTGCACGTACGCGGCCCACGAGGACTCGACGGACGCCTGCTGGGCGTTGAGGACGGCACGGGCCCATGCCCGCAGGTTGCCAGCGTTCTTCGGCTTCGGCGTTCCGGAGTTCACCGGGCGGCCCTTCCAGCGTCCGCTCCGGCGCTCCAGGAGCCAGCCGCCGATGCCGTGGAAGTCGGCCTCGAAGCGGAGCGGGGCGGGGGTGTCGGGGAGACGTTCCGTCCACCAGCCCGGTTGCTCAGGGGCCTCCAACGTCCACAGCCGTCCGTCGGCCGCCGCGAACAGCACCTCGTCCGCGTCTCGACGGCACAGCTCCATGACGGCTGCCGCGTCCTGAGTGGTGGCGCTCGTGCAGTCGGCGCCGGTGATGCCGGTCGGAAGGGTCTGCTCGACGAGAAGGGAGGGTGACTCCAAGGCCTTGCCGTCCACGACGGTGAAACCGCAGACCTTGGTCATCTTCGGCTCGACGACGGCATGGTCCGCGGTGGCGAAGTCGATCTCCACGCCTGCGTAGCTCACCGTGTGCCGGCCCGGCCCCAGGCGGAGCACGGTCAGGGGGACGGGGCGGCCTGTGGCGATCGCCTCCCTGAGCTCGGACCGCTCCTTTCCGTCGATCAGGAGGGTGCCCGTGCCCTCCGTGGCGTCAGGGAGGACCACTTGGGGCTCGCCTCCCCGCAGATACAAGTGGGAATCGAGCGAAGGCGCAAGCTTCAGTCCGCCCTCGAGGCGGAGCTTGAACTGGGCCGGGGGCTGCAGGAGGCTGACCGCGCCCTGGACCTCCTGGAGCGCCCGGCGCAGGGTGACGGCGTCGTCGAAGGTGACAGGCTTGTGCATGGACCAGCCCTGTGGCACCCAGGCCAGCTTGCTGGTATCGGCGCTCCGGCCCGTGGTCGCGGCCTTGTCCAGCAGCCGCTGCACGTCTCGCTGCGCGGTCGGGGCGGCGAGCACTACGTGTGCCTCTCCTGGGCGAAAGCCGTCGGTGCCGGCCCAGACGCCGAGCGCGTCGTCCCGTGCGAGCACCAGGACGGAGGAGGAGGGGCGGCTGAGCACCAGGTTGTGCCCGTCGCGGCGGATGCCCCTGGCGAGGGTGTCCGCGCTCGGGGCGGACAGGCCCGTCACCTCGTAGTAGGCGGTGTCACCAAGCTGCTCGAGAACGACCCCGTCCGTGAGCTCGATGCGCTTCTTCTGCTCCGCGGACCGCAGGCGCGCCACCCAGCTGAGACGCCCTGCGTCCAGCCGCACCAGGAGTTCGGCTCGGGTGACACCGCTGGGCACCAGCTCGTCCGAACCGTCCCAGGAAGCGGCGTAGTTGCCGATCAGCTTTGCGAGGAAGGGGCGGAACTCCTCCTCCTGCAGAACGTTGCGGAAGCCTTTGGAGAAGTGCTGCTCCATGCCCCGGATCTCGATCTGGGCCAGAAGCGTCTCCCCCGGCAGCGGCCAGGTCGTGCCGTACTCCCGCAACGACCGGAAGAACTTCGGCATGAAGGACCGGTCCGCGCCGCTGAGGAGCGCCTGGGACTGGGCGAACCCGATCATGCTGCGGTTGGAGGGCAGGTCGGCGGGGGCGGGAATGGTGCAGAGGCCCCGCGCGCCCTTCTGGCTGTGCTGCCAGGAAGCCAGCACCTGCCACATGCGGGAGATGGGCTCGTAGCGGTGGCTGCCCAGTTGCTTCTCGTCGCCGGTCAGAAGCTCGGAGAAGCGGGCGTGGTAGGCGGTACCCCGGTGGTTCCGGTCGTTCACCATCCTGGATGCGGCCATCACCGAGCAGGCCAGCAGCGGCAGGAAGGCGGGCACGCCGTCCTTGTCCTGCTGCCGCTTGCGCCAGCGGTAGTCCTCCAGCGCGCTGTACGGTTCCGCGGTCCCCAGCCGCAGGTACTTGCCCACGCACTGGGCGAGGGGCTCCTCTATGCCGTATCCGTGCCTGAGTTGCTGCTCCACGTCGTCGTCGACGTAGAACAGCGTCGGGTGGCCGACGTGCTGCCGTCCGAAAAACTCTTCGGCCAGCACTTCCTGCCACGCCTGATAAGAATGGTCCACTCTGTCCCCAAAAGAGAGGTTCCAACGCCCTATTTGTGAAATCACCCGGTATGGAACGGTCTTCCGCGTCACCGTAAATTCGCCTCTACCAACGGGCCACTACCGACTGCCTCTACCCGGCGCAACCTAACGGCGCGCAATACGCAGAGACGTCCCACCCATCCCTCACCGTTTCCACAAGCGTCCATTGCAGCGCTCGCACAACCACCCGGAAGACATGGCCAGAGCTTCACTAAGGGCGATGCACCCGCAGCAATCGCAGCATCCACCGCGATCACCCAGGCGTACCAATCGATGCGCCCTACAAGGAGAGGCTACATGTGTAGATGATGTGAGCAAGATGTGGGGGACCGTCAACTGTGCTGCTGCCGAACTACTGCGACACTTGTCGCCCGCACCCCTGTCGACGATCGGCCCCGGCGTGTGCTGTGCCACCCGTCCGACCTCCTCGGCACGCGACGCCCTCTACGCCGCCCACTTCGACGCGGCGGCCCCCGTCTTCATCCGCGGCTCCCTGCCGAAAAACGCGCGGTACTTCTCGACCGTCCCGATCTCCTTGAGGATCTTCTTTATCCATGCCTGGGTGTAGACGTATTCGTTGAAGGCTTCGTTGTACGTGCAGTACCTGGCGTTGGTGGCATACGGATCGCCGGAACCCTTGGCCGGACGGACCCTCAGCCGCTTCCACATCGTCACGTGCTCGTTGTATACGCTGAACCGGAACGGCAGCTGGTCCTCGACCCGGGCAGCGACCTGCGCCGGGCGCATCCTGTCCAGATCCGACACTTCGACATGGCGGTCCCTGGTGATGACGGAACCATCCCGCCCAGCCTCGACCATGGTGCGTCGCTCGTCGTCGCTCAGGTCGTCGAGTTTGACGAAGTTGACCGCCAGGTCGGCGTCCGTCTTGGAGCCGGTGATAGGCACCAGCCGTACGCGGTAGTCGTACCTGGGGTCGTCGAGGACGGACGGATCGATGCCCGCCTCGTACCTGGCCACCAGGTCACGGGGCTTCCTGGGCAGCTCCCTGGCGGCCTTCCGCATCTCCTCGTATCCGTCCGCGGTCAGCGCCTGGACGGAGAGCGGGAAGCGGAGCCGGTCGGCGAGGCTGTAGCCGCCGAAGTAACCGGTCATCTCCTGCTCGTAGTTGATCACATAGGCCTGCGCCCTGCCGCCCGTGACGATCCTCAGGTTGTGCTCGTAGCGGTGTTCCACCTTGTTGCGCAGGGCGACGAAGAGCTCCGCGTTGAGGCGCACCGTGTCGCCGCTATTGGGAAAGCGCTCCTTCAGACACTTCTCGAGATCCCATGCCTTGGGTTCACCGTCGATCATCTGGTGGCGGCCCGTCTTGGGGTCCCGGTAGTGGTAGTCGATGTTGGCCTTGTGGAATTCCGCGTGGAGCAGGTAGTGCCAGGCCTTGTGCATGTGGGTGAGGAAGTCGCTGTAGTCGCCGCTGGAGTTGTTCCACTCGTCGAGCGCCTTGAGGGCGTGACGCTGGGACTCCATGAGGATGTGGTGCCAGCGGGGATGTGCCATGAAGAGCGTCGCTCACTTTCGTCCGGGGTGAGGAGATCGGTTCTCAGGGTGGTAAGGCTGTCCGCAGACGGCGTGCCGTGGGCTGCCCCGCGTCTCCTGCGGCTGTCCTCAGTCCATGGGTTCAGGCAGCAGCCAAACCGAGCGAGCGCAGTATCCGCGCCTCCTCCTTCCTAGCGGCGGAGGAAGGGATTCGGCCGTTGGCGCGGCGGATGGCGAGGCTGGCGAAGGCGTCGGCTGTTTCGTTGAGGTCGTGTCCGATGTGGCCCTTGAGCCAGCGGACCTGGACGCGATGGCGGTGGCGCAGCAGGCGGTCCATCAGCTGCCGGCTCTCCGGGAAGAGGAGGGTGCGGTGGGCAGTTGTCGGGTCGGCGGAGCGCAAGGCCGTGTTGACTGCTTCGACTGCCTCGGTGCTGTCGCACAGGAGGACCACAGGTGCGTCCTCGTGGCGCTCGAGGAGGCTGAGGGCGGCAGCGCAGATACCGATGACTTCGGCTTCGCCGCTGCTCGAGGCCAAAGAGTCGCCGTATCCAGTGGTCCCGTCTTCGGCGGCCCAGCCGTAACCGCACAGTGCGGACTCGTCACCGACGGCGGCGTCGGCGACGGCCACGACGGCGGTATCGGGAAGGTCGGCGAGCACGGCGTAGCGGTCCTCGTCAGCCGGAAGCGTTGCCGTCGGCTGTTCGCCGTCGCCGTCCTCGGCCGTGTCGGCAGGATGGGCTTCGGTGAGGAGGGCAGCGAGAGCGCGGTGACAGTGTGGGCAGCCGTCGGCCCGTTCGGGGCAGTGCGCCTGGTGCCTCACGGTCAGCTCACGCACGCCGTACCACACCTCAGGTTCGGCGTCGGCGAAGCGCGCCAGAGCCGCGGCGCGACACTGCGCGATGAGCACCGCGAAGGGCCCCGTGGTCACGCAGGCCAGCATCCGGTCGTGCAGTTCCGTGCCCCTGAGCAGGGCTTCGCGTGAGCGGGCAGCGAGAACCGCTGTGTCCTGGTAGGCGTCGTCCAGAACGTCAAGTCGGGTGCGTCGTAGGGAGAGAGAGCAGGCGAGTACGTCCCGTTCGGCCTGGGCAATCGCGTAGCGGCCCCAGGCCAGCGCGGCACGGTCATGGCGGCTCCACCGTTCGGCCACCGCGTTGTGCGTGAGGTACGGGTTCTCCTCCTCCCGGGCATCACGCAGGAGGGCCTGGACGAAGGCGTCGTCGTCGCAGTCCCGCAGTTCGCGCACCGGCGCCGGCAGTTCGTGGCCTGCGGTTCTCCGTTCCCAGGCCCACCGGGCGAGGTCGCTCTCCGGCGCCTTCGGCGTGCCGTCCGGCAGTCCCATGTCGCGGAGTTCCTGCCGCAAGGCCTCGGCGAAGGCAGCCGGGGATGTCGTGCGCGCCACCCTCAGCTCCAGCATGTCCACCGGCCGGGAGCGGCCGGCGAGGCGGCGAGCACGCTGCTCCTTGTACACGGCCTCCGCCTGCGACCGGGCCCGTCGCACCTTCCGCGCGTGGGCTCGCAGCCGGCGCAGCCACTCGGGAGGCTGAGCCGAGAGCTCCGCGCGCCGGACGGCCCCACGAGCGAGGACGTCGGCGTGAGCGAGAGCGACGGTGACGGGACCGGCGAGCGAAGCGTGCTCCAAGGCCGCGGCGGTCTCCGGACCGCAGATCCCGTTCATTCGTGCGAGGACGGCCTCCTGCAGGGCGGTGAAGTCGTCGGCGAAGCAACGGATCAGCTCTGTGCGCTCGGTGATCGTCACAATGGCCTTCCAGGTCGCGGGTGGTGGTGAGCGGGCCGCACATGGTGTGCGATCGGGCGTGGGTGCGGACGGACCCGTGGGTGCGTCATCGTGTGCACCCGATGACGGCAGAGGCGTGAGCCGCCGCCGTGTGGGGACGACGAGGGCACCCGGCAGGGTCCCGTCCGCGGTCCGGGCTACTGCACCTGGCCGGTGAAGATGGCCGTGCGGTACCAGCCGGAGCCGGAGGTGTCCATCGGCATGATCTCGATCTGGGCGTTCTTGGCCGTCTTGGGGAACACGCAGGCCGCCTTCCAGGTCAGCGACTTGCCCGGCAGCAGGTGCGTGTCCGGCATGCCGTTGAAGCCGGCGTCCGTGTCGAAGATCTCTTCGGCTCCGTCCGGGCAGGACAGGCTGACCATGCTCAGGTCGATCGAGGACTTCGAGCCGTTCTGCATGGTGACGGAGAAGGCCAGGTAGGCGTTGCCGGACGGGCTGGCGTACTCGCCGGAGGTGCCCCGGCTAAAGCCGCTGAGGTGCGCCTTGACGCCGTTGTTCCACGTGGCGGTCTTGTCCAGCGCGACGGTGAAGGTGTCACTGTCGGAGTCGTCCTGGGTGTCCTGCGCGTCCTCGGCGCTCCCAGTGTCCTGCGAGGCGCTGACGGTGGCTGTCGGCGGCGCGGTGTCGGTCTGGGTCCCGCCGATGCTGGAGCAGGCGCACAGCGAGCAGCCCACGGCTGTCGCGGCCACGGCGAGGACGGTCCTGCGCGAACGGGTCAGGGGCGCCGCGATCAGCGCGAGGAGCGTTGAGGCACCGCGGGTGAGCCGCGCTCCGCGCCGCGACGGCTTTCTCCCGGCCGAGGGCGGCGCGGAGGCGGGGGACGTCTGCGGCGCCGTCCCGGGCGTGCCCGAAGCCGGGGCCTGACCGGCCGCTGTCCAGTGCTGGGGACTGCCCGTGGATGTGGCGGGGACGGCGTACGGGGACGAAGGGGAGGGAGAGGACGGCGTGCCGGAAATGTTCGGGTAACTCATGAGGCCATTCCTCGTATGGATGGGATGGAAGGAAACTGCCGGGTGGCGGGAGGAGACGGCGCGCACGCTGACGGAAGCGGAGCCGCCCTGCCGCACCCGGTCCGGACCGAGCCGGCCCTGGGCGCGGCATCGCAGCCTGGACGCCACGAATACGTGGGTGCGAGAGCCGTGGGTCGTGCCCGCAGGTGGCCCTCGTCCGGAGAGGGACGTTCGGCTGAGAAGGTCTCGGCGTCAAGGAACCCGCGCCGCAGGCCTGTTCAGCTCCGCACCCCCCGGATCTTCTGGCCCAACTCGCTGTTCGGGTCGAGGAGCGCGCCCGCGACGCGGCCGGTGGAGTCCTTCACGCCGCCACTGAAGTTGAGCCGGCCGGTGGAGCCGACGCTGGCGCAGACGCCGTCCCAGTAGACGGGTTCACGCTCCCAACGGACGTCGGCGAGCAGGTGCTCGACCGTCTCGTAGTTCAGGGCGTCGCCGGGGGCGCACCAGGGAGTGGCGCGGTGCAGCAGGACTCCGAGGCCCGCCATCACGGCCGGGGCGGTGATCGCGCTGCGCCGGGCGAAGTCCGGGAAGTGGCCTCCAATCAGCCGGGACACCAGACGGACGACGACCGTCTCCACCTCGTCGGCGTCGGTGTTGGGCGACAGGTCGTCCGCCTGGACGTTGGCCGCCGAGTACTGCACACCCTTGCTGCCGTAGACGGTGGTGACGATCAGCGTCCGCAGCGCGGACAGGGTCACGACCTCCTTGTCGGTCCTGGTGAGCTGCCGCTTGCCGGCGTTGACCAGCTTGCCGAACGGCATCCGCTGACCGTTCGACTCGACCTCGAGCTTCTCGCCGACGATGTAGGCGAGGCGGGTCGCGAGGTCGCGCTGGTCCATGGACATGGCCAGGTTCTTGGCGACGTCGATGCCCTTGACGTTGCGGTCGTAGAAAATCTGCCGCGCGTCTGCCGGGGAGATCCCCAGGTAGAGCTCAAAGGGGACACGGACCCGCAGGCTGAGCTCGGTGTAGGTGAGGCCGAAGGATTCCGGGTCCTGGTAGATGTCGTGCCAGGCGGTGGTCTGGGTCTCGCCGTCGATGGCGATCACCATGGCGTCCGGGGCGACGGTCAGCGTCCGCAGGCCCGAGTCGGTGACCAGCTCGTCGCTCATCGCGGCGATCTCGCCCGCGTGCCAGAGCGTGATCGGGGGCGTGGACCAGGCGGAGCCGTGCTTGCCGAGGATGCCGGCGGCGATGTACTCGGCGTAGGCCGGGATGTTCTTGCCCTTCTGGGACTTCAGCGTCCGCTGCACGGTTGCGCGCAGCTCGGCGTGCCGCCGGTCGTGCCCGGACGCGGCCTTGAGTGCCCGCGGGTCCTCCTCCTGACGCGGTGACGGCACGAGACGTACGAGCGTCGCAAGCGACATGGTTCCGATGACCGCGTCCTCGCGGAACGGCATGACGGTGAGCGGGATTCCTTCCGGGGTGCCGCTCGGCATGGTCAGGCGCATGGGTGTCCCCCTGGGTGGTGGTCGGTCGGCCGTCGCCTGGCCCCGAGGCGCCGCACGTCCCCCGGCGGCACGCCGAGAGGCGTTAGAGCAGGACAAGGGGCTGGGCGCTCAAGGACGTGGCTGTGGCAAAGAAGTCACGCTTCACGCCGGGGAGCGTCGCTCACCGCCGGAAGCGATTACATGAAAGCACGACAGTGAAAGCACTGTCCAACAGGCTCCGAGAGTTGACTCGTGCTGTAGGGTGTGATCACGCCGACCATCGGAGCCAGGACCACACCCATGTCGCAGCCACCCGCACCATCCGCCCAGGTGACCGCTGCCGAGATCTCTCGCATCGCGGGGGTCACGCGCGCCACGGTCAGCAACTGGCGTCGCCGGCACGAGGACTTCCCCGAGCCGTCCGGCGGCACGGAGAGCAGTCCGCTGTACGACCTGGAGTCCGTGCGTGCCTGGCTCGCCTCGCGCGGTCACGCCTCGGCGGCAACCCCGTCGGAAGAACTGCGGACGACCCTCCGCCTGCACGCGCACGACGGCGGTACATCTGATCTGCTGCTCCTCGTTCTCGCGATGGCGGGCAGCTCGCCGGAGGAGCTGACGGCCGCCACGCAGTTGCCGGACGCCGACCTGGCCGGGCGCGCACAGCGCGACGCGGGGTCCACGGCCGGCGCCGTGCCGGACACGGAAGAGGTCCGTTTCGAGACGGGCGACGCGGCGGTGCTGCGCGCGCTGTACGCGTGTGTACGCGACGAGGGCGGCCAGGCCGCGCTGGGCGTGCTGGCGGAGCGGGAACTGGAGGAAAGCGCCGCTTCCGGCGCGTACCAGACCCCCGCGCCGCTCGCGGACCTGCTCGCCCGCCTGATCCCCGGATCGCCGGCCCGCGTCCTCGACCCGGCCTGCGGCAGCGGCACCCTCCTGGCGGCCGCCGCCCGCCGGGGCGCACGCGAGTTGTACGGCCAGGACACGCTTCCTGTGCAGGCTCGGCGCAGCGCCGTGAGCCTGATACTGACGGCCCCGGAGGCCCGGGTCGCCGTGCACGCCGCTGACAGCCTCCGCGCGGACGCCTTCCCCGGCCTGGTCGCCGACGCGGTGCTGTGCAACCCGCCGTTCGGCGTCCGGGACTGGGGTCACGACGAGCTCGTGTACGACCCGCGCTGGGCGTACGGCGTGCCGCCGCGTGCCGAGTCGGAGCTGGCCTGGGTACAGCACGCGCTCGCCCACCTGACACCCGGCAGTTACGCGGCCCTGCTCCTGCCGCCCGCCACGGCCGGCCGCGCGTCGGGCCGTCGCGTACGGGCGGAGCTGGTACGCAGCGGGGCCCTGCGCGCGGTGATCGCGCTGCCGGTCGGCGCGGCGGTGCCACTGCACGTCGGTCTGCAAATCTGGGTGCTGCAACGGCCCGAGCCAGGCGGTCCGGAGCGCAAGTCGGTGCTGTTCGTGGACACGGCGGCGGACGCGGCGACGGCCGCCGGGCGCGGTGGAACGGCGGCGACCGCCCGGACGCGGGGCGCGAGCCGGTCCGCCTCCCCGGACTGGGCGGGGATCACGGCGCGTGCCCTAGGTGCGTGGCGGGCGTTCACGGAGAGCCCGGACACGTACGAGGGCGAACCCGGTGTCGCGCACGCAGCCGGCGTGGTGGACCTACTGGACGACGTGGTGGATCTGACCCCGGCGCGGCTCGTACGGGCGTCACGGGCCGAGGTCGACCCGGCGGAGCTGTCGGTGGAGGCCGACGCCACACGCCGGAGCCTCGCCGAGGCCGCGAAGTCCCTCGCGCGGACGGCGGGTCAGGAAGGCTGGAGCGCGGCGGGCGCCTCGGCCCGCGAGTGGCGGACGGCTACAGCATCCGACTTGTCGCGCGGCGGAGCGCTAACCCTGCTGCGCACGCTGCCCGACAGCATGCGCAGCAGGGGACAAGCCGCGAGCGGCGGGGACGGGGGGGCCGAGACGCGGGCGGTGCTCACCGGCTCGGACATCGCGACCGGGTCAGGTCCTACGGGAGCGCCGATGGGGTTGTACGACGACACAGCACCCGTGATCGCTGTCGGGGACGTCCTCGTACGAGCGGTCACGAGCACGGACGGCCCCATGGCCCGGGTCGCGGGCGAGGAGGACGCCGGCGCACTGCCCGGCCCTCAGGTCCACCTCTTCCGGCCGGACCCGGCACGCCTGGACGCCTGGTTCCTCGCCGGCTTCCTGGGCGCGGAGGAGAACATCGCGGGCGCGTCGACGGGCAGTACGGCGCTGACGGTCATCCCGGGCCGGCTGCGCGTGCCCCTGTTGCCGTTGCAGGAGCAGCGGCGGTACGGGGAGGCGTTCCGTCACGTGCACGCGCTCCGGGCGGAGGCGCGGCGGGCGACGCGGTTGGCGGAGGAGACGGCACGGCTGCTGTCGGGCGGACTCACGGGCGGCCAACTGCTGCCGCGCGGAACGTGACAGACCGTTCATCACGCGAAAATTCGCTTTGCCGAGCAGCGGCCACATGAGGAGCGTCCGGACTGCGGCCGACCCACACTCAGCCGGACTCTCCACACGTTCTCCACCCCAAGAGGTTGACATCTCCATCACGCAATCCCTGTTCCCGGCCCCGACCGCATCCACTACCGTGTCTCCAGGCGCGCATCGCGGCTGATCAGACGCCCGCCACGACCGAATTCCGAGGACACACGTGCAGATCACGCCCCTGAACCCCGAGGACCCGCCCTCGCTGGGCGACTTCGAACTCCTCGGCCGGATCGGCCAAGGGGGCATGGGCCAGGTCTTCCTGGGGGAGTCGCCCGGCGGTGAGCCCGCCGCGGTGAAGGTGATCAAGCCGTCGGTCGTGGACTCCGAGTCCCGCCAGCGATTCGCGCAGGAGATCGAGGTGCTCAAGACCATCTGGGGCCCACGCCTCGCGGCGTTCCTGGGAGCCGATGCGGAGGCGGAACAACCCTGGCTGGCCACCGAGTACGTGGACGGCCCGGACCTCGCCCGGCACGTCAAGACGCACGGACCGCTCCCATCCGTCCTCACCGCCGCGCTCTGCGCGGTCCTCGCCGAGGCGCTGTCGGCCGTGCACACGCAGGGCCTGCTCCACCGCGACCTCAAGCCCGCCAACATTTTGCTCGGGCCGAACGGACCGAAGATCATCGACTTCGGTCTGGCCGCCTTCACCGAGTCGCATGTGTCCCTCACCGCCCCCAACCAGGTCGTCGGCACTCCGATCTGTATGGCCCCCGAGCAGGCCGCCGGCGTGAAACCCTTGACGGCGGCCGTGGACGTGTACGCCCTGGGCGCGCTGCTCCTCTTCGCCGCGACGGGTCACTATCCGCACGAAGCGGCGACCCCATACATGGTGTTCCACCTCGTCACCGACCCCGACACGGTCCCGGACCTGTCCGATGCGCCCGGCGAACTGCTGCCGCTCCTGACTGGCATGCTCGCCCAGAGCGCGGAGGACCGGCCTTCGCTGACCGATGTGGTGCAGCAATGCCGCTCGGTGATCGAGGCCCAGGGCATGAAGATCGCCCAGGCGCGTCGCAGACTCACCGCGCACACCACGGGACAACGGCAGAAGGCCGCGCCCACAGACCACTCCCCCGCCCTCCCGTGGCCCACCCCCGCCGGCGACGCCCCGAACACCGCCCCCGCCGCTCAAGACGTTCCGGCCCCGCCCCTCCCCGACTCACCCGCTCCCTCCCTGACCGTGGTCGAGACCGTCCCCGACCCCGCCGACCCGGCGACCCAGGAGTCCCCCGCCCCCACGCCTCCCACCACGGAGGATCCCTCCCACGGCTCCCGCCGCGAGCAACCGGCACCCGGCCGCCCGCCCACGGCGTCCAGGCGCCCCCGGGAAGGAACGCACCCGCCGCGGCACTCCGTGCAGGCTCGCAGGACGGCGGAACGCCTCCGCGCCGCGTACGCGGCGAGCGCTCCCTTCTGAGGCCCGCACCCGGCCTACCGCACCGAGCCGAACGGCCGCTCCCCCCGTCCGCGCGTCCCGCCGCTTCGGCGGTGACGCCACCGGACCACCCGTGACAGAACACACCCACCCCACCCACACAACCGCCCAGGAGGCACCCGCGTGACCGCCGACTTGAGCACCGCCCCCGCGACGAGCGGCGAGGACGCCCAGTTCCCGCCGGGCGCCCAGATACTCGTACGGGACGAGGTGTGGCTGGTGCGCAACGCGACGCGGACCGAGCACGACGGCGCCCGGATCGAAGCCGTCGGCGCCTCGGACTTCGTGCGCGACCAGGAAGCGGTGTTCTTCACCGGGCTGGACCGGATCGAACTGCTCGACCCGCGGCAGACCCGTCTGGTGCGGGACGACTCGCCGAACTTCCGCCGCTCGCGCCTGTTCCTGGAGGCGGTCCTGCGCAAGACTCCGCTGCCGCAGGCCGAGCGCGGCCTCGCGCTCGCGGACTCATTCCTCCTGGACTCGCTCCCCTATCAGCAGCGTCCCGCGCAGCTCGCCCTGTCGGGCCGCAACCTGCGCCCCCGCGTGCTCATCGCGGACGTCGTCGGTCTCGGCAAGACCCTGGAGATCGGCCTCACCCTCGCCGAGCTGATCCGCCGCGGCCGCGGCGAGCGCATCCTCGTCGTCACCCCGCAGCACGTCCTGGAGCAGTTCCAGCACGAGCTGTGGACGCGGTTCGCGATCCCGCTCGTGCGCCTGGACTCGGTGGGCATCGAGCGGATCCAGCGGGAGATCCCCGCGGGCCGCAACCCCTTCACCTACTTCAAGCGCGTCATCGTCTCCATCGACACCCTGAAGAACACCGACCAGTACAAGCACCACCTGGAGCGCATCACCTGGGACGCGGTTGTCATCGACGAGTCGCACAACCTCATCAACAAGGGCTCCCTGCGCAACCAGCTGGCCCGCACGCTGGCCCCGCACACCGATGCCCTGCTGCTGGCCTCGGCGACCCCGCACAACGGCGACGCCCGCTCCTTCGCCGAGCTGATCTCCCTGCTCGACCCGGCTGCGATCCGCGACCCGGAGCACTACCGCGCCGAGGACATCAAGCACCTGTTCATTCGCCGCACCAAGGTCAGTCCCGAGGTGCGCGAGCAGATGAAGGGCCAGTGGGCGGACCGCGGCCCCTCCCGCTCGATCCGGGTGACGGCCACCCCCGCCGAGGAGAAGGTCTTCGAGGAACTGGCCGAGGTCTGGCTGCCGTCCGACGGTTCCAAGTCGGTCAGTGACGTCCCCCTGTTCCCCTACACCCTGCTGAAATCCTTCCTCTCCTCCCATGCGGCACTGAAGTCCACGGTCACCACGCGCATCAAGACGCTGGAGAAGAAGGACGACCCGGAGTCGACGGCCGCCGAGCGCGCGGCCCTTCACCAGCTGCTGGAGCTTGCCTCCGGCATGACGGAGGAGGACTCCGGCAAGTTCGGGGCCCTGCTGGAACAGCTGCGGGAGATCGGGGTCGGGCCGAGGTCCGACAAACGGGTCGTGGTCTTCTCCGAGCGGGTGCAGACCCTGGAGTGGCTGGCGCGGGCCATGCCGCAGGCCCTCGGCTTCAAGGGGAAGGCCGCCCAGGAGGCGGCCCGGGTCATGCACGGCGGTCTGTCCGACGAGCAGCAGATGCAGTGCGTGGAGGATTTCGGCCTCGCGGACACGCCCGTGCGGATCCTGTTCACCGGCGACGTCGCCTCCGAGGGCGTCAACCTGCACCGCCAGTGCCACCAGCTCGTCCACTACGACGTGCCCTGGTCGCTCATCCGCATCGAGCAGCGCAACGGCCGTATCGACCGCTACGGGCAGGCGCACCAGCCGCAGTTCAAGGCACTGATCCTGACCAGCTCCGTCGACGGCGCCAAGGACGACACCCTCGTCGCGGAACGCCTGCTGGAGCGCGAGGCGCAGGCCCACCAGTCGCTCGGCACGGCGGAAGCGGTCTCCGGCCTCTACCGGGCCGAGGCCGAGGAGAAGTCCCTCATCCAGGACCTGCTGCGGGGCCGCACCGTGGACGAGTCCCTGGACACCGACCGCACCTCCGACACCGACGACGGCGTGGACGACTTCCTCGCCGACTTCTTCGGCGCCGTGAACGACGAACCGGAGGAGGACGCGACCACCACCGACACGGGCAGCGGCGACGGCACCGGGGCAGTACCCCGGGCGCACGTGCCCCGGCTGTTCGCCTCCGCCCGCGAGTTCCTCGACGAGGCGCTGCGCGAGGTCTACCCGGACGCCCACGACCGGCTGGACCTGTCCGCCGACCCCGAGACCGGCCTGCTCTCCTTCGTCCCGCCCTCCGACCTGGTCCACCGTCTCAAGGCGCTGCCCCCGGACTACGTCCGCGAGCAGGGCCTGCGCGACCGCCTGAAGGTCACCTTCAACCGGCGGCTCGCCGACCACAGCCTGACGCGCGCCCGCGCCTCGGCGACCTCAAGCTGGCCCGACATCTCCCTGCTGACCGACCTGCACCCGGTCATGGAGTGGCTCACCGACAAGGTCCTGGTCCGCCTGGACCGCCAGGAGGCCCCGGTGCTGACCGCCGACGTGTCGGAGCCCACGTACCTCGTGCAGGGCATCTACTCCAACGCGCTCGGCCGCCCGACCGCCGTCAAGTGGATGGCGGTCACCACGGACGGCGAGGTCGACGACGACATGGTGGCCGTGCTGCGCCGCGCGAAGGTCGGCCCGACGATGGCGAACCCGGGTCTCGCCCACGACCCGACCCGCCTCGCCGAGGCGATCCCCGGTGTCCTGGACACCGCGGAGGCGTTCCTGGAGCGGCACCGCGCCGCATGGAACGAACCACTCCGGGCCCCCATCGAGGAGTACAAGACCCGCCTGGGCTCCTGGGAGCAGCCGACACTGACGGGCGGCGGCGCCACCTCACCCACCGGCACCCGCGAACGCCTCGCCTCCCTCGCGGACTCCCTCCTGACCACCGGCCGCCCGATGCTGAGGGTGCTCGCCGTCCTGGCCCCCGCCACCGCCCACGCCGCCTGACCGACCCCGCAGAGGTTCACGAAGATGACGTACGACAGCCTGGTCAACCGCGGCGACTACTTCTCCGCGCACTACCTCGCCGAGGTCCTCCCCAAGGACCTCAAGTCCGGCCTGCTCGCCGAGTGGAAGCAGCGCGAGGAGGACGCCGCCGGCACCGAGCGCCCCGAGGGCGCCCTGCCCGTCACCCCGCGCGCGGGCCTGCGGGCCCTGCGCCGCCCCTACTTCGCGGCCCGCTCCTACTTCACGATGGACGAGGAACGGGCGGCGACCGGCGACGACGCCGTGACGTACGACGCCCCCGACTGGCGCGACCGCGTCCGTGCCCTCAACGAGGAGGTGCTGCGCGCCCTCGGCTTCGACGCCAAGCCGGGCACGCTCACCGTCGTCCGCGCCGACCAGTCCCACGAGGTGAAGGTCGCCCACGCGGAGAAGGACCTCGTCGCCCTGAACTGCGGCTGGTCTGCCGAGCCCGACGACGCGCTTGACCCCGACGGCGCCGGACGCCTCCTGGAGGAGCTGCGCCTGGACGGCCAGCACACCGTCGCCACCGGTTCCAAGCTCGCCTCCTTCCTGTTCGCCTGCGAGGACGCCCCCCGCTACGTCCTGCTGCTGGTCGGCGGCGTCGTCGTACTCGCCGACCGGGCCGCGTGGGGCGAGGGCCGCTACCTGGCGGTCTCGCTGGACGCGGCGCTGGAGCGCAACGACGTCAAGGCGGGCGGCGAACTCGACACGGTGGCCGCCCTGTTCGGCGCCGACTCGCTGCGCACCCCGGAGGAGGGCGGCGAGAACCCCCTCGCCTCCCTCCTCGACAAGTCGACCAAGCACGCGGTGGGCGTCTCCAGCGAACTCCGCGACGGCCTGCGGCTGAGCGTCGAACTGATCGCCAACGAGGTCCTGGACCGGCTGCGCGAGTCCGGCGTCCGCCCCGAGGAGGTCAAGGAACTCCCCGAGCTGGGCCGCCAGTTGACCCGCGAGTCGCTGCGCTACCTGTACCGCGTCCTGTTCCTGCTTTACGCGGAGGCCCGCCCCGAGCTGGGCATCCTGCCCTCGGACTACCCCGAGTACCAGCTGGGCTACGGCCTCGGCCGCCTCGGCGAGCTGATCGCCGAGCGCGACCTCGTCGACGAGAAGTCCCGCAAGGGCTTCTACCTGTACGAGTCTTTGGACCTGCTCTTCCGCAAGGTCCAGGAGGGCCACCGGCCGCGCCGTACGCACGGCGTGGACGCGGAGTCCGCCGAGGCCGTGACCGCGAAGACGTCGGAGGACGTCGGACTGCGCTTCGAGCCGCTGCACTCCAAGCTGTTCGAGCCGGACGCGATCCGGCTGATCGGCCGGGACACCGTCCCGGACCCGCGCGTCGACACCGAGGCGGACGCCGGCGGCGAGGGTGAGCCGGGCGGGGAGCGCTTCGTCGACACCCGCCTGCGCAACGAGACCCTGTACCGGGTGCTGCGCCTGCTGATGCTGACCCGCGGCAAGAAGCGCGAGCGCGGCGGCTTCATCTCCTACGCCCAGCTCGGCATCAACCAGCTCGGCGCCGTGTACGAGGGCCTGATGTCCTACACGGGCTTCGTCGCGGGCGAGGAACTGTACGAGGTCGCGAAGAACGGCGACCCGAAGGACGGCTCCTGGCTGGTCCCGGCGACGAAGGCCGACGAGTACCCCGACGAGGTGTTCGTCCGGCACAAGGACGAGGACACCGGCGTGGAGGAGCGCGTGCGGTACGCACCGGGCGCGTTCGTGTACCGCCTGTCGGGCCGCGACCGCCAGACCTCGGCCTCGTACTACACGCCCGAGTCGCTGACCCGGGTGACGGTCCAACTGGCCTTGCAGCACCGCCTAGACCAGGACGACACGGTCACCGAGGCACGCGAGATGCTGGACTGGAAGATCTGCGAGCCGGCGCTCGGCTCCGGCGCGTTCCTCAACGAGGCGATCAACCAGGTCGCGGCGGAGTACCTGCGGCGGCGGCAGGACGAGTTGGGCGTCGCCGTCGACACGGAGAAGTACGCGGTCGAGCTCCAGAAGGCCAAGGCGTACATCGCCCTGCACAACTCCTACGGCGTGGACCTCAACAACACGGCCGTGGAGCTGGCGGAGGTGTCGCTGTGGCTGAACACCATGCACCCCGGCATGGAGGCCCCCTGGTTCGGCCTGCACCTGCGGCGCGGCAACTCGCTGATCGGCGGCCGTAGGGAGGTCTACTCCGCCGAGTCCCTGAAGAAGGGCGGCTGGCTGGGCACGACCCCGGAGCGCTTCCCGCTGTCGGAGGCCCTGGCGGGCGCCCCACTGCCCGAGGGCGCCGTCCACCACTTCCTCCTCCCGGCGAAGGAGTGGGGCGCGGTCGCGGCGGAGAAGGAGGCCAAGGCACTGGCCCCGGAGGAGTCGAAGGCGCTGGCCGCCTGGCGCAAGGCGATCACCAAGTCCCCGAGTGCTGTGCAGACCAAGCGGCTTCAGGGCCTCGCCCGTCGGGCCGAGTACCTGTGGGGACTGGTCGTGCGCCGACTGGAGATCTCCGAGCGGGAGATCTCGCGGCGCATCGACGTGTGGGGCGCGGAGGAGGGCTGGCTGCGCTCGCCCGAGGTCGCGGTCCCGAGGGAGAAGGTCAAGGCCGACCTGGAGGCGGTCGACACTCCGTACTGGCGCCTGAAGACCCTGATGGACGCGTGGTGCGCGCTGTGGTTCTGGCCGGTGCAGAGCGCTGCGCTGCTGGACGGCTCGCACGAGTCGTACGCGCGGGCGGCGGAAGTTGCTTCGCAGTCGGCGGGGTGGACTGTGTCGGCGACTTCGGTCCCGGCCCAGTCGGGTGCGGTTGCACGGGAGACGTACGAGTCGGAGGACCTGTTCGGTGACGTGCAGGTCGTCGAGGTCAAGTCGAAGGGCGCGCGGGGCGGCAGCCGCAAGGAGCAGATCCGTGGCGAGCGCCGTTCGGTGATCGCGCTGGCTTCGCTGGACGACTGGCTGGACTTCGCCGAGTCGCTGCTGGGCACGCAGGACGTGGCTGCGGACTCACTGGTGGCCCAGTTCGACACGCTGGACGAGTTGGAGCGGTACGAGGACGAGCTGCCCGAGTGGATGGGCATGGAGCGGTTCTACTCGCTGGAGTCGCGGTATCCGTGGGCGGGGGTTGCGAAGGATGTGGCCGAGCGGCAGGGGTTCTTTCACTGGGAGTTGGAGTTCGGGCAGGTCTTCGGTGCATGGGGCGGGTTTGATTTGCAGGTGGGGAATCCGCCTTGGGTTCGGCCAGACTGGCAAGAGGGAACCGTTCTAGCCGAGTTGGAACCGTGGTTCGTACTGTCAGGTACTTTGAGTGCAGAACTGTGGAACCAACGGAAGACGGATTTGCTCAGGCGTGAGGAGCATGCCCAATTCGTCGGGAAAGAATTGGCCACTACAACAGGAATTTCCACGCTACTGAGCGCCGAATCCACCTATCCACTCCTGTTCAAAACACGCCCGGACCTCTACCGCGCCTTCATGTCACAAGTTTGGCGACACACAGCTCGCCATGGGATCGCCGGACTAATTCATCCCGACACTCACTTCAGCGGCAGCAAAGAGGGCAGGCTGCGCTCCGCCGCTTATCACCATCTCCGCACTCACGTGCACTTCTCCAATCGACTGCAGCTCTTCGAGGACGTCGAGGGAACTCGCCAGTTCAGCATCAACATCTACGGTAGTCACTCACCCGCACCATCCTTTACACACGTCAGCTGGCTATTTTCTCCGGAAACTCTGACAGAATCATTTACCCATGACGGGCAAGGCCCACTCCCCGGCATCAAGCATGCAGGGAAATGGGAACTGCGACCTCACAGGGATCGCCTCGTGCACGTCGATGCAGCTCGACTGGCCGATTGGAATAAGCTCGCCGGAGAAGGAAGCACTCCCAATTCCGAGGCTGGACTCTTGTACCCCGTCACCGCTAGCGAACAGGAAGCGATTGAAGCACTCGCACGATACTCCGTGAAAATCGGCGACTCTGGAGTACTCCACAGTCGCTGCTATAACGAGTCGGAGGGGCAGCGTGATGGCCTATTCGCCCGAAAGACCTCAACTTGCGAGACACTGGACGAACTGATCCTCCAAGGACCGCACATCGGGGTAGCGAACCCGCTCTTCAAACAGCCAAACGAAGTTTGCCGAACGAACCGCGACTGGACTCCAATCGACCTAACACAAATTCCAGCCACTCAAGTTCCACGGACAAATTATCAACGATCCACCGATCTGGTCACTTACCGTTCCGCGCAAACAAAGTGGCGCGACGGAACCTATACTGACTTCTTCCGCCTAACTTGGCGTGTCATGATCCCATTCGACACCGAGCGCAGCCTCTTTCCATGCCTGCTCCCTCCAGGGCCAGCACATGTCCACTCGCTGGGTTCTATTGCGCTCGCAGATAATCGCCTCACCGCATTGGCGGCAGGCTTTTGGGCTGCACTCCCGCTCGATTACATGCTTCGAATCTCTGGCCGTCCCCACCTACAGATGACGGAAGCAGACAGGATGCCAGCCCCCTTGCCCACTCACCCTCTGGCTCATCCCCTACTTCTGCGCACTCTTCGCCTTAACGCCCTGACCGAAGCATATTCCCCACTCTGGGAAGAGTTGTTCCATCTTTCATGGCCGGGTTACGAAAACTGGGCCAACGGTAAGTGGACTAATTTGAACCCATTGGCTGCAGGTTTGACCTCGCAATGGACGTATGGTACGCCGCTACGTACGGAATGCGAGCGTCGCGCGGCTCTCGTCGAAATCGACGCCCTCGTATCGGTCTGGCTTGGCATCACTGGGGATCAGCTAGTAGCAATCTACAAGTCTCGATATCCTGTGCTCTCCGACTACGAGTCGGCCATGTACTTCGACGCAAACGGCCGGAGGATTGCCGCCAATCACAACGCCTACGGCCACGGCCAGGCCAAGCAGGACTACATCGACCTCATGTCCCATCTTGAGGCCCCGGAGACAACGCCACCCCCGGCCGGCTACACCGCCCCCTTCTACAAGGCGGACCGCGAGGCCGAAATGCGAGCCGCACACGCACACTTCCAGGCTCGCTTGGACAAGGAGATCGCTGCCGGGCGTTGGACTCCGCCGGAGCGCTGAGGCACGTACCTAAGAGTGATGGTGGGCACTCCACGAGGAGCGCCCACCATCGAGGTTCCTTGCTCAGACCGCCTCAAGCAGCGCCGTCCACGCCGCCGTGCTCACCCTCAGCATGGGTGCAGCCTCCACCTGCTTCGAGTCCCGCACGTGAACGGCACCGTCAGCGACAGCGACCTCCACGCACTCGCCACCCTCGCCGCTGCTGTAGGTGCTCTTGCGCCAGACCAGTCCATCGACCGCCTGCGCTTCGTCCACGGCGTTCATCGCTCTCCCAATAGCTTCTCGATCAGTTGCAACGACTCGCGGGGTGTCAGCGCCTGCGCCCGGAGGATGCCGTACTGCTCCTCGTACTCACGCACGGAACTCCTTTCGTGGAAGAGATGGCTTTCCTTCTGCACCTCCACATAGGCGATCCTCTGACCTTTGACCGTTTCGATCAAGGTGAACGGACCGGCCAGTGCAGCGTGTTGGACCACCTCGGTCGGCATGATCTGCATCTCGACGTTTCGCCCCTGCCCACGGAGGTAGATCTGCTCCAATTGCCCACGCCAGATGCTCCACCCACCGATGGGCCGTCGCAACACCGTCTCTTCGATCACGAAGCTGATCGTCGGCAGCGGTCTGCGGTCGAAGATCTCTTGCCGGGCAAGGCGGGCCGCCACCCGCTCGGAGATGACCGTCTCGTCCAAGAGGGGACGGCGAACGTCGAACACCGCCCGCGCGTACTCCTCCGTCTGTAACAACCCCGGCACGGCCTGGTTGGCGTAAACATGCAGCTCAACCGCCTCCGCCTCCAGCTTCGCCGCATCCCGGAAGAAGGCGGGGTAACGAGCCCGCCCGACCTCCTCCTTCATCACCGTCAGCAGGCCGCCGGCCTCCAGGACCGCGTCCGCCCGGTCGATGAACTCCGGTTTCGGGATGCGCCGCCCAAGCTCCACCGAGGTGACCATGTCTTCGCTGTACCCGAGCTTCGCTCCCAACTCCGCCCGTGTCAGCCCCCGACTTGTCCTCAGTAACCGCACCTGCTGCCCGAAGCACCGCAGGATGCCCGTCTCGCTCTCGCCGTTCCCCGTCAACGGTGCCGTCTCCCCTCGCCCCGCCCGCCCAGAACCGCCGGTACAGAAACCTGCCGCACAGCACGCAACCTTCACTCTCCGCTCACCATAGAGACACGCACCGCACCTGTCCCCTGACTCGGCACCACTTCCCCCGCACCGCGTACCAGCACCCTCCCCGGCGTACAGCACCGTTCTGTACAAGCTCGTACGCGGGTGAGCCCGACCGCATACCGGGACTTCGCGGCTCCAAATCGCCTTGCCCGTGACGCCGTTTGCCGTGGTGAAGGCAGTCATGACGAAGGTCGACGCTCTGGCGCAAATCGTATGATGACCAGTTAGGGTGCAGCTCAACGTGACATGACAACAGTCAGCCAATGCGCTGCTCGCTGCGCAGCCGTGTTGAAACATCAGCGAGGACGTCCAAGCCTCGCGACCTGGCTATTCGCCGAACCGCCTGGGGGGAACTCGCCGTGACCGATGCTCCGATGGACGCTGTCGACACCGACGGAGACGACGACGCCGACCGGAAGGTCGTCGAGGAGGAGCGGGCCGAACTCAAGAAGTTCATCAAGGGCCTGAGCGCGGACGATATCAAGTCGGGCAACTGGTTCACCAAGCTCATGCACCAGGCCATGAGTTCCTACACCGAAAAGGTCGACTGGCAGTACTTCCAGGAGCGGTACCAGGGCGTACCCGCGGATGGCATCGTCGACCAGCGGATCAAGATGGCGGCTCGGTACGCCGCGCTCGAAGGCGGACTCTCCGCCGGCGCCTACACGGCAACCGTCGTCGCCACCCTCGGCAGCGCCGGCGGTGCCTCGCCGGCAACCGTCCCGGCGGCCGTCACAACCATGATGGTCGACGTCGCGTTCATCAGCCGGCTCCAACTCCGCCTGGCCTACGACGTATCAGTCCTCTATCGGGTCCCGCTCGACATGTCCGACCCCGAGGACATGTGGAAGCTCATCCGCGTGGCCTTCACCATCAAGAGTGGGGAAACGGTCCAGAAGGGTGTGACCAAGGCCGTCCCGGCCATCATGCGGCCGCTGATCAAGCGCTTCTACTCCGGAGACGCACTCGCCGCCGCGAAGGCGCTCCCGGTCGTCGGGAAGCACCTCCTGCAGAAGAACGTCATCAAGATCGGTATCCCCCTGGTCGGCGTTCCCCTCGCCGTGGTCCTGAACCGCTACACCACGCTCCTCGCCGGCCGGCACGCGCAGGCCGTCTTCCGGAACGAGGCGCGGATAATCGAACTCGCCGAGAACCTGAGCAAGCGGAGTCAGCACCCGCAGTTGATGCTGTGGGTGGCGTGGCTCGTCATCAGGGCGAACCGCAAGATCGCCGACGATGAGGCGCTGTTGATGCGGCACCTGGTGAGGGTGGTCCGGGAACGGCATCAGGTGGTCGACGAGCAACTCGCGAACCTCGTCGACATCGACCCCGCTGAGGTGTGGCAGCGCATAGACGCCGAGCCGGGCGATCTGAGCGACATCCTCGACGCAGCCGACCGGGTCGCCTCCGTGGACGGTGACGTCAACGCGCGCGAGAAGGCCATCATCTCCGAGCTTCGGGATCGCTGCTGCCGGGTCTGACGCCGGACAAGGTACGAGGCGGCCGTCCGCCACGGGGACCACTCGACGCAGCCGGAACCGGCGTCCTCCGGCAAGTCGACACCACATCCCCACAGCGGCCCGCCGCCTCGTGTACAGCACACTCCCGTACAAGCGTCGCTCCTGGTGGCGCGCCCGGCACGGCCGCGACGCTGAGCCCATGCACACCCCTCGCATCCCGCTCTCCCCTCCCCTTCGCCCCCCAGACGCCACCGAGTTCGCCATGGCCTTCGCATCCACCCCGCGAGGCGCCCGCCTGGCCCGCCTGTTCGTCTCGCAGTGCCTGGACTCCTGGGGGCACCCGTACGACGGCGACGTCAACGAGACGATGACCCTGATCACCGCCGAGCTGTGCGCCAACGCCGTACGGCACGGGCGGGTCCCCGGCCGGGACTTCCACGTCCGGCTGGCCACCGAGGCGGACGGGGGGCGGCTGCGCCTGGAGGTCTCCGACACCCGCGCCGAATGCCGGCCCACCGTCGCCTCCCCCACTCCCCCTGACGCCGAGTCCGAGTCCGGTCGCGGCCTCCTGCTCGTCACGGCCTTGGCGGACGACTGGGGCGTCACCGACCGCCTGCCCGGTCCCGGCAAGACGGTGTGGGCGGTCGTCGACATCGGTTGAGCGCGAGAACGAGAGGAGTCGGACGCACCGGACACAGCCGAACGCGGGCAGTTCGCCCGAGACCGTCCCGCGATCAGGGAGCCGTCCCAGGACGCCCTCCGTCACGCGGCGAGGCGCCGTCCCTCACCGCGTGGCCGGTGGGAGCCAGTCGGCGAAGATCTCCGGAAGGCGGTGCAGGTCCTGGGCCGTCACCGTGACGAGACGCAGGCCGGAAAGGCTGGCCAGTTCGCGCTTGCGGGCAACCTTGGCCGCGTACGCCTCTCGTGCCATCAGCCCCAGCGCCTCGACGAACGTGCCGTCGGCGAGGCGCCAGTCGGCGCGCAGCCCGGTCGTGTTGAGTTCCGGATGGCGCGGGTAGTGCGGCTCCTGTTCGTGCGCCACGCCCCAGTGGTGCAGAAAGTCGTCCACGTGTCGTTCGAAGAGTGAGCGGCACAGGTGGCCGTCCGTGGCCACCGTGACGATGCCCATCGACGAGCGCATCCCGTCCTTGAGCAGGTCCGCGAACTGGAGCCACTCCGTCCAGGTGCGGGCCGGGCGTGCCGGGCGGGTGCTCAGCAGCGTGGAGCCGGGCCGGGGGACGAGGAAGCGGCAGAGCATCGCCTCGTCCACGAGGGACGCGTCGGTGAACGGGACGGAGATCCGGTCCAGTTGGGCGAGGGACGGCGGTCCGGAGAACTCGATCTCGGCGAGCCGTCGGACGGCGTACACGATCGCCTCGGTCCACTCGCCGTCCGCGCCGTTGTCCCGCAGCACTCCGCCCAGCGCGAGTCCGCAACAGCGGTGGCAGTAGTGGAGGCCCGGGCGGGCCGACTGGGCCGAGCGCCCGCACAGCCGGCACGGCCCTCGGTGTTCGAGGTCCACGGGAGCGCCGAAGAGCGACTCCAGGGCACGCCGGTAGTAGGAGTTGTCGGTCGCGTCGTCGACGAGCGGGGGCAGGAAGCCGTCCGACGACTGCGCCGGGGCCGGCTTGACGTTGAGCCATCTGCGGTGCCGCTCGGGAATCAGGCGCCGTACGGCCTCCGTCACCCGGCTGGAGCTGCTGAAGGGGCTGATCTCCGACGGGGCGAACGCGGCCCGGAAGTTGTGCCTCTCCACGTCCTCGCGCGGTGCGCCCCAGGTGACGAGCAGCGGGCTGACGCCGTGTCGGCGGAGCAGCACCGTCATCGGCTCGATGAACGGACCGGCGTAGACGGCGAGGGTCCCCGAGTCCGGGTCGTACCAGCCGGCTTCGGGCAGCGCGGAGAGCGGCATCCCGTCCTTGGGCAGCCGGATCGACCACATGCCGTCTCGGACGACGACCGTGGCGTCGGGGAAATCGCCCAGGGCGTCAAGCCGTTCGGGCGCTTCCACGTCCACGCCGTGCGCACGCAGGGCCTCCAGGGCCTCGGCGCGCGTCCGCTCGTCGACGAGGGTGAGCGGGCCGTCCGGGTCGTGGTACTGGCCGACCTCCACCCCGGTCTCGTCGAGGACGAGGATCCTGGTGTGGTGGAAGACGGACCGGGTGGTGGCGCGCAGCCCCCTGAAACCGTGCGGCTTCTCCCGGAATGCCTCCCAGGCCCGCGGCAGGGGCGCGGCCTCGGCGTCCCGGCGCCGGCGCGCCCGGTCCCGTTCGGTCTCCCGGCCCCAGGTCCCGTCGGTGGCCCGGTGGTGCAGGGCCGTCCTCATCGCGATGCCCAGCCGTTCCGAGAGCGCGCGGCGCAGCGTCTGCTCGACGAGGGACGGGGGCGTGGAGTCCGTGCCGGAGGGTTCCTCGGTGACCCCGGCGGCCTGCGTCGGCTGATGCTCTTCCAGGTAGTCGTCCACGAGTGCGCGGACGGTGTCCCGGGCGGGCAGGACGATGCGCAGGGTCCCGATGCCGTGGCCGAACTCCTTCTGTTCCGCCCAGGAGAACGGCCGGTCGTGGTCGGGCTCCCACCCTTCGTCGACGTCCTGGCCGTCCTCCTCCTCGTAGAAGTAGCCGTCGTCCTCGAGTGCGTAGAGTTGGATCCAGCCGTGGCAGCCCACGGGTGTCCCGGTCTCGTCGGTGAGCCGGCGGATGCTCTCGCTCGTGACGTGGAGGGCGCTGCTGTACAGGTAACCCATGTGCCGGTCGAGTACGGATCCGCCGTGGTGCGGCGGGGCGGCGACGGAGACGGCGCGGGGGTCGTAGTCGTTGTCCGGCCGCGGGACGAGGGCGAGGCGTACGGGTATGCCGAGGTCGAACTTCGCCCCCGGCGGGGCGGGCACCACTCGGTCCTTCCGCAACTGGCTGAGGACGAAGGCGCGCAGGGCGGGTACCGAGTCGTCGAAGACCGCGAAGGCGGTGACGTAGTCCCGCGCCGGATCGCCGGGAATCATGAGCATGCCCTCGTCGGGCGCGTGCTGGATGGTCTCTTGACGCGACATGTGCGGATTATGCCAGTGGCATATGCGTGACCTTGTCAAAGGGTGTGCTGACGACCGGCCGTTCACGGCGCCGTGGATGCGCCGGGCCTGGTTCCGGCGCTCGGCGTCGCGAGCAGCCCCCGCACCACGGGACGGGGCGCGGTCACGCGGGTGCGGCGGCCGATCGCGACCGTATGCCGCGTTCGCCCTTTTGACCCCTTTTCAGGGAGGCCTGGCATTCGACCAGGTGGGTGCCGTTGTCCGAGGTGGGCGTTATTTTTGACGCTGATCGTCACGGTGCCTTCGCGGGTTGTCACAGCGCCGCGCACCCGGCGGTCCCGGTAACCGTCCTGTCCGAAAGGTCCTCGTGAAGCCCACCCTGGCCGCCGCTCAGCTCCGCGGCAGTCTGACGCAGTACCTCACGACGACGTACGCGCTGGCCGACGAGGACACGCGGCTCGCGCTGGAGCGTTTCCTCGACGACCCGGAGGCAGGCATCTTCCGGGGGCCCTACCTGCGGATCAGGACGCCGTTCCACCCCGCAGGCGACGAGTGGCGGTCGGCGCTGGAGTGGCAGCCGTCGTTCACGCCGTGGCGGCACCAGGCGAAGGCCTGGGAGCGGCTGAGCACGTACCGGGGGGCGGCCGAGCCCACGCTCGTGACGACCGGCACCGGGTCCGGCAAGACCGAGTCGTTCCTGATCCCGGTGCTCGACCACTGCCGGCGGCAGAAGGTGCTGGGCAGGCGCGGGGTGAAAGCCGTGCTGCTGTACCCGATGAACGCGCTCGCCACCGACCAGGCCGGCCGTATCGGCGACTACCTGACGCAGCCGGAACTGGCCCAGGTGACGGCCGGTCTCTACATCGGGGACAAGCCGGACACGGACTTCCGGCGGGTGATGACGCGGCGCGAGGAGATGCGCCAGTCGCCGCCGGACGTGCTGATCACCAACTACAAGATGCTGGACCTGCTGTTGCAGCGGGCCGAGGACAGGCCGCTGTGGGAGGGGGCCGACCCGGCGTACGTGGTGCTGGACGAGTTCCACACCTACGACGGCGCGCAGGGCACCGACGTGGCGATGCTGCTGCGGCGGCTGGCGGCGGCCGTGGGCGCCTCGAAGCCGGAGCGGCCGCTCGGGTCGATCTGCCCGGTGGCGACCTCGGCGACCCTCGGCGAGGGCGGGGGCGACACCGGCGGCATCCTCACCGTCGCCGAGCAGGTGTTCGGCGTGCCGTTCGGTCCGGACGCGGTGATCGGCGAGGAGCGGCTGAGCGCCGACGACTTCGTCGGCGACATCGACTACGAGCTGCCCGAGCCGCCCAGCCCCAAGGAGGTCATCGACGTCTCGGGCGGACCGGACGTCGAGTCCGACCCGGACCGCCTCGACCTGGACGGGCTCGCCGAGCGGCTGCTGGGGCGGCGCGGCCTGGACGCCTTCCAGATCGGGCGGCTGCTGAAGAAGCACGACTTCACGCACGGCGTGCTCGCGCTGCTGAACGGCGAGCCGCTCGACGAGTGGGGGCTGCGGGACCGTATGGCCCGCTTCGGCTACGCGTGGGCGCGCACCGCGCGGGACAGCCCGCGGCTCGCGCTGGAGGCGCTGTCGCGGTTCGTGGCGCTGCTGTCGTCCGCCCGGGACCCCGGGTCCGACGAGCGCAGGCCGCGTCCGCTGCTGCACATCGAGGCGCATCTGTGGGTCCGGCCGGTGAGCCGGATCCTCGGTGGAGTGGGCGCCAAGCCGGAGTTCCGCTGGTACGAGGACGAGCGGACCGTCGCGCGGCGCTCCGCGCTCACCGCGGCGTCCGCCTCGGAGGACTCGTCCGACGGCGACGAGTGGCCGACGGCGGACTCGCGCCGGCCCCAGGCGCTGCCGGGTTCGGACACCGTGCAGCGGCCTGCCCAGGTGCACCTGCCCGCGGTCTACTGCCGTGTGTGCGGTCGCTCGGGCTGGGCGGCGCTGTCCCCGGAGGCCGATCCGCAGAAGCTCGAGACGAGCCCGCAGCGGATCTGGTCGGCGGCCGTCGGGCGGGACAAGCGGCGGCTGCGGTACTTCATCTCGGCGACGCCGGCCGAGGCGCGGGACGCCCTCGCGGCGCTCACCGGCACCGCTCCGAAGCAGGCGGGTGGTGTCGACCCGCAGTCCGTGGTGGTGCTGGACGGGGCGCAGAGCACGTACCGTCTGCCGGTCGCCGAGGACGGGGAGGGGCTTCAGGACGCGTGGTTCGCGCGGGCGATCCTGGACAACAAGACCGCCGACCAGGCCGCCAAGGACGACACCTGTCCGGCCTGCGACACGGACAACGGCATCAGGTTCCTCGGCACCGCGCTCGCCGCGCTGGCCTCCGTCACGGTCACCCAGCTCTTCACCGGCGGCCAGGAGATCGCGCTGGCGCCGGAGGAGCGCAAGACGCTGCTGTTCAACGACTCCACGCAGGACGCGGCGCACCGCGCCGGGTACGTCGCCAACGCCTCGTACAAGTTCTCGCTGCGCTCGCTGCTGGCGCACCAGTTGGACGAAGCCGGTGCGCCGGTTCCGCTCAACGACCTCATCGGCCAGGTTCTGGACTCCGTGGACGACCCGCAGACGCTGGCCGCGGTCGTCCCGCCGGACCTGCACGACGAACCGGGCGTGGACCGGCTGCTGTCGGGGCGCGGCACCGGGGACGCGCGGACCTGGAAGCTCATCGGCGAACGGCTCGCCTTCGCGACCGTGATGGAGTTCGGGCTGCGCTCGCGGCTCGGGCGCACCCTGGAGCTGACCCGGACCACGGCCGCGGAGGTGGTGGTCGCCGATCCGGACCGGATCGTCGCGCTCGCCCGCGACCTGCACCTCACGCTGCCGGGCCAGCTGGGGCTGGACGGCGGCCTGCCCACGTCCGAGCGGTACCTGGCGTACGTACGGGGGCTGCTGGAGCGGGTGCGGCTGCGCGGCGGCGTGCGGCACCGGTGGCTGGACACCTGGATCAGGGAAGCGGGTGTCAACCAGTACCTGATCTCCGGGCAGCGGCCGGAGGGCATGCCGGCCTTCCCCGAGGGGTACGTGGCGCCGCCGAGGTTCCTGCTCGCCGGTCCCAAGGAGAAGACGAAGTTCGACACGATCACCGGTCGTGGCACCTGGTACCAGGACTGGACGCGGCGCTGCCTCGGCCTGGACGCCGTGCAGGCGACCGAGTACCTGCGCAGGCTGCTGCCGGTCCTCGCGGACGAGGGCGTGCTGTCGGCGCGCACCGCCAAGGACCGCACGACCCGCGTCTACGGGCTGCAACCGGGCCACATCCACGTACGGCTGCTGGCGGACGACCTGGTCAACAAGGCGTTCGTGTCCTGCGAGGAGTGCGGCTGGCAGCAGGTGGTGCCGCCGGAGCGGCGCACCCGCTGGTACGGGCACCCCTGCCCGCGCTGGCGCTGCACCGGCCTCCTCACCCCTCCCCAGTACGGCACGTCGTCGACCGGGGCGGGCAGCGGCGGCTTCGGCGGGAAGCTGGAGCGCGACTACCGGACCGACTACTACCGCCGCCTGTACCTGACCGGCGGCACCTACCGGGTGGTCACGGCCGAGCACACCGGCATGCTGACCCGGCCCGAACGGGAGCGCGTGGAGCGGACGTTCCGGCAGGGCACCCACTACACCGACCCCAACGTGCTCTCCTGCACGCCCACCCTGGAACTGGGCATCGACATCGGCGACCTGTCGGCGGTGCTGCTCGGTTCGCTGCCGGGCGGCCCGGCGAACTACGTGCAGCGTGCCGGACGCGCCGGACGCAGGACCGGCAACGCCCTGGTGGTCGCCTTCGGCGGGCGCCGGGCCCGCGACCGGTACTACCTGGACGACCCGACCGAGATGATCGCCGGTGACATCGTGCCGCCGGGCTGCTACCTGTCGGCCGTCGAGATCCTGCGCCGGCAGTACACGGCCCACCTGCTGGACCGGGCGGCGCGCGGCGAGCTGACGACGGCGGACGGCGAGCCGCTCATGCCGGTGCCGCGCCTGTCGTCGGCGCTGTTCGGCACGACCGGCTGGTGCCAGGACCTGTCGGACGCGGCGCTCACCCACGGGGCGCGGCTGGTGGAGGAGTTCCTGGCGCTGTTCCCGCAGGCGCCCGGCGGCCCGGACGACGACCGGGGGGTGTCCGCGCACGCGGCGGACGAACTGCGTGCCTACGCCACCGGCGGCATCGCGCGCGCCCTCCAGGAGGCCGAGGAGGAGTGGACGGTGCGCCGCGAGGAGCTGCGCCGTCGCATCTCCGCCATCGACACCGCCGTGGACGGGCTGCTCGCCGAGGACCGTGAACAGGGCGCCGAGCGGCGCGAGCTGCTCGCTGAGCGGCGCGCCACGGGCGAGCTGCTGCGCGAGCTGAGCCAGACCAGCGCGCACGGCACCCTCGTCGAACTGGGGCTGCTGCCCAACTACAGCCTCACCGACACGACGACCTCGCTGGAGGCCACCCTCTACTGGAAGGAGGCCGCCGGGGACGACGAGGGCCCGGAGGCCCCGGAGGGCCACGACGAGCGCCGGGAGTGGGTGTACCGCAGCGAGGTGCGCGACTACGAGCGCTCCCGCAAGCTGGCCCTGACCGAACTCGCGCCCGGCAACAGCTTCTACGTCAACGGCTACCGGCACGTCGTGCGCGCCCTCGACATCGGCAGCCCGGAGCGGCGTGCCTGGGCGGTGTGGCGCCTGTGCCCGGCCTGCGGCTACGCGCGCACGCACGGCGACCCGAAGAACGACACCTCGCCGTGCCCGCGGTGCGGTTCCCGGGAGATCGCCGACGCGGGCTGTGTGCACCATGTGCTGGAGCCCCGGCGGGTGATGTCCCGGGACAAGCGGGACGACGCCCGGGTGCGGGACGACCGTGACGAGCGGGACCGGAGGCGGTACGCGGTCCTCACCACGGTCGACATCGACCCCGCGCATCTGACGGCCGGATCGTGGCGGCACGACACCGCGGTCTTCGGCGCCGACTTCACGCGCAAGGCCGTCGTCCGCACCCTGAACCTGGGGGTCGACCGGCAGGACGGCAGCAGCACGGTTCCGCTGGCCGGTGACGACGTGCGTCTGAACCCGTTCTACGTGTGCACGAGTTGTGGTGGGGCGACGGCCGACGGGCGGCCGGTCGTCGACCAGTCGCAGCACGCGCTCACCGCGTCCCTCGCCCGCTCCACCCGCGCGAGCGCCCACCACCAACTGTGGTGCCCGCGCCGACGGCTGCTCGGCAGCGGGGAGGAGCAGGGCGCCGGGACGGACGTGCCACTGCTGCTCGCGCACGAGCTGACGACGGAGGCCGTCCGCATCCTGCTGCCGGCGTCCGTCGCGCGGGCCAAGGAGCGGCTCGCCTCGTTCACCGCCGCACTGTTCGCGGGCATAGCGGCCCGCTACGGCGGCGACCCCGACCACATCGACATCACCGCCGCGTCCATGCCGGACGGCGAGGACCGCGACTGGCCGCGTCGGTTCCTCGTGGTGTACGACCGGCTGCCCGGCGGCACCGGGTACCTGCACCGCCTGGCGACCTCCGACGGCTTCCGTGAGGTCCTCCTGAAGGCCCGTGAGGTGATCGAGGGCTGCGGCTGTCTGGAGAAGGGGCTCGACGGCTGTCACCGCTGCCTGCTGCGCCGCGTCCCCCCGGCCGACTACGACAAGGTCAGCCGCAATGAGGTCCGGCAGATGCTGGACGAACTGCTCGGCGCGGACGGTGAGCGCTGGCACACCTCGCCCGTCGCCACCACCCAGCACATCCCGATGCACCGGCAGGCCGAGAGCGATCTCGAAGTCCTGTTCATCGACACGCTGCGGGAGTGGGCCGGACTCCCGGAGAGCGGTGCGAGCGGTGACGCCTACATAACGCCGGCCGGAACCCACGCGCTGGACCTGCGGCTGACCGCGGCCGACGGCACCACGCTGAGCTGGCGGGTGTCGCAACAGCGCGTCCTCGACGGCACCCGCCCCGACGTCCTGTTCGAACGGGTCGACGCTCCCGGCCCCCGCGTGGCCCTCTACCTGGACGGCTACGAGTTCCACGCCGGCCGGGAGCACAACCGGGTCGGTGACGACGCGGACAAGCGGACACGGCTGCGCGCGGAGGGGCTCAGGGTCTTCCAGCTCACCTACGGCGACGTGAGGGAATGGCAGCGCCGTGTCCGGAACACCGGCTACGCGGGCGCCGGCCCGGCCGACCCGGCGTGGGAACCGTACGAGGACAAGGCTCGCGGCAAGGCCCGCGACTACTACGCCAAGGTGTGGGGCGCCCTGCCTGGTGAGCTTGCGGAGACGGTGTGGGTCAACCCGGCCGTCCAGCTCGTGGAGTATCTGCGCCAGCCGGACGCCAAGCGCTGGCAGTGGCGGGCGGAGGCCGCCCTGGCGGGCTTCATGGGCGCCGGGGCCCGCCCCGTCGCGCTGCCGCCGGACGTGCTCGGCGAGCAGATCACGGCGGCGCTGCGCGGCACGACACCCGCAGGGCCGCCCGGCCTGGTGCAGCTGTTCACGGTCACCGACCGGTCGGGGCTGCCGCTGGTCCTCGCCGCTGACGGCCGTGCGAAGCCCCCCGCGTGGACCGGCATCGTCCTCCTCGACGACGCGCCCGGCGTGCACGCCCGGGAGGAGGCGCACAAGCGCCGCTGGCGGGCCTGGCTGTACTGGTCCAACCTGCTCCAGTTCCTGGACACCGGCGGCGGCGACGCCGTCCAGCTGACGACCGGCCGTCTCGACGGGTTCCCCGTGGAGACGCTGGCGGTCACGGGCGGGAGCGGTGTCCTGGAGAGTGTCCGCGCCACGCTCACCGTCACCGCGACCGCGCCGGCCGAGACCGCCGCGCCCTCGCCGCGGGCCCCCGCGATCGCCGAGGCGTCCACCGCGGGCGCCACCGCCCCCGTCCGGGACTCGGCGTGGGACCGGGTCGTCGAGTACCTCGACCCGGACGAGCCCGGTCTGCTCGCGCTCGCCGAGGCCCTAGCCGTGCGCGGTGTCGCGGCCCCCGAGGACGGTTACGAGCTGGACGAGAACGGCTGGCTTGCCGAGCTGGCGTGGCCCGCCGCACGCGTCGGCATCGTCCTCGCCCCGCGCCCGCCGGAGGGAGAGGACGCGGATCCGGAGGCCATCGACCGGGACCGCGCGTTCGCCGCGGCCGACTGGGAGGTGCGGCCCGCCGCCGGCTGGACCGCAGACGACATCACGAACCGCCTCGACGGCGCACAACCATCCGGCGACCGGGAAGGTCGTAATCAGCCGGACGGCACCACCACGGAAGACGGGGAGAACGAACAGCCGTGACCGGCAAGAACGTGACACTGCGCCTGCTCGACAAGGCGGACCGGGAGATCCTCAAACTCTCCCGCCCGGTCAAGGGCGCGATCTACGACTTCCAGCACAAGTTCAAGACCAACCCCGACTCCGCGGGCCTGCGCCTCAAGCAGTTGCAGGGGCACGACAAGCTGCACTCGGCGCGCG
The DNA here is from genome assembly GCF_042801455.1 of Streptomyces sp. NPDC057565. NCBI lineage: Bacteria > Bacillati > Actinomycetota > Actinomycetes > Kitasatosporales > Streptomycetaceae > Streptomyces > Streptomyces sp. NPDC057565. The sequence continues at coordinate 25,631 of NZ_JBHVFU010000037.1, read as the reverse complement.
TCAACGACGAGTACCGCGCGCTGCTGCTGCGGCTGGCCGACGACGACTGGCTGATCGTCTCGGTCAAGCACCGCAAGGACGTGTACGCGCACCTAGACCGGCTCACGTACTCGGTCAACCGCGTCACCGGCGGCATCGAGTATGTGGATCTGCAGGTCGTGCAGGAGGAGGTACTCGCTCCTGCGGTTCCCCCCGGCACCACACCCGCCGAGCCGCCTCGGCCCGCCGCACCGGCCGACCCCCAGCCGCTGTTCGCGCAGTGGTCGGAGCAGCAGCTCACCGACCTGGGCGTGGCCCCGTCCCTGGTCCCGGTCGTCGCCGCGCTGACCACCGAGGATCAGCTCCTCGGCCTCGTCGAGTACGCTCCGCAGCTCAGCGGCGAGGTGCTGCTGGCACTATACGACGGCAAGGAGTACGACGACGTCCTGGAGCAGGTCACCGCTCCCGTCGCGGTCCCCGACCCCGTGGACCCCGAGGACTTCCGGGCCGCCGTCGAACGTCCCGCCACCATCGTCACCACGACCGACGACGCTCTGCGCGAGGCGCTGGAGGGCGACGACTTCGGGCGCTGGAAGGTGTTCCTGCACCCCGCCCAGGCCAAGCTGGTCACTCGGGACTACAGCGGTCCGGCGCGCGTGGGCGGCGGGCCGGGCACCGGCAAGACGATCGTGGCGCTGCACCGCGTCAGGCACCTGGTCGAGCGGCTCCCGGCCGGCCGGACCAAGCCGGTGCTGCTGACCACGTACAACAAGAACCTCGCGACGGACCTGCGTTCGCGGCTGCTCGCCCTGGGCGGCGAGACGCTGCTGTCGCGCGTCGAGATCAGCAACGTCGACCAGCTCGCGCTGCGCACCGTCCGGGAGGCGGAACCGGGCAACCGCAAGCGGATCGTCGACGAGGCGCAGGCGGTCCGCGAGTGGCGCTCGCTCCTCGACGAGCTCGGCGAGGACGGCTGGGACGCGGAGTTCCTGCACGACGAATGGACGCAGGTCATCCTCGGCCAGGCGGTGACCTCCCGCACGGACTACTTCCGTGCCCGCCGCGCCGGACGCGGACGCACGGTCACCCGCGCCGAGCGCGCCGAGATCTGGCAGCTCGCCGAGCGGTTCACCCAGCGTCTGGACCGGCTCGGAGTCCAGACGTGGGACCAGATCGCGGAGCGGGCAGCGCAGTTGGAGGTCGCGCGCGCCCGGCGCATCCAGGACATTGACCGCCGGCGGGAGGAGGCGGGCGGCCTTGACAACATCCACGTGGCAGACGGTTCGGGGGGCTGGCTGCGCTACCGATACCGTCACATCGTGGTCGACGAGGCCCAGGACCTGCGGCCCGCGCACTGGAAGATGCTGCGCGCCATGACCGCCCCGGACCGCAACGACCTGTTCCTGGTCGGTGACACTCACCAGCGCATCTACAAGAACCAGGTGACCCTCGGCAGCCTCGGCATCAACATCCGCGGCCGGTCGTCGAAGTTGTCTCTGAGCTACCGCACCACCCGGCAGATCCTGCGCTCCGCGCTGAACGTGCTCGGCGAGGAGAAGTATGACGACCTCGACGGCAGCGCCGAGACACTGGCCGGATACCGTTCAGTGCTCAGCGGTGGCGTACCGGACCTGCACCGGCTGGGCGACTGGCAGGACGAGCGCGAGGCGATCGCCACGCTGATCGAGTCCTGGGGACAGGTGCCGCACGAGCAGATCGCCATCGCCGTGCCGACCAACGACATGGCGCGCGAGGTCGCGTACACGTTGAGGGAGCATGGCATTCTGGCGCTGGAGATCGGCCCGGACGGACCCCGCGGCGACAGCGGCGTCCACATCGGCACGATGTTCCGGTTCAAGGGTCTGGAATACCAGCGCATGATCATCGCCGGGGTGACTGACGGGCTCGTGCCGCGCGCGGACGTACAGCGGCGGCGCGCCACGGACCCGGCACGTCACCGGACGGAGATGCAGCGCGCCCGGTCCTTGCTCTTCGTGGCGGCCACGCGCGCCCGGGACAGCCTGGACGTCTTCTGGCACGGAGAGCCGAGCCCGTTCCTCAAGGAACTGATAGAGGTCCGGCCGCCGGCCGCGGCATGACCCACACCGGGGCCGTGCCGCGGTTCGCCTCGGCTACTGCGGCGCGACCGGCCCCTGCGGCACGAGGAACGGCCGCCGGGGATCCTCCGGCAGCATCCTGCGGGTGGCGAACGCCGGGTCGGGTGCCGGCAGGTACGGTGCGAGAGCCGCGTACACGTCACCCGCACCGCGGGGACGGTCCTCGGGACGCTTGGCGAGCAGTGCGTGCGACAGGTCCTGGAGCGCGGCCGGGGCGTCGACACCGCGGTCGGCCAACCGGGGCGGGATCGCGGTGAGGTGCTGGGTCACCAGCTCGGCGGGACCCCGACCGCGGAAGGGAGGGTGGCCGGTGAGCATGTGGTGCAGCAGGCACCCCACCGCGTACAGGTCACTGCGACCGTCCAACGACCCTTCCCCGGCCAGGAGTTCGGGCGAGGCATAGGTGATGTTGCCGAGCGTTTCGCCGGTCATGGTGAGCTGTGGGTCGGTGTCCGAGAGGACCTTCACGAGACCGAAGTCGAGGATCTTGACCAGGCCGCTGGTGCGGACCATGACGTTCTGGGGCTTGAGGTCGCGGTGGACGAGGCCGGCCGCGTGCGCGGCGGACAGCCCCGAGCACAGTTGCGCGGCCACGGAGACCGCGGCGGACACGGACAGGCGCCCGTCGTCGGCGCCGTCGACGACGTTGTCGAGGGTCGTCCCGTCGACGAGCTGCATCACCAGGCAGCAGACGTCCTCGGTGACGGCCGCGTCGTACACGGTGGTGATGTTGGCGTGGTCCAGACGAGCGGCAGCCTTGGCCTCCCTCTCGAAGCGCGCCAGGGCGGTGTGGCGCCAGTCGGGCAGAGCCAGAAGATCCGCGGCGACGGTCTTGACCGCGACAGGACGCTCCAGATACACGTCCGTCCCCCGCCAGACGTGCCCCATCGCCCCTCTGCCCAGAATCCGGTCCAGCCGGTACCTGCTGCGCAGAACCTTGCCTGCGGCGAACTGCTCCACGTTCTCTTCCTTCGATGAGCCACAGCGGTACGTCAGTGCACGGACTGCCTGGCCGGAGGCCCGCCGTCGACAGCCCGCACGGGATCAAGTCAACCAGCCTCGTGCGCACACCGGAAAACCCTCAAGGACCACGGAATCCCGCCCGGACCCCACGAACGTGACGCCAGGTAGCCCAACCCGAGGTGGCAGGCTGTCCTCTACCGGATGCTCTGCAAGAGCTGCCCTGTGGCAGTGACGGCCCAGAACGACCATCCGTTGCGATTCGGACTGACGTGCGGTTTGAGGGTGCCGTGGCTTGTTGACGGCGGATTCGTGCGGGAGTAGGCCGGGGGGAGGCGTCAACTACGGCCTGGGAAACTTGAGATGACGAAGCTGTTGCCGTGTCCGCCCGCGCCCGGTCCACTGGAAGCGTACGCCGTCCACTTCGATGATCTCTTCGAGACGCTGGCCCAGCGGCGTGGGTTTCGCGAGTACCTGGGCGGGCTGCTCCTTCCCCGCGATCGCAACAAGACGCTTGGCCTGCCTGGCCGGCACCAAACCGGTGGCCGGCGCCCAGCATGCGGCGGTACAGCGGCTGCAGTTCTTCCTGTCCGAGTCGACCTGGAGCCAGGAAGCGGTCAACGCGCGTCGCCTGGAGTTGCTGCTGGCCGACCCGGCCACCGCCCCGCATCCGGGCGGGTTACTGGTGGTCGATGACTCCGGCGACGGCAAGGACGGCAGCGCGACAGCGCACGTGGGCAAGCAGTACCTCGGCTCGGTCGGGAAGATCGACCGTGGCGTGGTCACCGTGACCACCTGCTGGGCGGATGAGCGGGTCTACTACCCGGTGGCCCGCGCGACCTCCGCCGCCGGCTCCGGCCATGGCTGCGGCTCCATCGACACCCCGACCCACCCCCACGACCGGGACAGACAGAAACCGGCCGCACCACGATCATCCCGAACCGAGGCGCCCCAGCAACACCCACTCAGCGAATGACCACCAGGGTCCCTCGCTCGTAAGCTTCGCCGCGAGCTCGGGACGAGGAGATTTGATCTGACCCTTGAGGTAACGCTCCACGGTGCGCTGCGAGATGCCCAGGCGCTGCGCGACGGTCCGGGTGGAGCCCTTCTCGTGTTTGACGAGGAACCGTATCTGGGCGCCGGCCGACTTCGGTATCGGGCAGGTCGCGGTGTTCGCGGCGACCTTGTCGAGGCTGTCGCCGATGATGCCCACGGAACTACTCCTGTCGTTGATCGTTTGTACGGGCCGCTGAGCGCCGATCTCCACCCCGGACGACCCGAGGGACTCCGAGGTGAGTGATCGTCAGCAAGATCCCCGTACAGGGGGTTTATGGGGCGGCTGGAGTAGACGGGTCGCCACGATCATTCGGGCTCGGCGGTCATGTCGCGCAGGCGGCTGTAGTGGAACTGGTGGGCGACTGTGATCGTGCACGTGGGCCCGTTGCGGTTCTTGCTGAGGATGAGATCGCTCTCGCCGGCCCGGGAGCTCTCGGGCTCGTAGGCATCCTCGCGGTGCAACAGGATGATGCCGCTCGCGTCCTGCTCCAGCTGCCCGGAGTCGCGCAAGTCGGACGTCTGCGGCCGCTTGCCCTCCCGGTGCTCGGATCCGCGGTTGAGCTGCGCGCAGCAGATGATGACCGCGCCGGTCTCCTCGGCAATGATCTTCAGTTCGCGGCTGACCTCACTGACGCGTTCGTAAGGGCTCTGACGGGAGTTGCGCTGGTCGGTGTACATGAGCTGGACGTAGTCGATGACCACCAGCGGGGCCTGGCCCGTCTGGCGGATCAGGGATTTGATGCGGGTGCGGACGAGGCCGGGCGTGACGCGGGGGGTGTAGTCCATCCACAGCGGCAGGGTTTCAAGATCCGGCATGCGGCGGGCGATGCGGGTCCAGTCGTCGTCAGTGACGGCAGGTCCGCCCTCCATGAGGTGGTGCAGGGCGACGCGGGACTTGCTGGACAGCACGCGGTTGGTGACCTCCTCCTTACCCATCTCCAGGCTGTGCACGAGGGTGGTCCGGCCGGAGGAGGCGTTGGCGAGCGCGACACCGAGCGTCATCGCGCTCTTGCCCATGGCCGGGCGCCCGGCCACGACGACGACGTTCCCGGGCCGCAGCTTGAGCACCCGGTCCAGGTCGGTGAGCCCGGTGATCGCAGCCGCCTCCACCGTGGTCTCCAGGCCGTCCAGGTGCTCCTGGAGGCCGTCGCTGAACCGGCCGAACAGCCCGTCGTCGCCGGTCTGGTCGGCGGCAAGGTGCTCCAGCTCGGCCTGGTGCGCGGCGATGGCGTCGGTGACGCTGGCCGGGTCGCCCTGACGGGCCGTCTGCATCCCGCGCACGAGGGTCTGCTGGTAGCGGCGCAGGCGGGCGTAGCCATGGACAATCTCCGCGTAGTGCTCCACCTCGACCGAGGTGCACGCCTGGCCGGCGATCAGCGATAGCTCGACGAAGCCGCCAACCCGCTTCAGGTCACCGCTGCGGCGCAGCTCCGCCTCAACCATCGGCACACCGGTGGGCTTGCTCCGGCCGTGCAGAGCGAGGATCGCCCGCCAGATCGTCTCGTGGTGCGGTCGGTACCAGTCACCGTCATCGCTCAGGATCTGCGCGGCGCCGGGGATCGGGTCGTACCCCCCGGTGGCCATCATGCACGCGCCCAGAACCGCAGTCTCTGCGCTCACGCTCACCGCGTCCGGGGACTCGTCCAACTGCTGCGCAGGGATGTCCAGGGCCTCGTCGAACATGCTCACTGCTGCTCCTTGGCAGTGTCGGCCGTGATGCCCGGGTGGGTGCAGCGGCGGTTCGGCTTGTCGTCGTCGTCGTCCAGAACCCAGCCGTACTGGTCGCAGGCACGGCAGGCCGCCCTCAAGGCAGCAAGATCCTGCGGCACCGAGCCTGCGGCCGTGGCGGTGGCCCGGGTCGGCTTGCGGTAGAGGCACAGGTCGTCGACCCAGCCCGGCAGACACTTCACCCACGAGGTGGCGCCCCCGGTGTTCTTGAAGATCTCGGCCTCCAGCACCAGGCGCTGAGCGTCATCCATGGCGGTCAGCGTCGGCCAGCCCTGGGTCTCCATCGCACGCAGCAGCCGCGGGGCGCACTTACGCGCGGTCGACAACCCGGCCTGCCACCGCTGCATCCGCTGGAGGAAGTCCCGCGCAGCCGCGAGCTCCTCGGGAGTGAACTCCCGCCCCTCCTCCCGCTGTGACGGCAACGACTCCTTGGTGCGCGTGAGGGGGTTGGGGGAGGAGGAATCCTCCTCCTCCGGGGGGCGTGGGGGGGATCCGGCATTGCCGGAAGTAGTGTTGACCTGCGGAAACGTCGCCTCGGCATTGCCGGATCCGGCAATGCCAGATCCGGCAATGCCGGAAGTGGTGCTGACCTGCGAAGGTCGATTATTTGCAATCTTTTGGGCGATTTCACTTCCGGCAATGCCAGATCCGGCATTGCCGGAAGTGGTGTTGACCTGCGGAAACTCTGTGAAATCAGTGGTGGCCGGGTGCTTCGGGGCATCGGGGTTCCAGGACGGCCAGTCGTAGAACTCATAGGCGACCCGGGTCCGCCGCCCGCCCGCGTCTCGCTCGTCTATCCGGCGGATGTAGCCCTTTTCCTGGAGGCGGGTGAACGACTCGTAGACCGCGTCCCGGCCGACCAGCCGGGAGCCGTTGCCCGAGACCACGCCCAGCTCACGCAGACGCTCCAGGACGGTCAGAGGCGTCACGCGCAGCGGTCCCGCATCGGGGCCCTGACGGGTCTGCTCCGCGAGCATGAACATGAGCTGGATGACGACCTTGGTGTCTAGTGGAACCGGCAGGGCGTAGGGGCCGAACTCCATGTGCGCGTGCACCTGGACACCCGCCACCGGACCCCGGTAGGTGATGGTGCCCATCTCGTTGATCTGCTGAGCAGTCACAGTCCACCGCCGCGCGTGAGCGAGACCGCCGAGCGAGCAGTGGATCGCGTAGCCATGGGGTGATCCTGCGACGGATCCCCTATGGGTAGATTCCGTGCAGGGCAGGGAAGCGTTACCCCTCCCGCCACGCGGGCGAAAATCTTGATGTGCGTCCCGGCTTGTGGGACGGCCGCTGCCGAGGGCCAGCGGGGGCGGAACTGGTGGCGCATTGTGGTGGTTCTCCCCTTGATAGGGGAGCCGTGACCAGCGGGTGTGACCTGACCGGGGACCCAGGGTGGTGGCGTCCCGCGTGGCGGTCCGCTTATTCTGGGTACAGGTGACCACGCGGACCGGAAGGTCCACGGGCATCACCCCCGGTGAGGTCACCTCACCGGACACGACTCGTGATCTATGGCTAGGTCGAGTCGATTTGCAGGTGAACGGTCCTCGTTGTGGCGACGAGGACCGTTCTGCGTTTTGGCGTCGTCTACGTTGAGCTGCCCCCCAGGTCTATCGCGGGGTGCTTCTTGGCGAGGCCTTGCAGCAGGCGCAGGTATGCGGCTCTGGACCGTGCCCGCGGCTCCGCCTGCCCTGTTTCCCAGCGGTGGAAGGCGACGCGAGACACCCCGAGGGCGTCTGCTACCTCCGCCTGAGTGAGCCCTTCTGCCTTGCGCAATGCCGCCCGCACTGCTGGAGGCGGCAGGTTTGGGCGCGAGAGGAGAGCCTCGATGGCGTCCATGTGAAGCCCTCCTTTTAGTCTGGGAGACGATTCAAACTATACATTTTTCTTTACAAGATGGGGCGTGGCGCGCGCAGAGATCCCTGACGGCCTTGGCGGCCGCGGCGAGCTTGTCCACCACAGTCACTCCGACCTTCACCAACGGCTCGTAGCCGATGCAGTCGTCGACGAACAGCGCTGGCTTGCGCCAGGCGATAACGACACGGGGGACGCCAGCGGCGAGGATCCGTTGTGCGCAAGGGGTGTGCGGCGAGCGTCGTTGAGAGCAGGGCTCCAACGTGCTGTAGATCGTTGCCCCGGCCAGGTGCGGGTCGCCTGCCGCCAACTTGTCGAGGGTGACTTCCTCCGCGTGCTCGTGCGGTCCCGCTTCGCGGGAGTAGCCGGCGGCCAGCTCGCTCCTTGCCGTGCCGTGAACTTCGCAAACAAGGTATGCGAATCCCGCCACGCGGGAAGGTCAGCTGCCGCAAAGGCATTTCCACACTCCCTTGTAGGTCGGGCACTCCCGCTCCATGCGCTCGTGGACACGTGGCGGGTCCTCAGGAAAGTAATCAGCCCACTCCTGCAACGTGACGTCGTCGTAGCGCAGCTCATGCTTCGGCTGCCGAGAGCCCATGCGCTCCGCTTCCTCCACCTGAGCCACCCTCACGAACGGGCTCACGACCTCCACAGGGTTCGGCCCGAGATCAAACCATTCGCCATGACGGCGTTTGTCGACGAAACGGCGATGAAGCTCGGCCTCGACGATGCTGCCGCCCTCGAAGAGGGCGAGCAGTTGGAGAGGCACAGGCGAACCAGTTTGCAGGTTACGGAGGCGATGCTTCGGATTGTCGGTCCAGCCGATCTTCACGAGCGGAGAGTCGGGAGAGCCGATCAGGTACACGCGCTCAGGGCGAAGGCTGGTCAATGTAGATCGCCTTTCACAGTAGGGCGGAGAAGCCACGGCCTAGCGTGAGACAGCTCCTTGCCTGGGTAGAGAAAGCCGGGCTGCTTCAAGGAACAACGATCGGGTGCCTTGCCAGCGCATCGCCTCCCCCTCACAGCAGGTGCTGGTTCGGTGCCATCGCTGCCATCTTGAACTCCGGCAGTTCGATCACAGTCACGCCCGCAGCCTCGAGGATCTCCGTGCCGTCAGCCCCTGGCACGAACGTGTCAGGCTCCCGCCACGCCGTCACCACCCGCCGAACCTCAGCGCTGATGAGCAATTGGGCACAGGGGCGGGGACGGGAGGCGCGTCGCGCGCACGGCTCGAGACTCGAATACACCGTCGCTCCGATCAGCCGCGGATTACCCGCAGCCTTGGCAAGCGCGGCTTCCTCGGCGTGCACGTGCGGGTCGCCCCCCTCGCGGGAGAAGCCGCGGGCCACCTCCACACCGTCGGCGTCGACGATGACGGCGCCCACGGAGAACGCCGTGCGCGACGGCGGGCACTCGGCAGCCAGAGCGCACGCGGTGGACAGCCACAAGGCGTCGTTCACGCCGCCACCTGTCCGCTGCTGGTTTCCTTCGGGGCATAGCGCAGGAGAATCACGTCGCCGATCTGCCGGGACTCCAGCAGATGCATACGGCGCAGCGGCCCGCCCGGGTAGGGTCCGTCCCCGAGCATCTTCGGAGCGTCGGCCTGTCCGACGAGGAGCGGCGCGACAACCAGGTGCAGCTCGTCGGCCAGGCCCTGCTGAAGCAGTTGTGTGTGGACCTGTCCGCCGCCCTCGACCATCAGTCGGCGTACGCCATGCGCGGTGTACAGGTGCTCGAGCAGCATCTCCCAGTTCTTCACCGGCGGCATCGCGTACACGTCCGCCAGATCACCGAGGAGGCTGCGGGCCTTGTCGGCGGCCTCCTGCCCAGCCGCGTACGCGACCTTGCGTCCTCCGTGGTGCCAGAACTTCCAGTCCGGGTCCAGGTCCCCGCTGGCCGTCACGGTGACCTTCAGCGGGTACTCCGGCAGGCCTGCAGCCTTCCGGTCGGCGCGCCGCTGCTCCGACTTCACCAGGAGCCGAGGGTTGTCCAGGCGAAGGGTGTTCGAGCCGACGAGGATCGCGTCGCACGAGGCGCGCACCGCGTCGACGCGGTCGAAGTCGGCGTCGTTGGACAGCAGCAGCCGGTCCTCACCGGGCCGCGTGTCGAGGTAGCCATCGATCGAGACGGCTGCGGACAGCAGTACATGCGGGCGGGGCACAGTCAGCTCCTTCACTGGGCAGGGTGGTAGAGGATGCGGTCGAGCGCGGAACGGAACTCCCTGACGCCCGTCGCGGACGAGGTCGCTGTGAGCGTCACGTCCAACAGGCCGAGCTGGTCGATGATGCGGGCAGAGCCGGTTTCCGCGGCAATCTGCACCGCCTCCAGTCCCACCGCCGCCGCCTGCTCGACGTCGCCGACGCCGGCATGGGAGCGGGCGGCCCGCGCCAGGTACACGCCACGGTCACGCCGATACCCGGCCGGTAGCGCTTCCAATGCGTCACGGAATCCGGCCACGGCCTGATTGTGATCCCCTAGATCCGCCAGCGACCGGGCTCGAGCCGTGTGGATGTACGCCGAGTCCAGCCACGAGCCCCACACGCTGTCCTGATCCGCACGATCGAGGAGGAGCAGCGCTTCGTCGTAGCCGCGCAGCGCTTCCAGCTTCTCGCCGAGCAGGGAATGCCCGTGCGCTTGGTGCATCACCGCGATGACCTCCAGCCGCGACCCCGCCGGCGCGGTGCGCCGCGCTGCCGTCGCGAGACCAAGCGCGTCACTGCGATGCCCAAGGTCCGCTGCCAACTGCGCCTTACGGCCCAGGATGTATGCAGTCAGTTCCATGTCACCGGTTATGTGACTGTCGTCCAAGGCCCGTGCGGTGTGCGCGTAGGCGGCACGCTGGTCGCCGATGTCCTGCGCCAGCCACCCCGCAAGCTCCTCGAACCGGGTCTCCAGCTCGAGAAGCCGATCGGCGTCCTTCCCGCGCGCCCTGCGGCGCAGCCCGGTCAGCTCGCCGAGCTTCTGCGTGATGGCCGGCAGGACGGTCCGAGGACCCATCAGGTTGTCGGTCTGAATGAGAACACGCCGCACTTGAGCGAAGTGCTCAACCGGCGCGGGAGTAGACGAGCCGACAGGGGAGTAGGGCGCGGCGAACGCCGGAGCAGGAAGGCTGGCAGCGGCCAGGCCGACCAGGCCAGACGCGAGGACAGCACGGCGGGGCACGGGCACGAAGCGGATCCCTTCAGGAGTACGACAGGGGACGACCACCGTGTCCGTATCGTCCTCTGGCGAGACTGCCTGCTGTTGATCTGGGAAGGCCAGCTTGTTCAGTGCGTTGGCCACATGGGCGGGCGGATTGGCCACATGGTCATGCTCGTCGCCGATTCGTTCCCAAAGCCGAAGCAGCATTCCGTTCGCGCCCAGGACGACGTCCAGCTGGGCGGCTTGATCCCGGCTGGCCATCCTCTCGGCACGCTCGAATCGGCCCAGGTGGGCGTGATCGAGCACCGCTTGTTTGGCGAGCGCACGGAGGCTGAGACCGCGCAGCGTTCGTAGCTCGCGCAGTTCGTAGCCCCAGCTATGTAAGGGCGATACCCAGGGTGTCAACTCCCTCGGCTTCTGTGCCATCCCGCCCCAATCCTGTGGCCGATGTGGCCAGTTCGACCGGCCACATGTCAGATCTGGAACTCCCGACTCCTGCGGACCTAGAACCGAATGCATACGGCCCGGCCAGTCAGGGAGGCGCTGCTCCGTGGTCTATGTTTCCGTCTTTATTCACATTCGCCCGCTCCGTGCGGCGGAGCTCGGCAAGGACAGTCTCTGGATGACCGTCATACACGATGTGCGGCTCGTCATCGGTCGGCGGGTAGAAACGGCCCGCATGCCGAAGAAGATCCTGTTCGCTGAACGCGATGCTGTTCGCATCCATCAAGGACTGTTCGTTGCGCTTCCGAATCCGGTCCCAGCGCAATTCATGCGGCGCAGGCAGGTAGATCAGAACGGGTTTGCCGCCGACCTCCATTACGGTTGCTGCCCACTGGGCCCGCTCTTCCGGAGTCCAGAAGCCGTGGTCGATCACGGTGTCGTGTCTGGCGGCCAGGAGTTCCTGGAGCTCAAGGGCGATGTCCGCGAGTACGGGCGCCTCTCTGATTTTGAATTCGCCGCGGGGAAAGTCTCTGCCGTAGTGGCCGTAGCGGCGGAACATCTCCTCGTCAGGGCAGAGGCGCTGGAATCCGGCCTCCTCCAGGGCGCGGGCAAGGGTCGTCTTGCCGGAGCCCTGGAGGCCGGCCATGAGGATCGCGCGAGGCACGGGAGCAGTGTCGCGCCCGGTCACCTTAGGACCTCCGACGTGGTTCGCCGGGTGCGCCCGGGAGCCCCCAGGTCCACGCCGTATTCCAGCAACTCGCCATCGGCGTCCAAGAAGCGCGCGGTCAGCACGAGGATCGCCGCGACGGTATCGGCCTCCAGCTCCAGGAGTTTGAGGTCCTGCGACGTGGCGATGCGAGCTGTTTCCTCGTCCTCGCGCTTCACGACGTGCCGCCCGGTAGCCCGAGCGATCAAGTCGAGTGACACCCCGCCCTTGAGTCGCTCGCTCCGAGCCAACCCGGGTACGGCTTGGGCGAATTCTGCCGGGATCCACGACGTGGAGTGGGAGACGATGCCATGACCGTCCCGGTAGACCCGACTGCGGCGAATTACATCGTCACCAGGCGAAATGCCCAGCATGTGAGCGACGTCTTCGGGGGCCTCGACTATGCCGCCGGTGTGGCCGGACGACTTCTCGCCGACGCCCCACGACGACTGTGTCTTGCCGCTGCGGTCGTGACGCTCTGCTCCGGAGGACAGCGAGATGGGGCGTGCCATCACCTCGGTGCCGACGCCCGGGATGCCTTGCACCAGCTTCTCTTCACGCAGCAGCTTCATGGCTCGGTCGGCCGTCGCGGTGCTGACGTCCCACTGTTCGGCCAGAGCTCGGATGCTTGGCAGCAGGTCGCCCGGCGAGAGCTCCCCGGAGCTGATGAGGTCGCGGTAGTGACCCGCGATGCGCGCGTACGGCGGCCGGTTGTCCGCTCGGGGTTGCCCTGGCATGTCGCCTCGCCTCCTTCATTTTCCGTCTAGGTCCCTCACTATACCGCTTGACACCTCAGGGTACCTGAGGCACCCTGAGGTATGTAAGGCGTCGGTGACCCCCTAGGAGCACCGAGTAAGCACCACCGCAAAACAGCAGGAGCCCTTGCCCTGAAGAGGGGGAGGGCCGGGGTTGATAGCTCGACCAAATCCCCCGGATCGGTCCCCTGGCCGAGTGCTCCCGTGCACGTCGCAGCGCAGATGCGTTGTCCGTCCTCCAGGATCGCTGGCCTATGTCGTGCGCCTGGCGGGCGGAGAGCCCACCGCGAAGCAGCCCCTCCCCTTTGACCTGAGGAGCCCCTATGACGACCACGACTGTGACCCCCGAGGCCCGCAAGCGCCGCCGTAAGACCCGCACCAAGACCGTCAGCAACCTCCCGGCGATCGTCGCCTCCGAGTTCAAGACCAACGAGCTCGACCTGACGCCGGGCAAGGAGCACTTAATCTGCCCCGGCTGCAAAGGGTGGACGCCAATCACCGGGATGCTCGGCACCCCGAAGCTGGTGCCGCACCACACCAAGCGCTATCGCACCACCGAGCCGCGCCGCTGCTCGAGCAGCAACCGTCAGGTCACCATCGACGTTGAAGTCGACGACTGGCGTACGGAGCTCGTTGAGGCGGCCCCGACCATCGCGTCCCGTCGCGCCACCAAGGTGCTGCCCAAGCCCAAGGCAACGACAGCCCCGGCCCCCGTGCACAAGCTCGCCGTCACCCGCGAAAAACAGGCCGCCCCCGCCGGGGTCCGGCTGCTCCCGTTGCTGGACCGGGCCCGCCGCACGGTCGTCGCGCACCGCGCTACGTGCACGACGTGCGGGGCTGGCGCCCGGTGCGCTGCGGGCCGCGAACTGGAGATCGCGCTCCGCGAGGTCGAGGCCACCGCCGTACTCGCCCGCGAGCAGCAGACCCTCCGTGACCGGACCGCAGCCCGGCAGCACCGTGCTGAGCAGCAGGAGCAGGCCCGAGCGCGCCAGCGGTCGCTGCGGCAGGCCCTCCCGAGGGTGGACCGGGCAACCCGCGCCCGCCACAACGTCCCGCTCCCCGAAGCCCGGACGACGCTGGCGAAGAACATCGTCGATGGCCACGAGCTCATCCGCCGCGCCGCTTCCTGGCCCGCCCCGACGCACGGTGGTCCGGGCCTGCCTCTCGAACACCTCCACGTCTGACACCGCACGAACGACCACGGCCGCCGCCACCCGACAAAACGGGTGGCGGCGGCCGTGGCTGCTCGTACAGCAGCCACGAGGCCAACCAGGCCTCGAACGCGACGGACCCCCGGGGGCGCAACCCCGGGGGTCCGTCTTCGCACGTCACCCTCCATGAAAGGGCAACACGCGCATGCACAGGATGACATCCACTCAGGCCCGGCATACACGCCGGGTCGTGCTCCAGTCCGCGATCGACGCCGGCGCCCGCTGTGCCACCGCCGACCCGGACCTCTTCTTCCGCACCGATGGCGAGGCCCAGATCACCTGGCAGGCCCGCCGTGCCGAGGCGGTCCGGGTCTGCACCGGCTGCCCGGTCCGTGCCGCGTGCGAGGAACTCGCGCTCCGCAACGGCGACGGCAACCATCGTGTCGACGACATGGTGCGCGGCGGGCTCTCCGGTACCCAGCTCGCGGCCGCCCGCACCGCCCAGGCCGAGCGCCTGGCGGCCGCGGTCGACGCGGACCGGGACACCGAGGGCCGCCTGCTCGACGACCTGTCCGTCGAGTTGCGCACCCAGGCCGGTCTCAACCCGGACGGCCGCCGCAACGGAGGCCGTCTCCGCCAGGACGAGAGCCGGATCGAGCAGAACCTCCGGATCCGCGCCCTCGCCGCCAGCATTCGCCAGATCCGTACCGCCCGCCGGGCGCGTGCCGGTTGGGGGGTTGCGGCATGACCATCACCTTCACCCCGCGTGCCGGGACGATCGACGACATCCGGCGCGAGGACGACTGCGGCAGGGACGACGGCCGCGGATACGAGCGGGACGAGACGGACCGGTTCCGCCAGGTCGTGCGTCAGCTGGTCGCCGACGGCGACGATCGTGCCCGGGCTGCTGGCCGTCGGGTACGGCGCACGCTCACCGAGATGGCGCCGGGTTACACCCGCCAGCCGGTCCTACGCCTCATCCGCCCGCTCGACTTCCGGGCGGCAGATGACGCCTGCCCGATCTGCGGCTACTGGACGTGCCGCTGCGGCAGTGCGGGGGTGGCCCGATGACCACCTGCACCTCCTGCGGCGGCTCCGGCCAGCAGATGGTCGTCGTCAACCACGTCGGCGCGGACGGCACCCCCTACCAGGGTGTCGAGTACCAGACCTGCAGCCCCTGCGGCGGCACCGGGCAGCGGCAGGGCTGAGCACTGCACCTGCACATACGCACGGCCCGTACCGCACAGCACCACACGCGGTACGGGCCATCACCGCACGCGGTCTGGCCCACTCGCTCACCCTCGCTCTGCTCGCGGCCGCCGCCACGGCGGCCGCGAAGGCCTGGGACGCCGGCCACCGCGTCAACGACACCCACCCCGCACCACAGCGCACCGAGAGGCACCGCCCCTCATGACCACCTCTGCGGCAGGCCGTCGTGCCTGACGACCTGCACGCCCGCTACATGCAGGCCACCGCCACCTGGCGCACCCACCTCGACAACTGCCGCCCCTGCCAGGACAGCCAGTACTGCCCGGCCGGGGCCCGGTTGTTCGAGCGGTTCAGCCGCCTGCAGGACGCCTACAACCAGCGCCTGCGCAGGCGCTGACCCCGACGACCCCATGAGGAGCACAGACATGACTCGAACCATCGCTCTGGCCCACGACCTTGACCACTCCGGCCTGCACGCCCCGGCCCCGGCCTCGCCGACTGCCCCGGCCCCGCTGGTCGACACCGGCCGGTACGACCATCCGCTCTTCCAGCGGAGCGAGCCGGGACGCTACGAGGGCTGCGTCACCTACTACTTCGCCGCTTTCACTGGCAGCGAGCCGGAGCCGCAGATGCCGCTCGCCGCGTACAAGGTGCTGGGCCGGGAGCAGATCGTCGAGCTCGGCAGGCAGTACGAGGCCGCGCGGATCCTGTGGTCCAAGGCGCGGCTGCGCCGGCAGGCCGCCCCGGTCCTGGCCAAGGCCGCGCCCGTATGGGACGCGTGGACGGCGGCGAAGGCCCGGCTGGAGCACGTGTACAGCGCGTTCTGGGAGACCGGAGACGGCCGGTGGCGCGCGCAGCTGCTGTGTCTGACCGACGCGGAGAACGCGGCAGAGGCTGCGGCCGGAGCGTGGGAGGAGATTGCCCAGCAGCTCGCGCGGCTGGCCGACGACCAGGTCGCCGTCGCCGGATACGACGACGAACTGCGCCTGACCACGGTCGCCGCCGAGCTCGGTCTGGACGCGTCTGACTGGCACATCGACCACATCGACGCCTACACCGACCGCTCCTGGGGGCGTCCCGGCCCGCTGCTCGAGCGCCTGGCGGCGCAGATCAACGCGCAGCGCGAGCGGCTGGTCGAGGTCGCCCGGCTCGCCGGTGACCGCGAGCTCGCCTGACCAAGGCCTACCTGAACCGCCGCCGCACCTGAACTGACCAAAAGGAGAAGGCATGAAAATGCCGGAACGCTTGCAGCAGCCGCGCGGGATGGTCCTCGCCGCCCTGTGCATGATCACCCTGGCCGTGGCCATCTTGTCGGTGGCCGTGACCTACGACATTCTCGAGCCCCGCTTCGGGATGTGGGCCGTGCCCACGGTCGGCGCCCTGGACGCCCTGTGGGTCGTCTTCCAGGCGACGGAGATCCTGGCCGGCAACAACCGCCGCCGCGCCGAGAGGGTTCAGTACGCCGGGCTGGCACTCACGCTCATCAACGCGGCCATCCCCACGGCTCACCTGATCCAGGCCGCCAGGGACGGCGCACCGCTCGACCTGGCCGTGGTCATCACCCCGGTCGCGATCATCGCGACCAAGGGGGCGTGGTGGATGGCCCTGCCCGCGCTCGGGCGGCAGGTGTCCGACAAGACGCGGCAGGCGCTGGCCACCAAGCGGCAGACGGTGGCGGACCGCCTGGAGGAGATGGAGGCGGAGGCCGCGCACCGTATCGAGCTGCTGGAACTTGCCACCACGCTGGAGACGCAGGTCGCAGCAGCCGAGACGAAGTACCGCGTGTCGGTCCTCAAGGCGCAGCAGGACATGACTCAGCAGCTCCACGGGCAGGCCGAGACGACCGAGAAGACCATCTCGGAAAAGCCCCTTCCCGCATCGGTCGCGGCGATCTTGCTGCCGGAGCTGGAGAGCTGGGAGCCGACCGCGCCCGCGCTGCCCGGCACGGTGGAGCGTGCCGGATCCGGCACGCTCGCCCTCACCCGGCACATCCCCGGCACGCAGGTCAACGGCCTGCCGACCGGATCCGGCACACCCGGCGGCACACTGCCCGGCACGCCGGGCGGCACACCGGCACAGCGGGCGGCACGGGCCGCCGCTCTCGCGGACCTCGCGGCCGTGGCGGGTGTGCCGGTCCCACGGCCCGGCGAGCCACTGACTGACGGTCAGGTGGACGTCCTGCTGCGCCACCTGCGGTACGTCGATGACCCGCCGCAGTCCTACCGCCAGGCCCGCGACACCCTGCGCGCGGACGGCTACATCGGCTCCGAGGAGCGGCTGCGCCGCGCCTGGGCTGCGCTGATGGCGAAGGAAAAGGCCGCCGGCCCGCAGGCCGACAGCGACGGGGGAGTCGAGCAGGCCGAGGAGGAGGAGCCCGAGGACGCGGGCGCCTGACCCCCGGTCACTGAACATCCGTCCGGCACCACCGATGCAGCCCAGCCGGTTCGTCCGGCTGGGCTGCGTCGCGACTGCCGGAAGCAGCAATGCAGTCGATGGCGCAGACCCGGCGAGCGGCCCGGCGAGCGGACCACGCGTTCGCAGAGCCAGGACAGCAGACCCGGCGAGCAGCCGAAATGCCAGTGCTTCGCATACGCGCGCGAGATTCGTGCGCCCGTGATCGAAAGAGGGGGACGTGGCCAAGAAGAAACAACAGGCCGACGATGCCTATGGTCAGGCGGCGGGCGCCATCGGCGCCCTGGCCATGGCCGCCGGGGGACTCGCCGCCGTCAAAGACAAGACGGGGCTTTCCTGGCCGGCCACCCTGGCCGTCACCGCCGGAGCGCTCATCGCTCTCGGCTATGCGGTCTGGTGGATCCGCACGCGCGTCAAGGCGCTCTGGGGCCGCGAGGCGCAGCCCGTGGCAGCCCTGAAGCAGGAAGCGTCAACGGTCCTGGAGGAAGCGGTCCTGGAGGGCGCGCAGGCCCCGCAGGGTGCTGTACACGCGGCGCTGACGACCGCGCTGAGCAGGGCCGGGGCCATCGGCAGGGAAGAAGTGATCCTGGCCGACGACGTCACCATCGAGCAGCTGCCCGTCGGCACCGTTTACGAGTTCCTGGTGCCCGCGAGCCGCACGTCCGAGGACATCGCCACCCGGCTCGGACCGATCGCCTCGATGTTCGGCGTCACCCGGCTTCACCTGAAGTTGGAGACCAGCCGCCGCAGTGAGCGCCAGGTGCGCCTGCTGGTGCTGAACGAACCACCGTTCAGCACCCTGTTTCCTGCTCCGACCCGGCAGGAGATCACGACGTTCGCGGGCGTTCCGATCGGCCACGACATCACCGGCCGGCTCGCCGGAGTCCCGACGTTCGACAAGGCGTCGCTGCTGATTGGCGGCATGACCCAGATGGGCAAGACGACGCTGGTCAACGGGCTCATCACCTGCCTGCTGATCGCGTACGGCGATTTCGACCTGTACCTGCTCGACGGGAAACTGTGCGGGCTGACCAAGTTCGAGAAAATCGCCGTCCGCTATGAAGCGTCCGATGACCCCGCTGTTCTGGAAAGCATGCTCGATGAGCTGAATTCCCGGGTGGGTCGCCGCTACGAGGAAATGCAGGATGCCATTCGAAACCGGCGGCCTGCGCCCGTTTTCAAACCGGTGTTCTTCATCATCGATGAGGCTGCCGACTTCTACACCGACAACGGGAGTAAGGAATCGCAGGAGACAGTGCGCCGCAACGAGGATAAGTCGCGGTCGCTGGTCGCCAAGAGTCTCGAATCCGGGATTGTCACGGTGATGCTGACGCAGCGCCCGGCAAATGATGCGATTCCGGTAAAGGTTCGGGATCAGTTCCTTTACCGGATGTGCCTGTATGTGGCTTCGAAGGGTGGAGCGAAAGTCGCCCTCGGAGACTCGTACTTCGAAACTGTCGCCCCGATTCACCCTTCACTCCTCGATTCGGCAGTCAAGGGACAGGCGGTCCTCTTCGCGAACGGGATGTCCACCCTGATTCGAGGCTTCCATTTCCCGGACGCGTTCATCTGGGGAGTGGTCGATGACGTCTATGCCCGGCGGCAGAAAAAGATGGAGGCGGCGCCGGTAACCCCGCTGAAACAGGCAATCGACCTGATGCGGGATAGCGGCGTGGAGTTCATGCCCACATCGAAACTCGCCCCGGCTCTCGGGATCACGGAAACCGCCCCGGTTATGCAGGGACGAAAGCTGTCAGCCCTGCTCCGTGCCGCATCGGGCAAGGACGACAAGGGGGTGCGGGGCTACCACCTCGCCGACCTCACTGCCACCGCTATGTCCGGTTCATGATCCTGTCTGCATCTGCCGGACCATCTGCCACACATCTGCCGGGCATCTGCCGGGATCTGCCGTCCGGCGGATGTCCGGCGGTCTCCGGCAGATCCCTGGCGGATCCCTGGCAGATGCGAGTGATGGTCCTGACCTGCGAAAACATCGAAAACCCCTAGGAAGGAAGGGAAAGGCTGTTGAGGAGCTCTACAGCGGTCACGATCGGCGTAGGAGCGACCGCGGCCGTGGTCGTGGCCGCGCTCGTGCAGGGCGCCGGTGGCGATCCCATGGGCGCGGCGCTCAGTCTGTCCGTGCCCGCCAAATACAAGAGGCTGATCGAGGACGCGGGAAACACCTGCCCCGAGGTCACACCGAACCTTCTCGCCGCGCTTCTCAAACAAGAATCCGGTTTCATTCCGGGGCGCCGCTCTCGGGCCGGCGCTGAGGGCATTGCGCAGTTCAAGCCATCCACGTGGGAAACCAGAGGAATTGACGGAAACGGTGACGGGCGGCGTGACGTGTGGGATCCCGAGGACGCGATCCCGTCAGCAGCCAAGCACCTGTGCGACATCGTCAAGGAAGTCAAAGACGTTCCCGGTAACAAGCAGGACAACATGCTTGCCGCCTACAACGCCGGAAGCGGCGCCGTCCAAAAATACGGCGGTGTCCCTCCCTACCGGGAGACACAGAACTATGTCCGGTCCATCAGCGCACTCGCTGACGTTCCGTCCGGCGGGAAAATGACAACCACCGAACAGGCCGCCACCGCCATCAACACGGCAAGCGGCGAGCTCGGAACCCCGTATTCGTGGGGCGGAGGCAACGCAAGCGGCCGCAGTACCGGGTCGTGCTGTTCCCCCAATGGGAGTTCTGGAGCGAGCATCAATGGTTTCGACTGCTCCGGGCTCACGCTCTATGCCTACGCGCAGGCCGGAATCACCCTGCCCCGCACGGCAGCACAGCAATATGCCGCCTCAGAGCCGGTGAAGCCCGGACAGAAACGCCCCGGAGACCTCGTCTTCTACGGGAGCAGCCCCACCAGCATTCACCACGTCGCCATCTACGTCGGAAGCGGCTACATGATCGAGGCCCCCCGGCCCGGCACGTCAGTTCGCTTTTCCCCCATCGACTCAATGTCCGACCTATATGCCTTCGCACGCCCCATACGTCACACGAACAAGGAGATCTGACCCATGAACAAGCTCATCCCCCTCGCCAAGCCCGTCGACATGTCCAACGGCTTCAAGGACTTCTTCGACACGATCGGCCTCACCGGCGGTGGGCTGGTCACCAAGGGCATCGCCGCTGTGATCGCCATCATCGCGATTCGCATGCTGCTCCAGCTGTCCAACGACCCCAAGGGCGCCCTGCAGAAGGGATCAATGGCGCTGGGCACCCTGTTCGTCGCGGTCATCCTCGCGCTCTACGGCGACACCCTGTTCTCGACCGTGACGAACGCGAAGGGCTGAGCATGCCCGACAAGGACCCTTGCGGCCTGATCACAGGCATCGCCAAGAGGATGTGCGAAAACGACTGGAAACCCGGCTCAGGCGGGTCCTCCGACACAGATGGTGGTGGCGGCGGGATCACCCAAGGGGCCTCCGACCACGTCAAAGACCTCGCCGAAACCCTGATCAACACACTCAAGGGGCTCCTCGCTCCCAAGAGAGCATGGGCGCCGGAGGAGACCGACAACTGGCTGTACCAGCAGTTCTTATGGCTCGGTCAGCATCTGGCCGTCGCCATTTTGGTCTGCGTGATCGTCGTGTGCGCCCTGACCGCCTGGCAGGGCGCACCCCGCCTCAGGCAGCTGGGCGCATCCACGGGATGGACGCTGGCCGCCGTCGCCGGCATGGCGTCCGTCCCGGGGGTGGTGATGCTGCTGAACCAGGCCGTGAGCTCCGCGTTCACGACCGCGTTCGACAGCGACCAGTCGACCCTCCTCAAAACCATCAGCGAAGACCTGGATCACGGGGCGGATTCGGGGAATCCCGTGGCGATCCTGATCATCATCTCCGCGCTGGTCGTCGCGCTGGCGTTCGCGGCGCTGGTGTTCATGACGCGCCAGCTCGGGATCCTCGCGTTCGTGTGCATGGCACCCCTGGTCCTGGCCTCCATGGCTCGCGGAGGTGACACGTCCGCAGTCCGCGCCTGGGCGATGCGCCTGCTGGGGCTGATGTTCACCCCGTTCGCCCTGCTGCTGGTCAGCCCGTTCGTCCAGATGGTGAGCGGCTCACTCGTGATGGACGCCGTGCTCCTGATCGCGGCGGACGCACTGATGCTGCGGATGATCTTCCACGGAATCCCGTACTTCGGTCCCAAGATCGCAGGAGCCGCACGCGGCTTCGTGGAGAGCCGGACAACCAACCCGCTGGCGCGGGCGGCCGTCCGGGCCGGATCCCCGGACTTCTACGAGCAGGAGAACAACCCACGGATGCCCCGCACCGTGGACACCCCAGGCCGCGCCACGCACCAGGACCGCGGTGTCCTCTTCGCCGCGTACGGGATCAAGCAGAAGCAGCGGTCCTCACGGCTGACCACCCACTCCACCATCAACAAGACCCAGCGGGAAGCGCCACGCAACCAGCAGCTCATCGAGGCGCGCAGAGCGGCGCGGGCTGCTGCCGCACAAACCACCACCCGCAGTCCCCGGACACCGGGACCAGCACAGGGGCCCGGACCGGCCGTCCGGACGCAGGCTCCGGCGGCGGGGCCGGCCCCGATCCGGCCGCCTAATCCGTAGCAAGCCAGCAGCAGCCCCTGGCCCCCGCGTACGACCTCCCGCCCCACACGGTGCAGAGCGTACGCCGGGACCAGGGCCCTATCTGGCCCAGACTTCAAGGAAGAGGAACCCGTGTACTCCCTGACTCCCGGCTACCGCATTCCCGCTCTCCAACGCGGCCTGAGCCCCGCAGAGACCCTGCTGACGAAGCTCAACGCCGGGGCAGGGAGCGCCGTCCTGATGTCGGCACTGATCACCCCACCGCCCGTGTGGACGTTCGGCACGGTGTGCGCGGCCGCGGCGCTGCTCAACCTCGCGCCGGGGCCGCGCTCGATCGCCCGGTGGGCGACCGTCGGCTACCGGCACCTGCGGGAGCGCACCGCGCCCGGCGCCATGGCCGCCCCGCCCGGGGTCACACGGACGTGGACGCTGTACCCGCAGCACGGCACCATGCAGGACCCGCACCAACGCGCCGCGTTCCACGACGCTTTCTCGCGAGCCTTGACGTTCGCAGGCAGCCAGGCCCGCAACGCCGGGATCCAGATCCACGTCACCCACCACGCCGACGTGCGCGACACCACCGAGCACACGCAGACGATTTCCGTCCACGTCCCCAAGGGACTGGCCCCGGCCCGCGTCATCGACACCCTGGAGGCGGAACTCGCCGCCCTCGGTGTCCTGACGCCCCTGGAACCCGAGCCGATCCCCGCAGTGACCGGGCGGGGCCCCGGCTGGATCGAGCTTGAGGACGGCCGCCACGCGGCCACCGCGCGGATCACCTCCTGGCCTGACGAGACCGGCGGCGACCTCATGCCCAAGCTGCTCCTCGGTCAGGAGCGGGACCGTTCCATTGCGGTGCTCTACCGGCCGCTGCCACCAGGGCAGTCCCGCCGATCAGCGAAATGGCAGCGCGCAGCCGGAGAGGCATTCACCACCGACAAGATCAAGGCCGATTCACACGATCTCGCGAGCGGGACGACGCACGGCGCGCTGGTCCAGGGCGCGACGCTCGTGGACGTCGACGCCTACCTGACGGTGTGGGGCGACAGCCCGCAGAGCGTCACCGATGCCCGCTGGGAGGTCGCTCTCGTGGCCGACCGGCACCGCATCCATCTGGACTGGCTTACCGGCCAGCAGCACCGCGCCCACGTGATGACCACCCCGCACGGAGCCTCCACCAGGAAAGGGGCGATCCTCTAATGATCCGTCTGCCCTCCAACCACGCCGCGATCACCGCCCCGCTCGTTGCCTCCAGCTCCCGTTTCCCCGGCATCCCAATCGGGCGGTCCCTGCTGGACAATCGCCCTTTCCACCTCTCCCCCGTCCTCACCGACGCGGCTGTGCTGCCCTCGACGAACAGCCTCGCGCTCGGCGGTCTCGGCTCTGGTAAGAGCACCACCGCGAAAGTGCGGATCGGCCGCGAGGTCCCCAACGGCCACCAGAGCGTCGTCATCGACAGCTGGGGAGAGAACAACCAGACCGGTGAGTGGGCGTCGATTACCCGGCATCTCAATGGCCGTGTCATCGACGCCAGTACGTTCACACTCAACCCGTGCTCAAACCTCTTCCCACCCCAGGTACGGGAGCAGCTGATCCGGTCGCTGATCCTCGCGGTGGAGCCCGCAGCGCTGACCCCCAGGGCCACGCACGCTCTCCAGCACGCCCTGAACCACCCCAAGTCGACTTCGCTGGGCGGTCTCGTGGACGCCCTGTCCTGCCCGGAGAACGGCAGGTGGCCGGCGGCCGGGCTCGCCGACTGGGGGATGGACGCCGCGATCGCCCTGTCCCGCTACACCGAAGGGTCGCTCCGTGGCCTCTTCGACGGCCAGGACGCCAGTCTCCCCCCGACGGACCTGCCGATCCTCTCCTTCGACTTCACGCGTCTGGACCGGAACTCGCCCGCGATTCCGTCGCTGATGGCTGCGGTGACATGCTGGGTTGAGCACGTGTGGCTGCCTCAGTCGACCGCCGTGCACCGTCACCTCGTCCTCGAAGAGGCATGGCAGATCCTGCTGTCCCCCGCGACGAGTGAACTGATCCAAAGGCTGCTCAAGAACTCGCGTAAGGCGGCCCTTTCGCTGAATGCCGTGATGCACACGCTGTCCGACCTCGGTGACGGCAGGGCGCAGGACCTGGCCAGGCTGTGCGAGATCGTCCACATCGGCCGCCTGGGACCGCAGGAGGCCGAAGCGGTCGGCTCACTGCTGGGCCTGCCCCAGTGGGCCATCGACGAGATTCCGAAGCTCCAGCAGGGCCAGGCCGTATGGAAGGTCGGCCCCGACTACGTCGACATCGTCCAGTCCGTCATCACCGAGGAGGAGGCCGAACTGACCGACACCTCAGCACGCCGCCGCCTCGCACAACAGGCCGGAGCAATCGAGCAGGAAGTCGAGATCGAGACTGCGCACGACACCGTGCCCGAGGACAGGGCCGATCACGAACACGAGGACGTCACTTCGGCGCCTGCCGCGCCCCAGGACGACGAGGGCGAGGCTGAGTGGGACTGGGATATGCCTCCCGTCATCGACACCCGGCACTACGACGTGATCGAGACGGCCCGGCAGGGCCGGTGCAACGAAGCGGCCGACTTGGCGGCCCTTGGTGAGCGTGAGGACATCGCCGCCCACGGCATCAACTCGGACGAGGCCGTCTCATGGCTCGCCACCCGGGCCCGGGTGGCGGATCTCTGCGGAAGCCGCGACCAAGCGACCCAGCTCCGCGCTGCCGTCGCCCGCATACGCCAGGACGACGATCGGGCCGGGCAGGCCCACGACATCACCCCGGCCCTGCACCGCGAGCCCCAGCAGCCCGCGCCGACGGACGACGACGACCCAACAGCGACTTCACTCCGGCGGCTCTGGCCGGCAGCTGCAACCATCGTCGCCCTCAGCCTCGCCATTGCCTTCGTCTGGGACAACCCCAAAGGCGAGGAAGAACAGCGCCAGCAGCGCGAGGAGCGCGCAGCCGCCGCCGCGTACAAGGGCAAGGCGGGGGCAGCAGTCACCATCGACGGCGTGAAGGCTCATGTGGTGGCGGACTGGAGCGACGACCGCAAGAGCGTTGTTCTGGCGCTGCACCCGTACTACGACATGGACAACAACGCCCGGTACCTGCGGATCGACGCGGCAGACAAGAGCGCCAGTGACGTGCGGGGAGAGGAACAGCTCCCCAAGGACCCCGAGATCGTCGTGCCGGTCAAGGACCCCTCCGCAGCGGTGACGGTGCGAGTAGCGATGGCCGGTAAGGACTGGGAAGAGGGGTCCCGAGCCGCGTCCCGCACAATCCGTCTCTCCCCGACCGGCGTCTCGTTCGACGCCAAGACCGGAAAGCAACTGCCCTCCGACCTCTGACGTGCCGTCGGCTGCGCGAGCACACGGAGGCACCCGGTCGGTCAGTCGGGATGAGGACCGCCTCCGGCCGGGTCACGAGGTACGCCAGCTGCCGCTCAGCCCGGTCCGTCGACGGGTTGGTCAAGTTGAACGTCAGCAGGTCTAACGTGCCGGTATGCCTGGTCACGAGCGGTTCCTCATCCACGATTCTCTGATTGCCTGAACGACGGCGTGGGCCGT
>NZ_JBHVFU010000036.1:0-87040 GCF_042801455.1 Streptomyces sp. NPDC057565 | reverse complement strand
ACAGTCACGGAGGAACAACGACCCAGTCCTGCTCGAATCACGCATTCCTCAGCAGAGTCCTGAAGGCGGGGATTCCCTCCGAAGAAGAGGGATGGTGCCGCGGTCGAACCACGGAAGCGGCGAGTGTGCGCCCCGTCGGCGAAGGTGTCGCCGATGGGGCGACTTCTCTACTCGGACCGGGAGCCGGTGGAACGACTGCGGACGACCGCGAATGCCGCCACGGCCAGACCCAGGACACCCACGATCAGCCCGGCGACACCCAGGCCGCGAGCGGTCGAATCACTGGCCGAGGCGGCCGACTTGGAGCTCTCGGAGCTCTTCGCATTCGTTGGCGAGGCAACCGAGGTGCTGCCGCCCTCCTCCGCGCCCTTTGCGGTCAACTCGAGGACCGGTGCCGGGTTCTCCGGCTCCTCCCCGCCCTTATCTGTCTTCTCGATCCAGCGGGCGACCGTGCCGTCGGAGTAGGTCTGCAGGGTCTTGAAGGCCAGCTGGTCCGTGTCGTCCGGCAGCTGCCCGAAGGCGACGTTGAAGTCGTGGTACTGGCCAGGTCCGATCTTGCTGCCAGTCCAAGTGATCTCGGAGACGGCTTCGGTGATGGTGCCGTCGTCCGTCTTGACCGGCGTCTTCAGCTTCTTGGTCGTCACTTTCGCGGTCCAGCCGTCCTGCGGGGTGACGAGCACCCCGAGGACCGGGTGGTCAGTGGGCAGGAACACCTGCACCTTTGTGCTGCTGGCGCTGTCTTCTTCGTTGGGGACGCGAAACGTGAGGACCCCGTCCGTGGCGCCCTTGGCATAGCTGCCGGGGTGGACGGTGACGTGCGCGAAGGCGGCGCCGGCGGCGCCGAGGACTCCGGCGACGGCCAGTGCGGTGACGATGCCGGCCCGGGGCAGAGTCGTGCGTGTCTGGGACATCAGTGGATTGATCTCCATACTGAGAGAGGTGGTTGGGGGTCAGTTCTTGTACGGATCCCCTTCGGCGGCCCACGCCTGTGGACGGCGTGCCGCAGCAGCGCCTGCCGCAGCGGTCGCGGGCCATCAGCAGCCCGGCGGTCGAAGACCACCTCGCCCCGTACGCCCGAGGCCCCTCTCCGCACCTGCCACCAGGCAGCGACCCCTGGCACGAAGGCAGCGATTCGGCGAAGCAGCGACCACACAGCTGCCTCACCGCGCCGCAGCGACCATGCGGCGACCAGGGCCGCCGTAACGTGCGCCACCGTGGCGTGGGATGCAATCACGTGCGGTGGTGCCAGGGCGTGCCCGTGAGTCACCGCCCGAGTAGGAGCGTGTGCCGCCCGCATGCTGTGAGAGGCCATGCCAGAACGCGCACTCGCGGCGCCGAACACCGTGTGGAGCCCGGACTGCGTGGCCAGCATCGTCCCACCGATGCCGGCCTGCGAGCATTCCCTGCGGCCCAGCAGACAGCCGAGAACGAACACAAAGACGAAGCCGGCGCCGTCCACCCACGTCGGCGGCGCCATGCCTGTCGCCAGACCATGGCCCGCAACAGCGAGCAACACGCACACCGCGGCGAAGACGGCGGCGCGCAGGCTGCATACGACCCACGAAGCACTCATAGTTCCTGAATCATCCCAAAGAGGCAGCGGATCAACTCGACGGCTTCGAAGACGGGCATCGGTGAGGTGGAGTTCAGCATCCGCCCGCTCAGGCGTAGGTGCGCCTACGACGCCGGTACGCGATCTCGCCGAGCACGACGTCCACGGCCATGAAGGCGGCCAGTGGAATGCCGAGGAGCGGCACGAAGTAGCCGAGCACGGCGATCAGCACCATCAGCGGAACCAGCGCATACGACGGGACGTGTTGCCACGCGCC
Organism: Streptomyces sp. NPDC057565; assembly: GCF_042801455.1. Classification (NCBI taxonomy): domain Bacteria; kingdom Bacillati; phylum Actinomycetota; class Actinomycetes; order Kitasatosporales; family Streptomycetaceae; genus Streptomyces; species Streptomyces sp. NPDC057565. Next base: position 85,211 of record NZ_JBHVFU010000036.1, on the reverse strand, counting down.
GCGCGGCAGTGGACGCCCGAAGGCAGCACCGCGCCCTCGCTGCCACCACATGCGGTAGCCCCACACGATCAACAGGATCAGGCAGAGAGCGAGACCGGCCAGAGCGATCTGATTGACCAGTCCGAACAGCACCCCCGTATGGGCGTCGATGCCCCAGCGGGTCAGCTTGGCCAGCACCGGGTAGTCGGCGAAGCGTTGCACATCGGTGACCTTGCCACTGGCCGGATCGACGGCCACCGAGTCCTGCTTCTCCGGCCAGCTCCGCTGGATCTGGCTGACCACGTAGGCGGAGGAGGCGTCCGCAGGCGGGACGATCTCCACGGGGTTCGAAAGGCCCTCGGCGCGGGCGGCCTTGAGCACGGCGTCGATTCCGGCGCCGCCGTCCAGCACGCCGTGATCCGCCCCGGACCCGCCAGGACCTGTGTGCTCACCGTGCCCGGCCGACTCGCCCCCGGAGGTGAGGCTCGACGTCACCGTGGGGGTCGTCTGGCCGATCGCGTCCCGCAGGTCACTGACGCTCGCGCCCGCGTAGGTCGACCAGGTCAGCCCTGTCGCGGAGAGGAAGATGAGCCCTACGGCGGCCCACACGCCCACCGAACCGTGCAGCGAGAGCGTGCGGCGACGCCCGGTGGTCCCCCGCAGCTTACGCCGGGCGCGTCGACGCGAGAACCACAGCACCAGACCGCCGCCGGTGATCACCCACAGCCAGCTCGCGGCAAGTTCGCTGTACAGGCGGCCGGGCTGCCCCAGATGCAGATCGCGGTGGAGCTCGTCGATCCAGGTGCGCAGCGGCAGGGCACCGGTCGAGCCGTACTGCTCAAGCGCGCCACGGATTTCGCCGTTGTAGGGATTCACGAAGACGGCCAGGGTGTGATCGCCGTCCACGCCCGGCACCCCGGACAGCAACACCCGCGTCGTCGCGCCGGCCTCCGGTGAGGGCCGCACCGCGCTGATCGCTCCTTCGGGATGCGCCTTGCGGGCGGCGGCGACTTGCTGCGAGACCAGCAGCTCGCGCTTTCCGACGGGTACACGCAACTCGTCGGCGTAGGCGACCTTCTCGGCCTGGAACGAGCAAGCGTACAGCAGTCCTGTGGTGGCGGCGACGAGCAGGAACGGCGCGACGAACACTCCCGCGTAGAAGTGCAGACGCAGCACCAGCGGACGCAAGGACGCCCACACGGACCGCGCCACGGCGGGCTGTGCCGCGTCACTCTCCAGGCCGTCCTGCTGTACGTCATCGGGGTCGAGGACCGTTGGTTCGAAGGACATGGGCTGATCTCCCCAGGATCGGTGTATCGCTCGGCCACCTTGGCCAGAACCATGCGGTCCAGTTGTCGGTTCGCGAGGCGAGGGAGTTCCCAGCGACTTGTGTGACCTACGCCACACCGGAGAAGCGGCGTGGCCAACAGGGGTGCACCAGCGACCAAGACAGCGCCGCGCCCATCTGCATTCCGCCTGGACCACGTCCGCCATTGGCCCGCGCTCGGAGTCCCAGGCGGCACGCCTGATTCGGCGGCTTGGCGCACCTGACTCCGTTGACCGACGTCCGCGTACAGGTACACCCGGGTACACCCCCAGCGACGGCTTCGTCCTCGGACCTCCCCACCGGCACTGCTCGCTTGCGGCTCAACTCGGCCGCCGAGGCGCGCTACGTCCGCCGCCGAGGCCGCCCACTTCCTTCACAACTGCGAACACGTCGGCGCAGCCGTGCCGTTGGCGCACTCCCCCCTGGACCGGTGGACGGTCCATCGGCCTTTCTGTCGGCGCCTCACATCTTTTGATGAATCATTAGAAAGTTCCAGAGATTCGTACCGAACCTCTGGACAGCCCCCACACGGCGCCCTAATGTCTCGGCCCACCGAGACATGTCTGTCGTCGCGGTAACACCGCAGCCGATCAGCTTTCACACGAACGCCGTTCACCTCACGGGTCTTTCCACGTCTCTCCCCCCATGGCCGGGCCACCGCCCGTCACGAGGCGCTGCGCGATCGCCCTCGAGGCCGCTCACGCACCGTGCAGGACCCCCGTCGAAAGAAGAGAGCGCCTCCGTGTCCCTGGGGGCGCCTCCCCCGTCCGCTTCTTACTGTCAGCGACCGAGGAGACGCATCACCGTGCAACGCACCCTGAGACGCCTGATCACGGGGGTCCTGCTCGTGGCACTGCCTGCGCTGGGCGGTGTGGCCGTCGCGCCCGCCGCCCAGGCGCACCCGGACCACGAACACGCCCTGGACTGGTCGAACTACGAGAAAGTCACCCTGACGAAGGACACAGGCGAGCCGATCGACCTCGCCGTCCTGCCCGACAACCGCGTTCTGCACACCGCCCGCAACGGCGACCTACGGCTCACCGACCCCGGCACCGGTGTCACGAAGGTCGTCAACCACGTCGATGTGTACCAGAACTCCGAGATGGGGTTGCAGACGGTCACGCTGGACCCGGACTTCGCCACCAACAAGTGGGTCTATCTCTACTACTCACCGCCGCTGAACACTCCGGCCGGCTCCGCCCCGCTCCAACTGCCTGCGGGGCAGAACGACTCGTACTGGAAGCAGTGGGAAGGGTACGACACCCTGACCCGCTTCAAGTGGACCGGTGACAAGCTGGACCTCTCCACCGCGCAGGAGATCATCCGGGTCGACACCAACCGCGGGCAGTGCTGCCACGTCGCCGGTGACGTCGACTTCGACAGCAAGGGGAACCTCTACCTCTCGACCGGCGGCAACACCCCGGCGTCGGGCCCGAACGTCAACGGCTACACCCCGATCAACGACGCGGCCGGCTACAACCCGGGCCTCGACGAGCGCCGCGGCGCGGGCAACACCAACGACCTGCGGGGCAAGATCCTGCGGATCGATGTCCAGGAGGACGGTAGTTACACCATCCCGGAGGGCAACCTCTTCAAGCCGGGAACTGCCAAGACCCGCCCCGAGATCTTCGTGATGGGTCTGCGTAACCCCTTCCGACTGGCGGTGGACCGCAAGACCGACGCGGTGATGTGGGGCGACTACGGCCCCGATGCCGGTACCGCCGACCCGAACCGCGGGCCGATGGGATACGTCGAGTGGCAGACCACCACCAAGGCCATGAACAGCGGCTGGCCGTTCTGCACGGGTGACAACAGCAAGCCCTACCGGGACTTCGACTTCGCCACCCTCACGCCCGGCCCCGCCTTCGACTGCGCGGCGCCGGTCAACGACTCCCGCTGGAACACCGGTCTGACCGAGCTTCCCGCGTCCACGCCGGCCACGCTCTGGTACGGCGACAAGGACAGCGACCAGCCGTGGCCCGAACTGACCGCCTTCCGCGGCCCCGGCGGCCCCGGCGGCCAGGCCCCGATGGGCGGTCCGGTCTACCACTACGACGCGGACAACCCCTCGCCGGGCAAGTTCCCCGAGTACTGGGACGGCAAGGCGTTCATGGCGGAGTTCTCCCAGGACTACGTCGCAGCGCTCACGCTCGACGGGCCGAACGGCCCGGTGAGCAAGCTGGAGAACCTGCTGCCCAACAGCGAGCGTTCGCAGAACGGGATCCCGCAGTGGGACAACCCGATGGACCTGGAGTTCGGCCCCGACGGCGCGCTCTACGTCCTGGACTACGGCGACGGCTTCTTCCGTCAGAACCCCGACGCGGGTCTGTACCGGATCGACTACGCCGAGGGCAACAAGGCGCCCACAGCCGTGATCAAGGTCGACAAGACGTCCGGCCAGGCCCCGCTGGAGGTCTCGTTCAGCGCGACCGGGTCCAGCGACCCGGAGAACGGCGAGCTGACGTACCAGTGGGACCTCGACGGTGACGGCACCTTCGACGCCACCGGGCCCACGGCCAGCCGTACGTACCCGGAGAACGGGCAGTTCCAGGCCCGGCTCAAGGTCTCCGACCCGCAGGGCAAGTTCGGTCTGTCGAGCCGTCAGATCACCGTGGGCAACACGGCGCCGACGGTACGGATCACCTCACCGCCCAACGGCGGGTTCTTCAACTGGGGCGACGCCGTGCCGTACGCCATCGCTGTCGAGGACCCGGAGGACGGCGCCACGCCGGACTGCGCCAAGGCCGCCTGGACCTTCGGTCTCGGGCACAACCAGCACGGTCACCCGGTCAACAGCGGCACCGGCTGCACGGGCGGCGTGGCGACCCCGACCGACGCGGGGCACGGGGACACCGAGAACGTCTTCGGCGTCCTCGGGATCACCTACACCGACAAGGGCGCGGGCGGCGTTCCGCCGGCCACGGGTGACGCCCAGGTGGTGCTCAACCCGTCCGTCATGCAGGCCGAGCACTACGACTCGGCCGAGGGCGTGACGGTCACGGACGACACCACGGCGTCCGGTCAGCGCAAGCTGACCTCGTTCGACGCGGGCGACTGGATCGCGTACGACCCGGTGTCGTTCGCCGGGATCACCGGGGTGAAGACCCGTGCGAGCGGCGCCGGCACACTGGCGCTGCGCTGGGGATCGGCCGACGCAGAGCCGTTCGCCACGGTGTCGGTCCCGGCCGGCGACGGCTGGCAGACTGTCACCACCGCGCTCTCCAACGCGCCTTCGGGCAGCGGCGAGGTCTTCGTCACCAGCTCCGGCGGTGTCGAGCTGGACTCGCTGACCTTCCAGGGCGCGGGCGTCGCGGACAAGACCGCGCCCAAGGTCACCGCCACGCTCAATCCGCCCCAGCCCAACGGTGACAATGGCTGGTACACCAGCAACGTGTCGCTCGCCGTCTCGGCGACCGACAACGGGACCGTGTCCAGCCGTCAGTACTCGGTCGACGACGGGGCGACATGGCAGTCGGCCAACGCGGCCGTCACGCTGTCCAAGGAGGGGGCCACGACCGTCCGCTACCGGGCGACCGACAATGGCGGCAACGTCTCCGAGGTCGGCTCGCTCACCGTACGGATCGACCGCACCGGTCCCACGGTGACGGCCACCGGTCTCGACGCCGACGGCGTCTACGGCGACTCCAAGCGCCCGACGCCGGTCTTCTCGGCGGAGGACGCGGTGTCCGGCGGGGCGACCGTGACAGCCACGGTGGACGGCAAGGCCGTCACCTCCGGCCAAGCGCTGGAGCTGTGGCGGCTGCCGCTGGGGAACCACGACCTCACGGTCAAGGCCCGCGACAAGGCCGGCAACACCACCACGAAGACGGTGGCGTTCACCACCCGTACCTCCTACGCGGACATCCACGCGCTGATCACCCAGCTGCGGGCCGACGGCTTGATCACGGCGCAGGGCCAGAAGCGGCTGACGGTACGGCTCGACCTGGCCGAGGAGCACGCCAAGGCGGGCCGCACCAGCCTGGCCGCGGCCGCGCTGGAGACGTTCGCCGGCTACACCTCCGACACCGCCATGGTGCCGGACAGCGCGGCGGGCGCGGCCCTGGCACGGGACGCACGGGCGCTCAAGGAAGGCACCACCGGCTGACGCCGGGACTGACGGAGCTGCCCCGCTGCCACCGGCGGGGCAGCTCCGTGTCCCGGACTCCGTCAGGGGCCCGTTTCCGGGCAGCGTGGTCCCTGCCCAAGCGGGCTCCGCCAACGAGGCGGCAACTTTCGACGTTCTGTGAAAAAGTTGCCGGAATCCGCCCACGCCCCTGCCCCCGAAGGCGTCCAGAGGAAGTGAGTCCGTGAACATCCAGTACCGCGTGTTGAGTCTGCTGCGTGACAACGGCCCGCTGTCCCGCGCCCAGCTCGCGGACCGGCTGGAGATTCCGCGCCCGCGGCTGCTCGGCGAACTCGACCGGATGGTCGCCGCCGGGCGGGTGCGTGAGGCGGGGCCCGCCGCGTCACGCGGCGGACGGCGCTCCACTCTCGTCCAGCTCGACCCCGGTCTGCGGTTCGCCGCCGTCGATCTGGGGGCCAGCTCCGTCGATATCGAGATCACCGACGGCGCGCTCGCGCCGGTCGCCTCCTGCTCCGAGCCGGCCGACATCCGCTCCGGACCGGTCGCCGTGCTCGGGCGCGTCAGCGAACTCCTGCACGCGATGGCCGACCAGGGGCACTACACGCGGCTCGACGCCATCGGCATCGGTCTGCCGGGGCCGGTCAGCTTCCGGGAGGGCGTACCGGTCTCGCCACCGATCATGGTGGGCTGGAACCGTTTTCCCGTACGGGACACCCTCGCCCGCGCGCACGGCTGCCCCGTGGTGGTCGACAACGACGTCAACGTGATGTCGCTCGGTGAGCAGCACAGCGGGGTCGCGCGGACCGTCGACCACCTGCTCTTCGTGAAGATCGGCAGCGGTATCGGGTCCGGCATGCAGCACCACGGCCGTATCTACCGGGGCGCGGAGGGCTGCGCCGGCGACATCGGGCACGTCCAGGTGGAGGCCGAGGGGGACGGGCCCGTCTGCTCGTGCGGGAACACCGGCTGCCTGGAGGCGTACTTCGGCGGGGTGGCGCTGGCCAGGGATGCCACGGAGGCCGCGAAGTCCGGCAGGTCGCCCGCCCTGGCCGAACGGCTGGCCGAACGGGGAGTGCTGACCGCCCTGGATGTCGCGGAGTGCGCGGACGGCGGCGACAACACATGCGTCAATCTGATCCGGGCGGGCGGCCACCGGGTCGGACAGGTCCTCGCCACCCTGGTCAGCTTCATGAACCCGTCGATGATCGTGATCGGCGGCGGTCTGACCGGGCTCGGCTATCCGTTGCTCGCCGAGATCCGCAGCGTCGTGTACAAACGCTCGCTCCCCCTTGCCACGGGCAATCTACCGATCGTCATGTCCCAACTCGGTTCCCGCGCGGGGGTGGTGGGCGCGGCGTTGCTGGCGAGCGAACTCGCGTACGGCGAGGAGTCCTGACCGGGCGGGACAGTCCCAGGCACGGGTACGAGGCGCCGCCGCCGTCCCGGGCGGTGTCGAGTTGCTGGTGACGGCGCGGGTGGCAGGCTCGCGCAAATCGCCTGGTGGTGGCGCGACGCCAGCCGGTCCAGGGCGCTTCTGGAGCGCGAATCGCCCCTGGCCCAGCGGCTCCGCCGTGAGCCGGATCCTGTCAGGCGCTCCGCGGGGGCGAGGGCCCGCCGGCTTGACGTCGAAACCGAACGGGCCGTCGCCGTGAGGTGGAAGCCGACGTCGCGCATGACAGCGTTGAGTGCGTCGGGGCGGAGCCGGTCCGGTGGCTGGGCCACTCGAAGAACTCCGGAGCCATGCCCACGCCACCGGCCAGGGCGTGGGTCCAGTCGTCGGCGCGGCCGAGCCCCGCACGCGGCCGACCGCCTACTGCGGCTGTGTCGCGATCTGGATCAGATTGCCGCAGGTGTCGTCGAAGACGGCGGTGGTGACGGCGCCCATCTCCAGGGGCTCCTGGGTGAACCGTACGCCGAGGCCGCGCAGGCGCTCGTACTCCGCGTTCACGTCGTCGACGGCGAACTGAGCGAGCGGGATGCCGTCCTTGACGAGCGTGTCGCGGTAGGTCTTGACGGCCGGGTGGCCGGCGGGCTCCAGGAGGAGCTGGGTGCCGCCTGGCTCGTCGGGCGAGACGACGGTCAGCCACCGGTCCTTCTCGCCCACCGGGACGTCGTGCTTCTTCACGAAGCCAAGGGTCTCGGTGTAGAAGCGCAGGGCCTTGGCCTGGTCGTCGACAAAGACGCTGGTCAGATGGATCTTCATGGAGTGCTCTCTTCCGGTCCGGATGTGTCGGGCATGAGTCATCGCTCGGTGATCTGCCGCAGCGGGGCTGTGTTCAGGCCGAGGCGTGGCCGCGTCCCGAGACGTGTGACTGACCACGCGAGTTGGCACATGCTGTCCCTACTATGGGGGCCGCGGCGTCGAAGGCGGAGTTGCGCCGTCGGCCGGCCCGAGCGCCGTCGACGTGTGGAGGCTGCCGGGGCGACGGGGATCTCACCCGCCTGGGCGTCGCGGCCGGATGCCCCGGCCAGCGGTGGCAAAGGAGTGGGACGCCGGCACGTCCGGCCATGATGTATTGCGTGAAGCGGCGGACACGCGTTTGCTGCTTCAGGATTTTGCTGCCCCGTGATCGGGCGGCCCTGTCGTGCGAAATGACCAAGCGTTGACGGCGCAGATCGTGCCAGGATGCTCGCCATGTCTGGACGCGCACTGAGCTTCGGAGTGATGGCGGAAGCGTACGAACGGTTCCGGCCGGGGTATCCCGTGGAACTTTTCGACATGGTGATGGCGTATGCGGGTCGCCCGGTTCTGACTGCCCTCGAGATTGGCGCCGGGACAGGCAAAGCAACCCGACTGCTCGCTCAACGGGGGGTCAGGGTCACCGCGACTGAGCCTGACGAGGCCATGCTTGCCGAGCTGCGCAAGCACGTGCCAGCAAACGTCAGGACGGTGCAAGCCGCGTTCGAGGACCTGCGACCGGGCGAGAGGTACGGGCTGGTCTATGCGGCAGCAGCGCTGCATTGGACGCACCCGGAGGGCCGGTGGTCGCGCATGGCCGAGCTGCTGGAGCCGGGGGGCGTGTTTGCCTCTTGCGGCGGGCCAGTCCGGCTGGCTGACCCGGCTGTGGCGGAAGCTGTTCGCGCGGCACGGGCACCGTTCTTGGAAAGCGACGAGGTTCCGTCCCCGGACGGGACTCCGGAAGGTCATGACATGCAGTGGCCGGGTACAGAGCTCCAGCGTTCGGAGTGGTTCACCGGTGTTCAACAGTCGGTGGTGGAACGGCGCTTGACGATGAGTGCTCGCGACTATGTCGGCCATCTCTCGACCATCTCGGCCTATCTCGTATTGCCGGCCTCGGAGCAAGAGCAGGTATTTGGCCAGATCATGCAGCTCCTGCCCGAGACGGTCGAGATTGTCGCCGACATCACCGTCCATCTCGCGCGTCGACGCTACGACCAGTAGCACTTCGACGAACGGATGCCCGCCTCTGCGAACGGCCATCCGGAACCGCCGCAGACGACGTGCGGCCATCGGCGCCAACATCTCCACGTCAGGGCGCCAAGGCGCGGAGCGTGCAAGTGGTGACGTGGGACAATCGTGGGCTGCTTGCCATCGCCTGGATGGAGTCGGCTTCGGCCGTCGCGGCCGGAATGAAGCCCACCACCTGGTCAGGCTCCCCTCTGGAGGCTGCACCCAACCGCGTGCGGCAGGGACGTCCGGGCAGCACCCGCAGCTCCGCGACGGCGTTCGTGACAGTCGGACAGGCCGGACGGAGTAGTACGCGCGGGGCGCGCGGCCCCGCGCTACTCGCTCAGTCCTACGACGCCCCAGCCCCGCCGGGTGGCCTCGGTCAACACGCGCCCCCAATCCTCCAGCAGGTCGGTGAAGGCGTCGAAGTGCCCGACCCACGCACCAAGTACGGCTGCGTGCTCGGGGATCCGCGGCCTGATTTACGCCCCGTTCGTCCAGTACGTGGATGACCAGACGCGTACGCGCGGGCCGGATCCCGCCGTACGGGCCCAGGCAGGGGCCACCATGGTGGTGTGCCGCCCGTGAAGTGATCACAGGTTGCTGACGGTCATCCGATGGCGGCGAAGGCGGCCGCACGCGGTCGTTCAGTCCAAGATGATCGGGGCGCGCCCCTTGCGGTGCGGCGGTTGTCCCGTCGGGGTCTCCCCGCTGGTCCGGGTGAAATCGAGCGGATCGGTCACGCCTCGCCGGGGGGCGCAGCTCGGAGCCGATGTGAAGTCGTTGGCAGCGAACGGAGCGGGCCGGGAGGCTGGCTGACAGGGAGGCGGGAAGGGGCCTCGCCAGGTCCCCCGGAGCCTGCTCCGGGGGACCTGATCGTGCCGGATCAGGCGACTGTGATGTTCTCCGCCTGCGGGCCCTTCTGGCCTTGGGTGATGTCGAAGGTCACTGCCTGGCCTTCCTGGAGCTCGCGGAAGCCCGAAGCGTTGATGTTGGAGTAGTGCGCGAAGACGTCCGGACCGCCTCCGTCCTGCTGGATGAAACCGAAGCCCTTCTCGGCGTTGAACCACTTCACAGTTCCGCTGGCCATGCTTGTGCCTCTCAGTCGATATCGGACCCGCACCGCGCGGACCCGGAGGTGATCGCCCTGGTCCTGCACTGCACAGCAGAACGCCCACGCCAGGGCGCGGGCAGGTACTGCGAACCACGACATCTGCCGATGACGCTACACGGCGGAACGGCCAGTCACCAGAGAGCAACGATCACTCTTGGAGTTTCAATCAAACCGCGGGCCATCAGCTTGCGCTGATCAGGCCCGCCACCGCGACGTTCTATGCCACGATTCGAGCAGATTCGAAGGGACGGCCGCGGGACCAACAGAACCAGACAGCGGGAGGGTCGTGATCGAGCTCACCGTGGACGCCGCTGGGCTCGCCCGCTCCCGCTTCGCCGTCCCGCCGTTGCACGAGGTCGTCGCGACGCTGCTGCCCTGGGGCCTGCGACCGGCCCCTGATGCCGATCCGTGGGTCGCTCGTGCACGGCGCGTGCTGCGCCAGGCTCGGCTGCCGCTGCTGTCCGAACTGGCCCTGGACGAGGGCGGATACGTGCCCGACTTCCTCAGCCCGCATCCCTCCGGGCCCTCCCCCACCGTCGAGGAGGAGCTGGAGCGGGTCCGGCGCACCCCACCCGAGCGCGTCCTGGGCGAGCTGGAGGCGCTGCGCGACGGGCGGCCACGGAACGGCCTCGCCGCTTCCGAGCTACCGGCTGGGGTGCAGCGGGCCATGGCGCGGGGCGGTGCGCACGTGGCCCGGCACGCGACGGACGAGATACGGCGCTACTGGGAGCTGGCCTTCGCCCCGCACTGGGAGGCCGCCAAGGCCGCCCTCGACGCGGAGGTCGACCGACGCGCCAGCGTGCAGGCCCGGCACGGAGCGGCCAGGCTCTTCAACTCCCCGCACCCTGGCATCCGGTGGGCCGACGGCACCCTGCGTGTCGCGAACCGGTTCCGGATCGCGCTGCCCGTGCCCCTGGTGGTCGTCGTGCCGTCACTCGTCGCACCTCGGCCGGGCGTGGTTGTGGACCCGACGCGCGACGGAGACCGGCCCCCGATGCTTGTCTATCCCGTGCGCGACAAGGCCATCGCCCCAGCAGCTCCCTCCGTCGAGATGGCCCAGCTGCTCGGCCCCACCCGCGCCGGGCTGATCGCCGCGCTGGCACAACCGGCCTCCACGTCCCAGCTGGCGGCACGTCTCAGCCCTGCCACGGTTTCGTACCACCTTGGCGTACTGCACCGGGCCGGCCTCGTCGCCCGCGCCCGGTCCGGCCGATCGGTGCTCTACCGCCGTACACCCGAGGGGTCCCGGCTGGCGGGGAGCCGGTAGGCGGGGTCATGCATGAGCGATGATTTTGGGCGGTGGATCGGGTCTGCCCTGGTATGACTCGAATCATCGCTGACATCTCGATCTCCCTCGACGGCTTCGTCACCGGGCCCGACCCCGGCCCGGACAACGGTCTGGGCACTGGCGGTGAGGCCCTGCACACCTGGGCATTTTCCGACGACCCCGACGACCGCAGGGTCCTGCGCGAGGCGACCGCCCGCTCGGGCGCCGTCGTCCTCGGCCGCCGGCTCTTCGACCTGGTCGACGGGCCGAACGGCTGGGACGACAAGTCCGGCTACGGCGCCGGCGAGGTCGGCAAGCCCGCGTTCGTCGTCGTGACGAGCTCGCTGCCGGAGTCGGTGCGGCTCACCGACCTCGACTGGACGTTCGTCACCACCGGTCTGCCCGACGCCGTCACCGCCGCGCGCGACCACGCCGAGGCGGCGTCGTCGGACAGCGGCAAGGACTTCGACGTCGTCCTGATGGGCGGCGGCGCCACGATCGGCTCGGCGCTCGACGCCGGGCTGGTCGACGCGCTGACGCTGCACCTCGCGCCCGCCGTGCTGGGTGCCGGGACACCATTGTTCACCGGCGGAGTGCCGCGCACACTGGTGCAGCGGAGCGTGACCTCGACATCGACCGCGACGCACCTGACCTACGACGTCCTCTGACAACGTCGTTGCGGAACTTCCGAACCGCCGCGACCGGGAGCTGCAGCTGAGATGCCTCACTGCAGCGGTTGACCTCTTTCAGATGTGTCGGAGCGTGTATTCCACGTCGGCGTATGGGCCGCCCTGCAGATCGTGCTCCGCCGCGCCCCCTTCCGGCGGAATACGCGGTGCGAAGGCTTCCGCGTCGTCCACGGGTGTGTATCCCATAGCCGACCCGGCCTCGATGTCCCAGAACCTGCGCGCATTGGCGGAAACGGCGTAGACAGTCGTGAAGTTGACGTCGGGGGCGGTGAGCGCCGCGCGAATGAAGCCGAGGCAGTCGCGCGGGCTCAGCCAGGTGGCAAGATGACGTCGCTCGGTCGGCGCGTCTTCAAAGCTCCCGATGCGCAGGCACACCACGGAGAGACCGAACTTGTCCGCATACAGACGTCCCAGAGCCTCGACCGCTACCTTGCTCACCCCGTAGAGACCGTCCGGGCGCGGCGGCATCTCGGGCGTGACGGTCGTCGAGACCGGATAGAAGCCGGTGAGCCGGTTACTGCTGGCGAGTACGACCCGCCCCACTCCTTGCCGACGTGCACCCTCCAGCACGTTATGCGTTCCGTGGACATTGCCGTCCAGCAGTTCCGACAGCGGCGCCTCATCCGGGACTCCACCCAGATGCACCACCGCGTCCGCACCTTCCAGGGCCGCTGTCACCGCCTCAGCGTCGCGCAGATCAAGCTGCCGCACTTCCTCGGCCGGCGACTGCGCCGCGAGGCCGACACGATCGACGAGCACCAAGCGTTCCGCTTCACCGCGCAGGCCGATCCGCACCATTGACCCAATTCGCCCGGCTGCACCGGTGACTACCACAGTCCCAAGACTCGTTCCCATGACGGCAACTCTGCCTCACACCACCGACAACCCCACCCCCTCGGAAGTCCGTAAGAGGAGCTCGCACAATGGGAGTCCGATCAGCTCGCCGCGTCCGGTGCGTCCGATCGCAAGGCGCCGGAAGGTCCTCGGACAGGGTCTCCCCTACTCGAACGAAGCCGAGAGCTCGGGGAAGGAGCTACTGGGGCCTTTCGGCAACGCAGCGAGCGTGCGTGCCGGGCGTCGCGAGCCGGGCGCCCATTTTTGTGAGCCCCCCCTTACGACTCGGTACGGCGACAGCCAGGGGTCTCCGAGGGATGCGGTGGTCCCTGGCGGTCCTGGAGACTGCCGACATGACTGACATGATCGTGGTCAGTGACTACGACCCCCAATGGCCCCAGCGGTTCGAGGATCTGCGGCAGCGACTGGAACCTCACGTCGCGGATCTGGCTGTGTCCATCGAACACGTCGGCAGTACGGCCGTGCCCGGATGCGCCGCCAAACCGATCATCGACCTCGACATCGTGCTGTCCGAGAAGGCCGTCATGCCCGAGTTGATCTCCCGGCTCGCCAGGCAGGGCTACCGACACGAAGGCGATCTGGGGATTCGGGGACGGGAGGCCTTCCAGGCCCCTCCCACGGTTCCCGAACATCATCTGTATGGCGTGGTCGCGGGCTCAAAGCCCCACCTTGATCACGTCCTACTCCGTGATTACCTGCGTCAACGGCCCGATGAGGTCCAGCGCTACAGCGCATGGAAGGTGGCCCTGGCGCAGCGGTTCCCTGCCGACAGCGAGGGCAGGGCGGCCTACTTGGCGGCGAAGAGCGCTCTGGTCGAGGAACTGGTCGCGAAGTCCTGCGCCGCTCGCGCCGCCGGCGCATCGTGACGTGAGTGCACCGCACGAGTTGGTGATGTTGTGACGCATTGCCGAGCCCGTGCGACCTTGTCCCATCCTGTTTCTTGCGACCTTGATCGTCCACATCTCGGTGGTTTGATCGAGGAGTTGGCCGATCCGTGGACGGCCCGGCGCGAGTCCGCACTGCGCGAGCGCCGCGGCGGAGAACGCCAGCGGGCGGCCGGCGCGGGGCCGGACCACAGACTGGCCTTCACCGACCGGATCCTGGTCACCGTGGTCTACCTGCGCCTGCAACTGCCGCACGCGGCGCTCGCGGAGCTGTACGGCGTGACCCGCCCCACCGTTACCCGCGCCATCCGCGAGATCCTCCCACTGCTCGCCGGCCGCCGCTTCACCGCCCCCGGCCCGTACCGGGTCGTTAGAGGCTGCGGGCGGTGATGTCGCCGTGGGAGGTGGTGGCGCGGATGTCGAGATCGGCGGTGCCATCGTTCTTGAGGGCGTTGCTGATGCGGCCGTAGCCGGTGCCGGCGTCCAGGGCGGCCGAGACGCCGGCGGCGGCGCCGACCGAAATGTCGCCGGACTGGGTGCGGAGCACGACCGTGCCGCGCACGGCCTCGGTGATCCGGATGTTGCCCCTTGCGGTGCTGATCTCCGCGGGGCCGCTGAGCCTGCCGACCTCGACGTCGCCGTCGACCGCGGTGAGGCGGACGCTCACCGCCTCATCGATCTTGATCTGGCGATACGCGCCTTCGAAGGCGACGTCGCCAAGGCGGCCGACGCCGCGGAGCTCGGAGCCGGCGGCCTTGGCCTCGATGCTGGAGCCGGCGGGCAGCTGGACGGTGACCTCCAGGGATCCGGAGGGGTCGAAGAGCTGGTTCGTGGGCTCGAGGGTGTGGATCCGCAGGACGCCGTCGGCGTAGGCGACGGTGGTCTGCTCGGCGGTCTGGACGTCGCGACTCCTGGAGGGGTTGGCGGGCAGGACTTCGACGGTGGTGTCGGCGCGGTCGGCGGCGATGAACTGGATGCGTCCGGCGGGGATGGCCAGGACGGCGGAGATCGGGGCGGGCGTGTCGAACTTCTGCATCGTGCTCTCCCGTGCTCGTTCATTGTTTCTGACGTCGGAAACGCTACGTTGCTTTCCATATTTATGCAACATACTCGTTGCGCAGAATCGATATCCACGCAGGTAGAACCTAGGAAGCCGTTGCAACCGTCTCGTCAGTAACGCAACGATGATCGCTTCGATCATTGCAATGAACGAGAAGTGAACGCTATAGTGAGGGGATCAGGAACCACCACGAAGGATCACCAAGGAGATCGCGATGCCGGGAGGCAGGCTTACCCAGCAGGAACGCCAGCAGATCGCGCTGGGGCTGGCCGACAGCCTCCCCTACGCCGAGATCGCCCGACGCCTCGGCCGTCCGACCTCGACGATCACGCGTGAGGTGATGCGCAACGGCGGCCCCACCGCCTACCGCGCCGATCTGGCCCACCGCGCCACCGAACGCCGCGCTCACCGGCGCAAGCCCGCCCCCTCCCGAGGGTCGGAGGCAGTCCCCCAGCCACACGGACGCAACGCCGAGGCAGTGGCCGAGTACGAGGAGACACTCACCACCGTCCTCATGGCTTCGGGCCTGCCCAAGATGACGGCCCGGGTGCTGACCTGCCTGTTCACCACCGACGCGGGCAGCCTCACCGCGTCCCAACTCGCCCAGCGCCTCCAGGTCAGCCCGGCGTCCATCTCCAAAGCGATTTCCTTCCTGGAGAGCCAGAGCCTCGTCCGCCGAGAACGCGATGAACGCCGCCGCGACCGCTACGTCGTCGACGACGAACTCTTCTACCAGGCGACGATTGCCAGCGCCCGATCCAACGACCAGCTCGTCGAAACCGCACGCCAAGGCGTCGCCATCCTGGGCCCCCACACCCCCGCCGCCACCCGCATGGAGAACATCGCCCGCTTCCTCGACTTCATCAGCGAGAGCATCACCCGCGCCGCCGAACAGGCCCGCGAAGTCCTCCACACCAAACCCGAAGCAACCTCGAACGACACCGCCCGACCAAGTCCCGACCACGGATAGACAACCATCTCGATCGCCACGGCCATGAGACGTCCGGACAGTCGATGCGGGTGGGGGCAGAGTGGCCTGGCCGCCGCGCTGCGCCGCGCGGCGGAGTTGCTGGAGTCCCCACCCGGTCAGTGACCGCAAGCGGCCCGCAGACGTACGGAGGCTGGGCCTTCCCGGGGCGTGCTGGGTCCGGCCCCGAGGGTTGAGCGTCGACAGGCAACGGCTCGTGGGCCTGAGCAGGCTTCCGGATGCTGTCGCGAACGGTGAGCAGTTCAATTCCCGCGGCCAGCTCATGCGTCTCCCGAAGTGGGGTTCTGGCTCACGTTCCATGGTGGGCTGACTGACCGCCATGTCAGATGCTCCCTACGCTGGCCCCTACGACCAGCGGGGAGAGGCTGACGAGTGCCAGATCGCCCCCATCGCATTCACAGCGTTCGTCGACGCTCTGCTCGCCCGGCACAGCAAAACGAGGCACGCCGTCATGGCCACTCTGTCCGAAGGGTTCGTTGCCACGGTGCCGACGGCCCGTGACTGCCACACGTTCCATCTCACAAGTCACCGTGCTCGGCCCGACCTGCGGCTCCAGCTCAGCAAGCTGCCTCGCTGCCGTCCGCATCCGAGGGTGGGCCGACAGTCGGCATGCCGAGGTCGGCCCGTGCCGCGACCGTACGGCAGACCTCCGCCCGGCGCCGCCGTCGCACGACCAGGACGCCGAGCCCGGCGGCCACGGCCAGCACCGCCAGGACGGGCATCCACAACGCACCGATCGCGGAGGTGACGCCGATACCGCCGAGGACGGCCAGGAGCGGGCCCGCGCAACACACCGCGCAGGCGGCGACCGCGGCCGCGCCGGCGCCGAGGGTCCCCAGGGCCGAGAAGTGCGGGACGAGAGGGTCATGCGGTCGCTCCGAGCCCCTCGTCAACACCAACGGTCTGAAGGCAGACGCCTCGCAGGGCTGGGGCCGGCACATGTTCACCGCTCGCCGTTCTTCAGTTCCTTGGCCTCGCTCTTGAAGATCCGGGCCGCCTTGCCTGCCGAACGTGTCAGCTCGGGCAGCTTCTTGACCCCCAGGACCACCACGACGACGAGAAGGATCAGGGCCAGTTCACTCAGGCCGAACATCAGATCTGCTCTCCCAGGGGGACGGACGGCGGCCGAAACGGCATACCGGCAGCACATCGCTCTCTACAGTGCTGTAGAAGTTTCTCCTGGAGCGTGATCGCTCAACAAGCCCGAATTCCGGCCCGGCTGGCCGGGAACAGCGTGTTGCACGGAGGAACAGAGCAGGATGACGGAAGTGACTGCCGGGACGCGGACCGCCCGGGAGACGTTGGCGCATCGGTGTCGCGCCATCACGGAGGCACGCTGGTTCGCCGCCACCGTGTTCGCCCTGATCCTCACCAACGCCGCGCTGCTCGGCGTGGAGACGTACAGCGGACTGGTTGACGACTGGCACCGGTGGTTACGCCTCGCCGAGCACGCCTGCGTCGCCGCCTTCACGGTGGAGATCGTGCTGCGCCTGGCCGCCCACGCCAACCGTCCCCGGGACTTCTTCCGCGACCCGTGGAACCTCTTCGACCTCGCCGTCGTACTGAGCGCGTTCCTGCCCGTCGTACGCGAGAACTCCACCGTCCTGCGACTGCTGCGGCTGGCCCGAGTGCTGCGCACCGCCCGCTTCCTGCCGCAGCTGCGCATCTTCCTGGTCGCGGTCGGCCGCAGTCTCCCCGGCACGATCAGCTTCCTGGTCGTGGGCGCTCTGCTGCTGTACGTCTACGCGATGGTGGGCTGGGTCTTCTTCGCACGCCACGATCCCGAGCACTACGGCTCCATCGGCCGCGCCGTCCTCACCCTTTTCCTCCTGATGACCCTGGACGGCATCGGCGATGCGGTCCGTGCGGGCCTGGAGGTCTCCCACTGGAGCATCCTCTACTACGCCTCCTACGTCCTGCTCGCTTCCTTCGTCCTCGTCAACGTCCTCATCGGCGTCGTCATCACTTCCCTCGACGAAGCACGCGACATGGAGGAGAACGATGCTCGGGACCGACCTCTCGCGGCCTCCCCAGAGGACCCCCACCTGCTGCTCGAACGCATCGCCACCGCCCGCCGCGCCCTCGACGACCTGGAGCGCGGCCTGACCCGGGTCTCGCCGGGCCGGCCCCGCGAGGCAGAGCGGACTGCCTCCACCTCCGGAGGTCACTCGTAGCCACAACGGCAGAAGGCGAGAGGCGGCCTGACGGGCCATGCCTCGCCGTTGCGCGGTCACAAATGCCTGCTGCCGCCCGGGACATCGGCACCGGGACGTGGTAGTTCTCCACGATGTCGTGGGCGGACTCCGCGCGGCTGGGGCAGCCGGACAGCCCGCCTTCGTGCCTGAGCCGGAAGAAGTCCTGGCGCCGCGTCAGCAGCTTGTGCCGACAGCGTTCTTTGTCGGCCCGGGCCTGGTCCGGTGGTAGTCGCCGCGGCCGGGTGAACGGCGGAGGCTACGGGCACGTGAGCGGGAGGGAGTGAGGAGTCAGGGAGCGAAGTACCAGCAGTACAGGTTCAGGTTCCTCTCGGCTCCGCGGCCGGCCAGAACCGACAAGCGCTCAAGGAGGTCCACCGCTCTGTCGAGCGAGATTTCATCGTCCGGCTCTGAAGTCTCGGCCCACAGAACGGCTGTCGTCCGGAACCGATCCGTTCCCGCACTGACCAATGCCGTGCACAGCCGGTCCGGAATGGCAAAGACCGTGAACCCGTCGTTGGCCATGGGCACCACTTCGCGGAGCCGGTCTGAACCAACCGGCTCCTTCGCCGACGCACGTGGCAGCAAGGTTTCCCACTTCAGCACCGCATCATCGGGACAGATGCCGTCGCACGGCACCGCGGGGAATTCATGTCTCCTGCCCGGGCCGACCCGCACCGCCGCTTCGTCGTCTGCGGCGAGGAAGAACTCTCCTGCAAGCACCATCGTCGGATCGTCTCATGCCCGAATACCTGCATGCTTGTTCAGCCGATCATGTGGATACTCCGTGCCCAAGTCGTTGATGTAGGTATGGGGCGGGGCGATCTGACGGACACCGAAACCGCTTGAAGCAGCATCGGGCAGTGGCCACGCGCTACGACAGGCGCGGCTACGCTTTCCGCGGCACGGCGACAGCAGCAGCCGTCGCCGTCCGGCTGCGAACATGATCGGCAAGTCCTGGAGGTCACACTCCGATGAAGCTCACTGTTTCTGTCATGTCCGCCCGCCCGGTACGCAGCCGTGGCACGCCATGCTTCTCGAATCCCACCGCGACACCGCAGAACAACACGAGCCCGTCATCGGCTCCGACTATCTGGCTGACGGTCTTGCGATACACCGTCCACATCACCTGGGGGCAGCTGTGCAACCCTTCCGCCCTCAGCAACAGCATGACCGTCTGCAGGTACATCCCCGCGTCCCCCCACTGCCCGGGCCCCATCGTCCGGTCGAGGTAGCAGAACAGTACGACCGGCGCCCCGAACGCCTCCGAGTTCAAGGCGGCGATCTTTGTGGGCCTGTCGAGGTCGTCGCGCTCGATCCCCAGCGCTTTGTACCGCTGGGCGGCCGCGGCGGAAAAACGGTCCAGATACGGCGAGGTCAGTGTCGCCGGGTACATCGGATACTCCCGCTCATCACCCGGGTCTCCCGCCAGGGCCCTGGCCGTCGTATGCCTCTTCAGTTCGGCCAGGGGCTCGCCGGTCACGACATACACATGCCACGGCTGGAGGTTCCCACTCGACGGAGCCCGCGTCGCTGCGGCCAGCACTCGTTCGAGTACCTCTTTGGGTACCGGCTCATCGCTGAACGCCCGCACGGCCCGGCGACTGTGCACGGCTTCATACACGTCCACGTCTTCTCGTCCTCTCAGCCAACGACAACCACCTGTCTACCGTCTTCAGCACGCAAGAAGGCAGCAGGGTGATGGTGCCTCACCTGCTCGACCGCGGCGCCGCCCCACGACAAACAGCACTGTCCATGGCCCACGACCAGATTGGACGGCATCTCGACGACCGTCAGAAGTACGAGCGCATCGTCGCTGCACTGCATGCCGCAGGTGCCACGCGCCCCCAGCGCCGGCATCACGAGTTCAAGTTCAGCCTCGGGCTTTCACGAGGGGTCATCAACTGCTTGGCGTTGTTTGGACGGAAGCTACGGATGGGGCTTCTCGGTGTGGTCGGTCAAGGCAGGATCTCGACGTACCCGTCGGTTCCGTGCACGCGGATCCGCTGCCCGTCCCGGATCAGCCGGGTGGCCTGCTCCACGCCCACGACGGCCGGCAAGCCGTACTCCCGGGCGATCACTGCGCCATGGGTCATCAGGCCGCCCACCTCCGTCACCAGGCCCGCGATTCCGACGAACAGCGGCGACCAGCTGGGGTCCGTGAAGGTCGTGACCAGGATGTCGCCCGCTTCGAGATCGGCCTCCGCCATGTCAAGGATGACGCGGGCCCTTCCCTCGATGCTCCCGGTGGAAACCGGTAGGCCGATCAGGGCGCCGGCCGGCACGTCGTCGCGCCGGTACGCCCCGGTGACGGCCTCACCATCCGATGTGAGCACCCGGGGCGGTGTGAGCGCGTGGTACGACCGGAACGCGTCCTTGCGCTGCCGGACAAGCTGGTCATCCACCTGGTTCGAGCGCACGACGTCGTGGAGTTCCTGGAACGTGAGGTAGAAGATGTCCTCCTTCTCAGGAAGCACGTTGCCCTGCACGAGGCGCTCGGCCTCTTCCAGCAGGGCCTGCTTGTAGACGTAGGAGCGGCTGACGATGCCGTACTTCGGGTGCTCCCGGTATCCGATGAAGGTTCGGACCCGGTCGATCATCCGCTTGGCCTCGTCGGCTTTCTGGTCCCCGTCCGGCAGGGCCCGCAAGCGTGACAGCACGTCCTGTTCCTTCTTCTGCGCCTTCTGCCGCCCTTGCTCGAAGCGCTGCTCGGCGGCGCCCGGCTCGAAGTTCCTGACGTTGTCGAGGATCGCGGGCACGAGCGTGGTGGGACGCTCGCGCCAACGCGGCCTCGTGATGTCGATCTCGCCGACGCAGCGCATGCCGTACCGGTCGAGGTAGGCCTCCATGGCGTCGCGCGCTTCGGTCCCGCCCGCGAGCTTCGCCAGCTCGTCCAGGAAGCCCTCGTCCTCGACGCCCTGCAGGAACGCCACCACCTCCGGATGCGGGCGGATCACGTCCGCGACGTCGAGCAGCGCCAGTCCCATCTCCGACGTGACGTTGTCGGGGGCGGACAGCGTGAGCGTGTCAGCCGCGTTCCTCTCGCCCAGCCACTCCTGCAGCTTGTCGTTGAGCCACCACGTGGCCTCCATCCCCGCCATGATCGCCTGAAGGTTCAGCGGATCACTGAGGACTCGC
Organism: Streptomyces sp. NPDC057565; assembly: GCF_042801455.1. Lineage (NCBI taxonomy): Bacteria > Bacillati > Actinomycetota > Actinomycetes > Kitasatosporales > Streptomycetaceae > Streptomyces > Streptomyces sp. NPDC057565. Next base: position 64,225 of record NZ_JBHVFU010000036.1, on the reverse strand, counting down.
TTGTGCTCCTCGAAGGCCTCCAGCAGGAAGTCGAACAGTGCCGGTCCCGTCTTCGTCCGGATGTCGCGCTCCAGGGCGGCGATGGACACCTGGCTGCGCTCGATCAGCTCGGTGACGATGGCCGGATCGGTCTCGATCGGGGCGGACGCACTGCCGGCCGGCGGCCCGCCGGGACCCGCGTCCGGGAGCGACGGGACGAAATCGTCGCGGTCGAGGACGGTCTCCAGAGCGTCCCTGATCAGCGGATCGCCTCTCCCCATGACGTCCAGGAGCCCGGAGCGGCTCGCGGGCGAGGCCAGGCGCCGGGTGACGTCGACGAACAGCCTCCCGCCGGCCTCGTGCATCGGGACCATGGCCGTCAGCTGCCACACGGAGAGGCCCAGGGGCTTCATGGGGTCGGTCATCATCTGCCCATGACCAACGGAGACGTAGACGTGATTCTCCTGGTCGCCGGTCTCGGGAATGGGGAACAGCGTCGTGATCGGCCGGCTCTGAACGATCCGGAAGTCATCATCGACCAGGCACCATTCGATGTCCTGCGGGCGGCCGAAGTGCGCTTCGATCCGCCGCCCGAGCTGCACGAGCCGCACGACCTGCGCATCCGTCAGCGCCGGCTGCTCCCACCACTGCGAGTCGATCGCCACTTCCTGCGTACCGCCGGCCGGCAGGGCGTGAACGGCATGTTGTTTGGCGGCGATCGCCTTGGCGACGACTTCGCCGTGTCGCACCTTGAAGACGTCCGGGTTCACCAGGCCGGAGACCAGGGCCTCGCCGAGGCCGAAGCCGGCGTCCACGGTGGCGACCTTCCGGTTGCCCGTGACAGGGTCGGCCGTGAACAGGATGCCGGCCGCATGCGGGAAGACCATCTGCTGCACGACCACGGCCATGTGGACCGTACGGTGGTCGATGCCGTTCCGCTGGCGGTAGGTCACGGCCCGCTCGGTGAACAGCGAGGCCCAGCACCGGCTGACGTGCTGGAGGATCGCCGTCGGCCCCACGACGTTCAGGTACGTGTCCTGCTGGCCGGCAAAGGAGGCCGTCGGCAGGTCCTCTGCCGTCGCGCTGGATCGGACGGCGTAGGCGGCTTGCTCGCCGAACTGGGCGAGCGCGCGGGTGATCGCCGCCGCGAGATCGCCCGGGATGGCAATGCCTTCGATGGTCCGACGAATCTGCGCGCTGAGCGTGCGGATCGCCTCCCGGTCGTCCGGGTTCAAGCGCGACAACTGATCGAGTCGATCGTCGATCGACGGCGCTTCCGCCATGATCCGCCGGAAGGCGTCCGTCGTCACGCAAAAGCCGGCCGGCACGCGGATGCCTTCGATCCGCGACAGCCCGCCCAGGTGCGCGCCCTTGCCGCCAACGACCGCGACCTGCATGTCGTCAACCTCTTGAAGATCCAACACGTACTGCTCAATCATTGCGATACCTCCGAGGCAGCCGTGCTCTGTTGCACTGCGGTGGCCGATCGAATCACCGGCGCCTCCCACTTTGTCGAACCTCTTGTCGAGCAGGTCCTCATCCCTGGTTGCGTCCCCTCCGATGAGTCGGCCGGCGCGCACCCCAGTACCTCCGCGCCGAGCACCCGCACCTGCACTGCCGGTCCCACCACTGGTTCGACGTCACCGCGTCCCCCATACGTCGAAAACAACACACGCACGTCGTGCCCCCATTTCCGCAGGTTGTGGCATCGGCCGTCGATTCTGCGCCGTGACCCGGGTCTTGCGGCAAGCCCCCCAACGCGCTATACGTTGAGAGTGGCAAGGAGAGAGTCCTCCTTGCCTTTTCCTTTTGCCGTCCAAGGGAACTGACGAGCTTCTCACGAAGCGGTGGCGCGCCGCGTACGGGTACGCGGCGTTGGCCCCGACGGATGTCCCATCGGCCTACGGATGCAGCCGTCGATCTGCGCAACGCATTCAATGCGATCCTCCACGTGAACCGCACGGGATCCCCTGGAAATACCTCCCGCACGACTTCCCGAACCACGGCACCGTCTACCCCTGCTACGCCGCCTGGCGCGACGGGGGGTATTCGGCCGGCTCAACTACGACCTCGTCTTTGAGCGCTCCGGCGGCGTGCCGGTGGGCCCGGACGACGGTGGAGTCGAACGGGCCGGCTGCCGTCCTTGGCATGTCCGTTCGCCGTAGCCGGTACGAGACCAGGGCCTTGAACACCGTCAAACGCTTCGCCCGCGCCCAGAAGCCCGAGCGGATGCTCCACGTTTCCAAGTACCGTGCAGGCCTTGCCGATTCCTACCGCGAGCACCTGCGTGAACGCCGGCCCGTAGCCCCCGCCGCCGCCCCGCCACCGCGTCAACGCCGGCATGGCCCGGCAGCTTCCGACCACGCCATTTTTTGACTGGACATTGACAACAGTTCGGCCGACTCGCGAGGCTGCGCCCCTGACCGTGTCGTCCTCCGAACAGAGGCCCCCACATGACATCGCGTTCATCCCTGCTGCTCGCGTCCGCCCTGGCCGGCGCCGGCCTGCTGCTCGCCGCGTCCACGTCCGCGTCCGCGAGCCCCGCACCGTCCCCAGCGCCCGCCTCGGCATCCGCCGGCGTCGCATCCGCCAATGCCTGCTTCACCTGGGACAGGTCCCTCAGCGAGGGAGCCTCCGGCGAGGACGTACGACAGCTCCAGATCAGGGTCGCCGGCTACCCGGGATTCGGCGGCGAGCTCGCCCTGGACGGTGAGTTCGGCCCGGCCACGAGAGCCGCGGTACAGCGCTTCCAGGCGGCCTACGGCCTGGAGGCCGACGGCATCGCGGGCCCGATCACCTTCGGCAAGATCTACGAACTCCAGAAGAGCGACTGCTCCCCGGCCAACTTCGACTGGTCGGAACTCAACCAGTGCAACTCCGACTGGTCGGACGGCCAGGTCGACGCGGGCACGGTCAAGGCCAACGTCCTGGTCACCATGTGGAAACTGCAGGCCCTGCGGCACGCGATGGGCGACAGGCCGATCGGCATCAACGACGGCTTCCGTAGCCACGCCTGCAACGACGCGGTCGGCGGCGCCTCCGACAGCCTCCACATGTACGGCCTCGCGGCCGACATGAGCGCCGGCTCCCAGGGCTTCTGCGCCCTGGCCTTCGAGGCCCGCGAACACGGCTTCACCCAGATCCTGGGGCCGGGCTACCCGGGCCACGACGACCACGTCCACGTCGCGGGCGGCACCGGCCGGTACTGGTCGGCCCCCAGCTGCGGCCTCTGACCCCACCCGCGCCGAAACCGGCCGTCTGTCTCCACCCGCCCCACCCGGAGACCCTCTGCGTGGCAGAACCACAAGTGGCGCAGACGAGCCGGGGCCGTACGCCGAGAAGAATCACCGCAGCACCATGACCTGAACAAACACGCCGGAAGAACGCTTCCGTGGCTGCTTGGACGGCTGCGCAAACACGGATGAATCCATCTCGTCGAAACTCACGCGCCCCGTTACAAGGGCGGGTCAGAGCGCGACACGCCCCAGACCAACTGACGTACACAACCGGCCTGTCAAGTTCCGGAAAGAGAAGTACCCGCCCGGAGTGGTTCAGCCTCAACGTCTCGTACGGCGTGGCCGCGGTCCACCACGCTCTCGCCATCTGTCCGCCCGGCACGCCCTCTTATGCAGAAGGGATACCGCCCATGCTTTCCAAACTGTTCGTGAGAACCACCATCGCCGCCCTCGCCGTCACCGGGCTGCTCACCACCGCGCCCGCGGCGACGGCGACCTCCCGACATTCGGCCGCGACCCCGACCGCGGTGGCCGCCGCCCAGTCGCCGTCCGCCGGGGTCACCGTGAAGATGCCGGCCGCGGTCGCCGACCGCCTCGGCACCGGCCGCAAAGCGCTGATGGACGCCATCTCCACAGACGTCCTGTCCCGGTCCCACGACGCCAAGAGCCTCACCCCGAAGGCCGCCGTCAGCAAGCTCGCCGACGAGGGCCGCAAGGTGGTCGTCGACGTCCGCGCCGTCTCGCGCGACTGGGCCCGTGGCGTCGCGTACGTCGAAGCGCCGCGCACGCACCACGGCCAGCCGGAAGGCTGGCTCTACATCGCCCACCGCAAGGACGGGCGCTGGGTCTCAGGCCTCGAAGGCGACCGCGAATTCGCCGACTACGCGGCCGAGTCCCCGCTGGTCGGCAAGGCGGAGCGGCAGACCATGACGGCATACGCGCAGCACGAGGCGACGCCGCAGAAGCAGGCATCGTCGATAGGGACCTTGGCCAACACCAACGGGCTGCTGCTGCCCTGGATGCCCGACTACTACATGACCCTGACCGGTGGCCCGCACTCCAGCGACGGCGCGACCGGCTACTGGAGCAGCCTCGACTTCGCCGGTGGTAACGCCAGCAGCCGGGTCCGTTCGTCCCGTGAAGGTACGGCGACCTCGATGTGCGGCGCCGGCGGCGGCTGGACCAGGGTGATCCACCCCGGCGGTTTCTCGACGGACTACTACCACATGTGGAACGCGACCTACTACAACGGTACGTGGGTCCCCAGCAGCGCCCTGCTCGGAACCACCGGCACCGACACCTGCGCCGGCGGTTCCGCGACCGGAGCCCATGTGCACTGGAGCCTGCGCACGTACGACGCCAACTACGTCGGCCAGTACACGTGGCTGCACGGCCGCACCATCGGCGGCTGGACCTGGTGGAACGGCTCCGGCCAGTACACCGGCTGCGCCACCCGCTCCGGCATCACCGCCTGCCCCGGCACGGCGATCTACAACCGCACCAGCTGACACCGCCCTGCGACTCCGCACTCGGCCCCACCGCCGAGTGCGGAGTCATGCGGTCAGGGCCTCACAGTCGCGGACCGAGCGGCGGTGGAGCATCAGCCATCCGTGGGTTCGCTGAGGGCTTTGGCCATGGTGTCGATGTCGGCGAGCAGTGCTGCGAGACGTTTGTGGGGGATGGCATTGATCATGCGTTCCTCGATGGCGTAGACGGCGGTGCGGGCCGCATGCAGGCACTGTTGTCCTGCGGGGGTGAGATGGACGGGCAGGGCGCGGCCGTGGTCGGTACTGGTGGGACGGGTGATGAGGCCGGCGTCTTTGAGGCCGCGAAGGACGACGTTGGCGGACTGCCGAGTGACGAAGGTGCCGTGGGCGAGGTCGGCGTTGGACAGGCCGTGCTGTTCGTCGAGGAGTTCGAAGCAGGATTACTGCGGGACGGTGAGGTCATTCCCGACTCCCCGCGTCCGGCGGGCGCATGCCCCGAGCGGACGACGGCCTCTAGGAGTCCACCGCCGCCGACCGCACCCTGGTGCGATTCCTGCTGATGACCGTGTTCGCCGAGTTCGTCTGCATCCAGTCCACCGTCGGCCTGCCCCTGCACGTCAGCAACGTGGGTCTGAACGAGCGCGACTTCGGTCTCCTCATCGGGCTCAACGGTCTGCTGGTGTTGGTTCTCGAGCTGCCCGTCACGGGTGCGGTCTCCCGGTACCGGCCGGAGTACGTACTGGCCATCGGCAACCTGATCATCGGTGTCGGTCTCGCGCTGACCGGGTTCATGACCGGCATGGTCCTGCTGTCGGCGACGGTGCTGGTTTGGACGCTCGGCGAGGTGATGACCAGCTCCATCTCCCAGGCTTACCTGGGAAGTCTGGCTCCGCCGCGGATGGTCGGGCGTTACCAGGGGTTGCACGGCGTCGCGTACACGACCGGTACGGGCGCCGGACCGCTCATCGGTGGTGCCGTGTACGCGATCGGCCCATGAGCGCTGTGGGCCCTGGTCGGCGTGGTCGGGCTGCTGTCCGCCCAGCTCTGTCTGCCGCGCCGCCGCGCGGCATCCACAGTTCTCGAACCGGATTCCTGACCTGGGGACGGGACCATGGACGGCGCGACGTCACCGGCCGTCGGCGTACACGAGATCTGCGACGCCTACGTGGCCGACTACACCCGTCTGCAACCCGCCGCGGCAACCGAGTTCGGCATCAGCGGCCGCGACGGCGACCTGCCCGACTCTTGGCCGGACGGGCCTCGGGCGTGCGTGTCGTGTCCGAGCCCATCGGCAAGGCCAAAACTTCCTCGATCCGCAGCTGCTCGGCCAGATGCTCGATGACCGACCACGGCACGTCCACCAGAAACTGGCCGACGTACCGGACGGCGCACATCTGCACCCCGAAGCCCATCTTCGGTCGCAGGCCAGGAAAGGGCTGTGACCGGGACCTCTGCGTGGTGACTGATGTCGCTGGCGGAGTCGATCAGCAGGGGCCGATGGTCTTCACCGGCCGGTGGCCGGTGCGACTCCTTACGCTCGAAGAGGTCGCTTTATGCGTGAGCCGTGAGAGCACCTGTCGCTCGGCGGCGAGAGCACCCGATGCTTCGGGCCGACCCCACGCGCACCATCAACGCGCAACACCGGGAGCAGGCTCGGGCTGGGGAACATCGCGCATGTGGCGGAGCGGGGAGCAGAACACGAACCAGCCGGCCGCCCAGGAACCGATGAACGCCAGCCAGAGTGCGGGCCGCACCCCAATCAGTGTGCCAAGTACTCCGCCGAGGATGCTGCCGAACGGCAGCGTGCCCCACACGATCCAGCGGACGGCCGCGTTCATCCGGCCCATCAGCTCCGGCGGTGTCACCGATTGCCGGTAGCTGAGCTGCGCGACGTTGTACACCATCGCGGAGAAGTACGTGATGCCCCAGCCAACCGGGAACAGCAGCACCCCCCAGCCTCGCCAAGCGGCCGCCGCGATGACCTGCGGCGCGCTGAACACCAGCATCGACACCCAGATGATCCGCGCCGAGCCGATCTTCTTGGCGAGCCGACCGGCGAACACTCCCCCGGCGATCCCGCCGACAGCCGAGCCCGCCACGACCAGCCCGATCAGCCCGGGACGCACGTGCAGCACCCGGACGAGGAAAATCATCGCCAGCGCCGAACTCATGCCGCCGAACAGGTTCGCGGTGCCCGTGCACGCCACGACCCTCCGCAATATCTTGTGCCCGACGACGAATCTCAATCCCTCGGCGATCTGGCTCCGCAATGTCTCGCCCTCGCGCCGCGCGGGCGGCGGCTCCTCGCGCGTCCTGATTCCGGATATCGAGAAGACCGAGACCGCGTAGGAGATCGCGTCGGCGGTCATCGCCCCTGCGGCGCCGAACGCCGCGACCAGTCCCCCGCCCAGGCTGGGTCCCCCGAGCTGCGCGAACGCCTGGGTGGTGCCCAGCTTGCCGTTGGCGTCCATCCGGAGATCGGCGCGGATCAGCGACGGCACATAACTCTGGTACGAGACGTCGAAGAACACCGTGCACACACCGGCTGCGACAGCGACGACGTAGAGCTGCGCCATCGTCAGGGAGCCGAGGACAGCCGCCAGCGGTACCGAGCCGATGATCAGCAGGCGGAGGATGTTGCAGACAATCATGATGGAACGTTTGGATCCGCGGTCCACGAGCGCGCCCGCGGGCAGCGCGATCAGCGCGAACGCTGCCGTGGTGGCAGCGGTCAGCAGCCCGACCTGGAACGTGCTCGCCTTGAGCGCGACGACCGCAACCAGAGGCAAAGCGACCTGGGTGACCGCCGAGCCCATCTCACTGACCGTCTGGCCGCTCCACAGCAGCATGAAATCCCGCTGACGCCAGAGGCTCGGACCATCGGTCTCCGACCCGACATCCTTCGCTACTTCCGTCACAGCCCCAACTCCGCTCTCAGATCCGCGGCCCGGACTATGCCGCTGATCACCAACACGCCGACACGGTCCTCTCGGTTCTCGCCGACATCTCCCGGTACCGATCGAGACTCAACGACACCCGCTCTCCGTATTCACCTGCACAGCCGAAGAGGTGACTGCGGCGGCGCGCTGCCGGCCCAGCGCGCGGGCGAGCTGGTCCCTCAGCTCTCGTGCTTCCGACTCAAGTTGGCGGTTACGGGCCGTCGCGGCCTCCAGACGCCGGAGCAAGGACGCGTCCAAGGCGCGCTGCTGGGCAGGGACCTGGGGTGTCGAGGACGCTGGTCCGTGCCGATCGCGCAGACGGATGATCTCGGCCTCGATCTCCCCGTCCATGGGGACGACGGCCCAACCGCCGCGGCGGCCGGCGGGCCTCAACGTCACCATCAACCCGCCGAGCGGCACCCCGTGGCGGGCGTGGCACCCCGGCCCTGGGCCACTCCGTGTCTCTTCGACCATCGGCTGCCTTCCCGAGTCCCCAAAACCGCACCACGCCCGACGGTCGGAAACCGGGTGCGGACTATCGGTCCCGTGATGTGTGATCGGGGGGATGGAGACTGTGTTGGGCAAGCCGGGAGTCGACGGGCTGAGCGAGGCTGTGGGCGTACTGCGGGAGTGGCAGTACGACGGGGCGCCGATGCAACTGCATCCTGGGGACCTGGGCTGGTTCTGGCGGTTGGGTGCGGAAGTGACCGCTGCGGCGGTCAGGACGTGGCGCCGGCCCGGGAAGCGTGGTGGAAGCCGGTGAGCGCCAGTGCCTTGTCGCGCAGCCCGACCGGGGCCGCCGTCGGGGCGGGAAGCGAGGAGGTGCGGCCCGGCGAGCCGGTACTTCCCCGTTCACTTGGGGCTCCGCGCTCAGAGCCAGCCGCGGCGGCTGGCCTGGACGCCGAGTTGGAAGCGGGTCTGTGCGCCCAGGACTTCCTGGAGGCGGGCGATGCGGCGGGCCACTGTCCGTTCGCTGACGCCGAGTTCACGGGCGATGGACTCATCGGTGAGTCCGCCGCTGAGGTAGGTGAGAAGCTGCCGGGCGTCGTCGGTGGGGGAAGCGCCGGCGTCGTCCATGGACTCGTGGCTGATGGGGAGCGGAACGGCCATCTGCCAGTACGACTCGAACACGCCGACGAGTCCGTCGAGCAGGGCCGATCGCTGCACGGCGATGTAGTGGCGTCGCTGGTGGTCACGCGCCGGTGCGGTGACGACGGCGAAGCGGTCGTCACAGATCATCAGGTTCAACGCGACGTTGGGGAAGACGCGGGCGCGTTCACCGAGGTTGACGCAGGTCTGGATGGCCTCCCGGGCCAGCGGGTCACGCAGCACCTGGGCGCCGTAGACCACTGAGTACGCGACGCCACGCGCGAGTGCCTCCAGGCAGCCGGGCGCCACCTGCGCGGGTGCGGCGAGACGGCCGGTGGGGCCGATCGAGAGAGCACGGACCTGGTACACCGCCTCGTCCTGCACGCGCCGGGCGAGCGCGTCACGGGCCGCCTCCGTCCGGACTATCTCGATGTATCCCGGACCTTCGGCGTGGTGGTCGCGCCAGAACCGGGCGAGTTCGTCGGCGCTGTCGCGCAGGGTGCCGAGTTCCTTCGCGCGGATCTCCGCGAGGGCATCGAGCGCTGCCCGCGGGGGGCGGGCGACGAGCTGTTCCCCGTCTGGTTCCAATAGGCCCAGTCCGGTGAGTTCGTCGGCGGCCGCGCGGACGGCGTCCGGGGTCACGCGCAGGGTGCTTGCCAGCCCGGCCGGAGGCGCCGGGCCGCGCTGGACGAGCGCGAGGTAGATGTCCTCGGCCGTCGCGGTGAGACCTATGACCCGAAGTGGATGCATATTCGAATCATTGCACGCATATGCGATTTACTCCATGTGGAGGTCGTGTGCACATAGCGACTACCCATCCGGTAGGGGCGTTATACGGAGTGACGTTTCGTCAAGTCAGGGGTCGTCACGTGGAGGGTGTACGGCGATGTGTGGCATCGCATCTGTCACCTTCCTGCCATGCCGGATTCCGACAGCACAGACGACTTCTCCGGAAAGCGTATTCCTTGCAAACTCTTGCCCCATGGCACTCCGACCGCCTCTCCCGTCCCACAAGGACGACCGGCGTGTCGGCTTCAACACACCAAGGAGTTGACCGTGAAGAAGACCTTCGCCTGGGCCGTCACCCTCGTGACCGCGGCCACCTGCACGTTGGGTACCGCCCTGCCTGCAGCGGCCGCGGACGGCACGACGGCCACCGCCGTCACCGCCGCGTCCTACGGCTCCGCGTCCTACGGCTCCGCGATCGACACATCCTCGCTCGACCCGAAGACGAAGGCCCTCGTCGATGAGATCCAGGCCAAGCTGCCGGCCGACTGGCAGGCGCGCCTCCAGGCCGCCAACACCAAGTACGGCATGGGCGACAGCCAGTGGGCCGACATCCTCAACAGCGTCATCAACCCGGGCGACTACCAGTGCCAGAGCACCGAGCTGACGGCCTATGCGAACACGCTGCTCGACGGCGCCAACGACCCCTTCGCGATCTTCATCCTCTCCCTGTTCGGCGGGTTCGACTTCCCCACGTACGATGCGCTGTTGTTCGGCAGCGAGTCCAAGTCCAACACCTACGGCGTCAACGGTGAATACACCAACCAGCTGACGTCCGAGGCCAAGGATCTCAAGTCGTTCTGGGACATCTACTCCGACGACATCCAGCTCATGCCGATGCACGGCGCCGACGTCTACTCCTCCCCGGAACGGCTCGCCCGCACCCTGTCCGTGCTGTACGGCGGCACGCCCGAGAGCAACCTCGACCTGGCCGAGCTGTTCATCTCGCTGGTCGACTCCGAGCCCGTGCTGAAGGGCGGGGCCAACCCGATCTTCACCTTCAACGCGTTCGCCTACTCCGAGAAGGGCGACCCGCAGCCGCTGGGCATCTCCGACCGCATCGTCATGGGCGACGGCATCCTGGAGGCCATGAAGGCCATCGGCCTGGGCGACACCGCTCCGCGCGCCATCCTCGGCCACGAGTTCGGCCACCACGTGCAGTACGAGAACAACCTGTTCGACAACACCACGCTGACCGGGCCGGAGGCCACCCGCCGCACCGAGCTGATGGCGGACGCGTTCGGCACGTACTTCCTCACGCACTCGCGCGGCGAGGCTCTCAACACCAAGCGGGTGCTCGACTCCGCCAAGTCCTTCTACCAGGTAGGCGACTGCAGCTTCAGCAGCAACGGGCACCACGGCACGCCCAACCAGCGTATCGCGGCGTCCACATGGGGCGCGAGCATCGCCAACGAGGCCCCCAACCAGGGACACATCCTGCCCTCGATGAAGCTCGATGAGTTGTTCGAGGCGAAGCTCCCCGACATCGTGAAGCCGGACGCGACCAACTGAGTGCACGGACTGGCCGGCGCACCACGGCTCACGGGCCGTCCGCCGGCCAGGACACGGACACGCATCCAGTGTCCTGACCTGTCGGCCATCACTCCGACAGAGCCTGTGGCGGCCGCCCCCGATCGGGGGCGGCCGCGGGCATGTACGGCTGATCGCCGCAGCCACACTTTGCCTGCGGACCTGCACACACTCCCGCTCCGGCGCGGTGCAGTGCTACCGGGTCATTGGCCGTGCGCGGGGCTTCAGTCCGGTGATGAAACGAATCTCAAGACTGCTCTGGCCTCGGCTGCCTACCTGGGCACCGTGACCGCCGCTGCGCTGCTGATCCTGATCTGGCTCCGTTCCTGAGCGGAGTATCGAGCCTGTCATTCCTCGGAATACCGACGCCACCGGACGGGATGACCAATGCTGCGAGTCCACATCCTGGTCATGCCGTCCATCTTTTGGACCTCTCAGCCACTGTGATCTTCGTGCGGGCAATAGGCGCGGCATGACGACGGAGATACGGCAGGCGTACCTACTGACTGCCGGTAAGTAGCCAGCCGTCGGACCCGCAGGCCGGCCGCGTGACACCTCGGCATGCGGACTCGCCAGCCCCAGGGGCCGGCCAGGCGCGTGTCACGTCGGCCTCCGTGGAGGCGGCCTCACGCCGACGGCGAGGGCTGTGCCCGCTCGCGCTCCGCCGGTCTTCGTCATCGCAGCAGCCCCTCCCGGACGGGGAGTTCAGGTCAGTACCGGAGTCAGCGCAAGGGACTAGACCACTTCACGCCGCAGCGCTATGGTGCTCGAACCTGAAAGAAAGCCTGACCCTTCAAGCAAGTGCATGCATCGTTGGTTGCCCCTCAGGGAGTCCCCGTGCGGTTGCGGAAAAAGAAGAGTCCTGTGCCCGTCCGACCTCGTGGGCCGCGTCTGCTGCTCGCGGTGGTCCTCATGGCCATGGCCGGTCTGGCCGGCGCGCCGTCGGCCGTCGCCGAGCCCGCCGCGTCGGGCGCGTCCGTCGCGCCGGACACCGCGCTCGTCCCGCGTCCGGTCGTCGTCCAACAGGACGCCGGCAAGGCGCCGTTCGTCCTGCGACCCTCACTCGCCGTCGTCGCGGACGGCGAGGCGGCTCGCGTCGCCTCGCAGCTCGCGGGAGAGCTGCGTGACGCGACCGGGTTCCGGGTGCCGGTGCGCGCGCACGGCGGATCCAACGCCATACACATCACGGTGGACCCGGCGGCGCGATACACCGTCGACGGCGCCGCGCCCACCCCGGAGTCGTACGTCCTGGACGTCAACAGTGATGTCGTGTCGATCAACGCGCGCACCGCCCACGGCGCGTTCAACGGCGTGCAGAGCCTGCGTCAACTGCTGCCCGCTTGGGCCGAGTCACGGACTCCGGTCGTCACCGACTGGCGCGTGCCCGCAACGCACATCGAAGACGCGCCGCGCTTCTCCTATCGCGGCGTCATGCTCGACGTGGCCCGGTCCTTCCAGGACGTCGACGCCGTCAAGCGCTACATCGACAAGCTGTCCCGGATGAAGATGAGCGTGCTGCACCTGCACCTCGCCGACGACCAGGGCTGGCGGATCGAGATCACCAACGACGGCAAGGCCACGGGCGACCCGATCGACTACAGCGCGCTGCACCGCGAGTCCGGCGCGACCGCGATGAACCAGCAGGGATACCGGGGCGAGTTGGGCCGCACCGGCTACTACACGCAGAAGCAGTACCGTGACATCGTCGCCTACGCCAGGGACCGGTTCGTCACCGTCGTCCCCGAGGTCGACATACCCAGTCACACCAATGCCGCCCTGCACGCGATCCCGCAGCTCAACACCGACCGGTCCCTGCCCGCGCCCAACCCCAAGACCGGCGTCGTGGACTGGAACGGCACCGGCAACGTGGGATATTCCGCCCTCGACGAGCGGCACGACCTCACCTACACCTTCGTGGAGCACGTCTTCCACCAACTGGCCGAAATGACCGGCGGCCCGTACGTGCACATCGGTGGCGACGAGTCCCACGCGATGGGCCACACCCGCTACGTCGACTTCATCTCCCGCGCCGTGCCCCGCATCAAGGCGGCGTCGGGCGTCGGGACCATGGGCTGGACGGAGTACGCCGAGGCCGGCCTGTCCCAGAAACCGGGCTTCTGGGACGGCTCGGTCGTGCAGTACTGGGTCGGTTCCGGTGACTGGGTACGCGACTTCATCGCCAAGGGCGGCAAGGCCGTGGTGTCGGCCGCGGGCGGCTCCTACCTGGACCAGAAGTACACCAAGGACACCCCGATCGGCCTGACATGGGCCTGCGGTGGCACTTGCGACTTCCAGCGCTACTACGACTGGGACCCGACCACGACGGTGTCCGGCGGTATCCCCGAGGCGGGCGTGCTCGGCGTCGAGGGCCCGCTGTGGTCGGAGACCGTGCGCGGCGGCGACCAGGCGGAGTTTCTGACACTGCCTCGGGCGGCCGCGATCCTGGAGACCGGCTGGACGCCCAAGGCTCAGAAGGACGTCGCCGACTTCGCCTCCCGCCTCGCCCAGCTCGGCCCGCGCCTCACCGTGGCGGGCACCAACTTCTACGAGAGCCCGGGAGCGCGGTGGGCCGCCACCGTCGCCGGCACCGACGCGGTCGCCCCGAACGGAGTCACCACCCGGCACGAGCTGGGGCTCGTCGCCGCACCCGGCACCAAGATCTCCGAGAACGGCACCGAAATCGTTCCGGACACCGTGGCGACCGACGGCGACCCCGCCTCGTCCAGCGCGCTCACCAAGCCCCTGACCGCGACCGCGAAGTGCGAGGAACGGGTCCTGCCGGTGACGTTCACCCAGAGCCAGGCACGCGACTCCCTGCACGCCGCAGGCCTCTACACCGCCACTGTGAAGGCGGCGTTCCCCCAGGACACGACGTGTGTGCTCACCCCGTCGGTGGGCGACCCGGTGTCCGTCCGCGTCCGGGTCTCCGACGCACGCGCGGAGGACCGCGACGCTCCGGCCGCCACCCCGACACTTGAGGTCCCGCGGAACGTGAAGGCCGGAACGTGGGTCCCGCTGAAGCTGACCGGGTTCGCGCTCGGCTACGTCGACATCCGCATCGACGACAAGACCCTCTACACGGTGCGCGCCGACGCGGCCGGCCGGTTCGCCCGCCACGGCGTCGTCCCGGCAGCGACCTACGACGGCACGCACACGATCAGCGCCGTCCAGGGCGACCGCTCGGCACGCCAAACGGTGTCGGTCGCGTCCGAGTTGCGCCCGCTGCCGAACCCGATCGACCAGTCCACGCTCCGCGTGCACGACGTCGACAGCCAGGAGACCGTCGGCGAGAACGGCGCCGCCGCGAACGCCATCGATGGAGACCTCAACACGATCTGGCACACCCAGTGGTACAGCGCGTCCCCCGATTTCCCCCACCACATCACCTTGGACCTGGGCAAGCAGTACGACGTCACGGGCCTGCAGTACACGCAGCGGCAGAACGCCCGCAACGGCAGGATCAAGGACTACCGGATCGAGGTGTCCGTCGACGGCACCACGTGGAAAGAGGCGGCCAACAACTCCTTCACCGAGGCGCTCACTCCGCAGAACGCCGAGTTCGATGCCGTCCGTGGGCGGTACGTGCGCCTGACGGGCCTCAACTCCCAGGCAGGCAACGCCTTCGCGGGCGCTGCGGAGATCAACGTGGGCGGCCGCCCCGTCTGAGGCCGCTCCAGCAGATGTGATGTGCGCCGCCGATGCCGGGCGGGTGCTACCCCCGGCATCGGCGGCGGCACCCGCGCCCCGACCTCGCACACGAAGCGCCGACACCCGTATCGCATTGCTGGAACCCCGCAGGAAGTACATCGATGACTCGCACCGCGGGCAGCACAACCCGCGTGTTCAGCCGTCGCGGCGTCAGATGCGGTGCATCGCAAGGCGGAGGGCCGTCCTCATACTGGGCGTATTCGGGCGTTCCGACAATGCAGCGACGTGCCGTAGCTGTCGTCGTGCGCCCGCCAGGGATTACGGGACTGCCCTTAGGCCGCAGGCCTCAGGAATCGGCGGACCACACCTGGCGGCCGCCGACCCAGGTGGACCGGACGGGGATCTCGGAGATACCGTCCGGGTCGGTGTCGAAGGGACTGGCGCCGAGCACCACGAAGTCGGCGAGCATCCCCGGTACCAGGCGGCCCTTGAGGTGGGACTCGCCGGTGGCGTGAGCGGATCCGGCGGTGTACACCTCGAGCGCCTGAGCAACCGTCAGCCGCTGGTCGGCGCCGAGCACCCGGCCGTCGGCGGTGCGCCGGGTAACCATGGTCTGGACGGCGAGCAGCGGGTTGAGCGGTCCGGCCGGGTAGTCGGAGGAGCCCGCGACAGTGATACCGGCGTCCAGCAGGGTGCGGTGCGCGCACGCCTGTTCGGCGCGCTCGTCGCCGTAGTAGCCGATGAGCTTGGCGCCGTGCCCGTAGACGAAGGAGCCGAACGGGACCGGGGTGGCCCCGCTGCGGCGGATCCGTTCGACCAGGGCGTCGTCCACCATGCTGCAGTGCTCGATCCGATGGTTGACCGTGTTCTGCGGGTGCAGGGCGCGTGCCCGTTCGATGGCGTCCAGCACCTTGCCGACCGCTAGATCGCCGTTGGCGTGGACGCCGACCCGCAGCCCGGCGGCGTGCGCCGCCTCCACCGTGGCCGCCAACTCCTCGTCGCCCATCACCTGGATGCCGTTGTCACCGCCGGTCTCCGCCCGATACGGCCTGCTGCACAGACAGGTGCCGCCCGCCAGCGCGCCGTCGGCCATCAGTTTGACGCCGACCACCCGCACCCACTCGTCGCCGAAGCCCGCGCGCAGCCCGGCCCGGCGCAGCTCGTCGAGGTAGCGGTACCACAGCAGCATGCCGACGCGGGCGGTCAGCCGCCCGCGCTCGGACGCGAGCTGGTACAGGCGCAACTCCTTGGGGGTGACGAAGGCGTCGCACCACGAGGTGATACCGGTGGCGTGCAGGTCGGAGCAGACCTCTGCCAGCGGCTCGACGAGGTCCTCGATGCTGTGGCTGGGCAGGAACTCGGGTTCGCCGACCGCCCGGTACCACTCGTCGAACCAGGCCCGCTCGTACATCCAGCCGTCCAACCGCCCGGTGGCGTCCCGGCCCAGGTCGCCACCGGGCGGGGTGGGGTCGCCATCCCGGAACCTGGCGAGTTCCAGTGCGGGCGAGTTGGCGACGGCCATGTGGGAGGAGAAGTGGACGACCACCACCGGACGGCCCGGGGCGAGGGCGTCCAGGGCGGCACGGTCGAGTCGGCCCTCGGGGTCGGTGCGCGGGTCGTAGCCCTCGGCCGTCACCCAGCCGCCGGGTGGGGCGGTCGCGACGGCGGCGGCGATGCGCTCGCGCGGCGGCACGGAGGTGTCCCCGCTGCCCAGGTGAAGACGCAGCTTGGTCTCGGCGAGACAGGAGGGGTGGCAATGCGCGTCGTGAAAGCCGGGTACGACGTGGCCGTCGCCGAGGTCGGTGCGGTCGGCGGCGGGAAAGGTCGCGGACAGCTCGGCCAGACCACCGGTGGCAACGATCCGGCCGGCCAGGACGGCAAGGGCCTGGGTCTGCGGTCCGGCAAGGGTGGTGATCGCGCGGGCGTGGAAGATCCGCACCTTCTCCGACCGGTGCGATGCGGCGGCCGACACCGGGGAGGCGAACTGCGGAAAGGCGGCTGGGGTTGTCATGGCGTGCTCCTCAGACTGTGGCAGGGGTGGAGGCGGATGAGGGGGCGGACGGCTCGTCCGGGAGTGCGGGTGCACCGCTGCAGGCCCGCAGCACCAGCTCCACGGCGACCGCGACCACGACGTTGACGGCCAATGAGATCAGTCCAGTGCTGATGGCGCCGTGGTAGGAGCCACCGAAGGTCAGCCAGATCAGTACCGCCTCGCCGGCGACGATGCCGGCGCCGGCCGACCAGGAGCGCAGCAGCGGGCGGCGGGTGAGCGCGGCGGCGGTGGCGGGCGCCATCTGTCCCAGGCCGCTGTACGTGAGCAGCAGGAGGTTGGCCAGCGCGTCGGGGCGGGTGATCCCGAGCACCAATGCGAGGGTGACCGCGATGAGGACCGTGCCGTGGTTGACCAGCAACCCGGAACGGGCGCCGCGCGGGCGCAGCACATTGCGGGCGACCAGGGTGGACATGCCGAGCACGATGCCCGCCGAGGGCACCATGGCGGTCGCGGCTGCGGCCACCGCGATCACGCCGAGCAACCAGTCGGGCATCGCGCCGGAGGCCAGCTGCAGCAGGACGCCGTTGCCGGCGGGCGAGGCCGCGCCGCTGAGCGTGGTCAGCGCGGTGAAGCCGACGATCATCGGGATGGCCTGGGTGGCGCCGTACACCGGTATCCAGATGCTGTTCTTACGCAGCGCCTGCTCGCTGCCGGCGGCCAACACAGGGGGCCAGCCCTGCGGCATCGTCAGGAAAAGGACGCTGATGAGGCTGGTGAGCATGGCGGTGAAGAACCACACCTGGCCGTACGCCCCGCCGGCGGGCACGCTCAGCAGCTCCGAGTGGTGCTCGCGCAGCTGGGCGCCGAGGTGGTTGATGCCGCCGTTGTAGTGCGCGGGGACCATCACCAGCAGCACCAGCAGCGCGACGACCATCAGGGCGTCCTTGAGGTAGGCCGCCTTGGCGATGCCCTGGATGCCGGACCACAGCACGAAGGCGACCACCAACACCGAGGCCGCGATCATGGCGGGGGTGCCGGCGTCCTTGTTGCCGGTGGCCAGCTGGATGACCAGGCCGAGTCCGGTGATCTGCAGTTGCAGGTACGGCAGCAGGAAAACCACGCCGAGGACGGAGGTGAGCCCGCCGAACAGGCGGCTTCCGTAGCGGTCGGCGAAGAAGTCACCCTGGGTGAGGTAGCCGCGGTCGCGTCCCATCCGCCAGACGGCAGGCGCGATGGCGTACAGGCCGACATAGGCGAGCGGCAGGTAGGGCAGTGCGTAGGTGACGGCCACACCCGAGGTGAAGGCGAGTCCGGCGAGGCCGAGGAAGGTGAAGGTCGTGTAGATCTCGCCGGCCTGTAGCAGCCAGGTGGTGAACGCGCCGAAGTTGCGTCCCCCGACGCTCCACTCCTCCAGGCTGGCAGCGGGCCGACGGCGGCCGAGCAGGCCGAGGGCTCCGATGGCGACCATACCGAGGATGCAGACGAGCAGTGTGACGGACATCAGCGCTCCTCCCCGGTGCCGGTGGCGTTGCGGCGGCAGCGCTCCACGTAGGCCAGCGCGGGGGTCAGCGCCAGCACCCAGCCGACGGACCAGACCAGCAGCGAGGGCAATCCCAGCCACAGTTGGGGACCGTTCACGAAGGGCAGCCACACGGCCGCCAGTAGCGCCACCACGGGCACCGCGAGAAGTGTCAGCGCAAGAGGCATGTTCGTGCTCCGGATTCCGGAAGGGGTTCCAGCCCGCGTCGTTGGTTGCGGGGCGAGATCGGATCGCAGCAGCATCGGCCCACACTGGCAATCGGGCCTTGTTTTTGCAGCAAACCGGCGTTCAGATAGTGCGCATGAAGTTTTCCGCCGATCTGGACGAGACGGACCTTGCGCTCGTCACCGCGCTGCAGACCACGCCGCGGGCCTCTTGGGCGCTGGTCGGCCGGGCGCTGGGCATCAGCCCGGTCACCGCTGCCCGGCGCTGGGAGCGGCTGAGGAAGGCAGGGCTGGCCTGGGTGACCGCGTACGGCGGTGACTTCGTCGCCCGGCACCATGTGGTGGCGTTCGTCGAGGTGGACTGCATGCCCTCGCGGTTGTCCTCGGTGGTGGCCGGCCTGGTGGAGCAACCACAGGTGGCCAGCGTGGAACACACCTCGGGGCGGCAGGACCTGCTGCTCAACGTGCTGGTCTCGGACCTGGCAGCGCTCTCCCGGCTCCTCACCGACGTGATCGGCCGCCTGGACGGGGTGCTGGCCACCCGCAGTCAGATCGTCACCGAGCTGCTCACAGAGGGGTCCCGCTGGGACCTGCGGGCGCTGGATCGCGACCAGCGACAGGTCATGCACGATGGCCGCGACGACCTGGCAGTCCAGGAGTCCGATCCCACCCCCGCGCCCGAGGACATCCCGCTGATGCTGGCGCTCGGCCGCGACGGACGGCTCGGCTACCAGGAACTGGCGCAGCGTACGGGGATGAGCGAGTCCACCGCACGGCGGCGCACCTCGCGGCTGCTACGTACGGGCGTGCTGGTGCCACGGTGCGAGATCGCGCACTCACGGTCCAACTACCCGGTGTTCGTCACCTACCGGATGAACGTCCCTTCGGCCGCGCTGGCGAGAGTGGGCTCCGCGCTGTCCGGCATGCCGTCGGTGCGCATGTGCGCCTCGATCTCCGCGGCGCACAACCTGGTGGTCAACGGCTGGGTGCGGTCGGTGCCGGACAGTCGGCGGCTGGAGGAGTACCTGGTCGAGCGGTTCCCGGAGATCACATTGGTCGACCGGTCGCTCACACTGGCGAACTTCAAACGGATGGGCTGGATTCTGGACGACGAAGGCCGGGCCGTTCGCCCCATCCCCATCGACCTGTGGCGTGCCCCTGCCATAGCGTGACGGCGGCGCCCTTCGGCTACGGCTGCGTATCCACGTTGGGGCAGAAGCCCAGGCGATGCCGATCCTTTTCGTAGCGGGATCTGCCAATGACGAAGGCCGCACCATGGCTCCCGCCGGGCCAGCAGTGCCGTAGGCCACCAGAGTTCCGACGGCGACCAGCAGGAGCCGCACTGGACGGACCGGCCCTCTGCACGCCGTTGCCGGGCCGGGTCGAATTCCGATTCAACAACTCGATCGTGACACTGGATGACGACGGGGACACCGTCCACGTCATCTTCGACAGCGGCACGCGCCGCGCCTTCGACCCCGTGGTCGGCGCGGACGGACTGCACCCGAACACGCATCTGGGCCTTCTCTTCTGTCAGCTCGTTGGGTGGGAGCCCGGGGTGTGGCCGAAGGCGCGGCGGAAGACGTCGATGAATGCGCTGGCGGATGACCAGCCGCACTGGTGTGCCACCGCGGTCACCGGCATCCTGCCTGCCAGAAGGACCAGCGCGTGATGGAGGCGCAGTTGTGTGCGCCACTGCGGGAAGGTCATGCCGAGGTCGCTGCGGAACAGCCGGGACAGCGTGCGATCGCTGGCTCCGACCTCACGGCCGAGCTCCGGGAGCGTGCGGTCGTCGCTCGGATCGGCTTGCAGGATGTCGCACACGGCGCGCAACAAGGAGGCTGTGGGGGTGGGAAGGTGCAGCGGCTGTTGCGGTGAGACCCGTAGCCGGTCGAGCAGTACTGCGCGCAGCCGGGCCCGTTCGGGGCTGCCGTCTTCCTCGGTACGGGTGTACGCGATGATCAGCTCGCGCAGCAGCGGGCCGACGGCCAGTACGGTCGGTGCGCCGAGGCCGAGAGGGTTCTCTGCGGCGGGCAGCCCGACCAGGTGCAGTTCGAGTTCGCCGTGGGCCCGGTGCGCGTGGACGGTGCCGGCCGGCACCCAGATGGCGCGGGTGCCCGGGGCGACCCAGGAACCCTCACTCGTCGTCACGGCCAGCACGCCCCGGCCGGCATAGACGATCTGATGGTCGTCGTGCCGATGGGCGTCGATCGCACGGCCGGGCGCCAGCCATTGGATGCGGGTCGGAGCAATGGCCTCGTGGCGGATTTCCGTCATCACTTGGCAGATTACCGGAAGTGCGACGGCTCCCGGGCTCGGACCATGATGGGGTGCGAAGGAACACATCGATCACCCTGCTGTCCGTCGGCCATGGCTGCGTCGACATCTACCAAGGTGCTGTAGCAGCGCTGATGCCGTTTTTCGTCGCCGAACGCGGCTACACCTATGCGGTCGCCTCCGGTGTTGTGCTGGCAGCCTCGGTCCTCTCCTCGGTGGTGCAGCCGGTGTTCGGGGCGCTCACCGACCGCTGGGCGATGCCCTGGTTGCTACCGACCAGCACGCTGCTGGGCGGTGTCGGCATCGCACTGAGCGGAATGAGTGACTCATACGCACTCACCCTCGCATTCGTGGCGATATCCGGGATCGGTGTGGCCGCCTACCACCCTGAATCCGCCCGCATCGCGCGCGTCGCCAGTCGGGGCAGCCACAGTGCGATGGGGGTGTTCTCCACAGGCGGCAACATCGGCTTCGCGCTGGCCCCGCTCATGGTCGGTGCCGTCGTGGCCGGCGGAGGACTGCGCTGGACGCCGCTGCTGGTGGTGCCGGCACTCGTCGGCGCCACGATGTGCCTGCCGGTGCTACGCACCTTGCAGGACAGGAAGGTCACCGGAGCCGACGCGCCGATGCCGGCCGGGAGCGACGACATCGCCTCCTTCGTACGGCTGTCCCTGGCCGTGGTGTTCCGGTCGATCGCGTTCGTCGGTCTGAGCACCTTCATCTCCCTGTACGCCCAGCAGCGCACGGGCGGCGGAACCACCGCGGGCACCGCGGCCCTGACCGTGCTCTACCTCGGAGGCGCGATCGGTTCAGTGCTGGGCGGATCCCTTGCGGGCCGCTGGGACCGAGTGACCGTCTCCCGGTGGTCCTACGTGATCAGCGCGGTGGCCGTCGCGGGAGTGGTGTGGGTGCCGGGCCCGGCCATCTACCTGTTCGTGGCGCTGACTTCGGCCGGCCTCTACGTACCCTTCTCGCTCCAGGTCACGCTCGGGCAGGACTATCTGCCCTCACGGATCGGCACGGCCAGCGGGATCACCCTCGGCCTCACCGTGAGCATCGGCGGCCTGGCCGGCCCCGTCCTCGGCAGCCTCGCCGACGTCACATCCCTGCAGACCGCCCTGGCACCGCTCGTCCTGATGCCGGTGCTGAGCTGGCTGCTGTTCCGCACCCTGCGCGAACCCGGCATGCAGCTGCCTCCAAGCCCGGCGTCCGCTACAGGAGACGACGACGGTGCCGCCTCCATTCCGCCCGCTCCCAACAGCCGCTGACCGATCTGCGCCGCAAGGAGTCCGCCTTGGTCACCGCGCTTCGTCCGCACACTCCGGACAGCTCGGACCGCTGCCCGCCGGCACCGCTTCATCAAGGATCCAACTCAGCCATGACCACTGCTTCCAGAGGCTCAGCCTCCCTCCGGTTCCCTGAATTTCCAGAAGCGGATGGTGAAGAGGGCTATGCCGAGCTGCCCTCGATGGTGACATCCAGGGCGTACACGTTGTGGTCCTGACTGCCGACGTGGACGACCCCGTCGACCACCGCCGGCGACGATCGGACCCTGCCGCCGGTGGCGTAGGACCATTTCTTGTTCCCGGTGACCGCGTCCAAGGCGTACACGTTGCGGTCAAAGCTGCCGATACATACGACTCCGTCGGCCACCGTCGGTGTCCCCGCGACCGTGCCGCCGGTGTCGAAGGCCCATCTCTTCCTCCCGGTGACCGCGTCCAAGGCGTACACCCTCTTGCTGCTGCAGCCGACGTACACGACCTTGTCGGCCACTGTGGGAGTCCCTTCGACCGTGCCGCCGGTATCGAAGGCCCATCTCTTCCTCCCGGTGACCGCGTCCAAGGCGTACACCCTCTTGCTGCTACCGATGTACACCACCGCGTCGGCCACCGTCGGCGGCGCGAAGCGCCAATCCTCCGGCGTGTTGTCCCATTCGTCATTTCTGTCGAAGCCCCAGTCGCTTGCGCGGCGCGCCCATTTCTCGTTCCCGGTAGCCGCGTTCAGGGCTGTCACGGAGCTGTAGCCGGCGATGTACACCACCCCGTCGACCACCGCCGGCGACTCGAGGCCGGAATCGCAGGAGACGGCCCATTTCTCGTTCCCGGTAGCCGCGTTCAGGGCTGTCACAGACTTGTTTCCAGCGATGTACACCACCCCGTCGACCGCCGTCGGCGCCGCTTCGAACTTGTCGCCGGTGGAGTAGGCCCACTTCCTCTCCCCAGTAGCGGCATCCAGGGCGTACACGCTCCCGTCGGTGCTGCCGATGTACACGCTCCCGTCGACCACCGCCGGCTTCCCTTCGACCTTGTCGCCGGTGGAGTAGGCCCATTTCTTGTTCCCGGTGGTCACGTCCAGGGCGTACACGCTCCCGTCGGTACTGCCGATGTACACGACCCCGTCGACCACCGCCGGCGACGACGTGACCGCACCTCCGGTGGCATATCGCCACCGGAGCCGTGGGTCCGGGATCTTGGAGGCGTCCTCGCGGGTCTTGTGGTCAGTGGTGTTGTGGTCGAACAGGTCGACGGCGGCGGCGACGCCGGTACCGAGGGCGGCGGTGATACCGGCGCCGATGCCGAGCCGCAGCGCGGTGCGACGGCTGATGCGCCCCGCTGGCATCGGCGTGCCTGCGCCCGGTCCCGGCACGGGCACCGGCGTTCGGGCTGCGCCGGGACCGGCACCGGTGACCGGAGTGGTGACGGTCTTCGCGTCCGCGCCGGACAGGTCGGATCCGGCACCGGATGCCGAGGTTGCAGCGGAAAGTTCGCGGAGCCGATCGCAGACTTCGGCCGCTGATGAGGGACGGTCGTCGGGGTCCTTGGCGAGGAGAGCCATGACCAGGTCGTCCAGGGCGGCGGGGACACCAGGTCGAGCCCGGCCCGGTGGCTCTGGGGTTGTGTTGAGGTGAGCGGCCATCATCGCAACTGGTTCGGCAGCTTGGAAGGGGGTGCTTCCGGTGAGGAGTTCGTGGAGCACGCAGCCCAGCGAGTACAGGTCGGAGCGGGATTCGGCGGGGAGATCGCCGAAACGCTCGGGGGGCATGTAGGCAAGCGTGCCGATGACCTTGCTCGACTTGTGTGTGGACGCCACGTACCGGGCGATACCGAAGTCGAGGATCTTGATCCGACCGTCCGGGGCGAGCATGAGGTTCGCCGGTTTCAGGTCCCGGTGCACAATCCCGGCTGCATGGGCGGCCTTCAGTGCCTCGGCGGTCTGTGCCGCCCAGTCCACAGCAGTGGTCACCTGGGGTGCGCCGTCCTCGCGGAGCACCGCGTCCAGGTCCCGCCCGGTAAGGAACTCCATCACCAGATAGAGGGTGCCGTCGTCGGGGTCCTGACCCAGGTCGAAGACCGTCACCACGCCCGCGTGGTTCAGCCTGCCGGCGGTTCGAGCCTCGCGGAAGAACAGCTTCGCGCCGGAGGCGTCCCGCCGGTCGTGCGGCAACAGCTTGACCGCGACTCGGCGCTCGATCACACGATCGCGGCCCTCCCAGACCTCCCCCATACCGCCCCGACCGACGAACGCGACCAACTCGTAACGGCCGCCCACAACCCGCAAAGCCACCCACCCCCGTCCGGACGCCTGCCAAGCCACACGCGTCACACCGGACCCGCCCCTGCGGGACCACACCGACGATCCCACACCCACCACCTGCCCACCGGCAGCAAGACGGAATCGACGGTCGTCTCCGAACGAGCGGGTGCGTAAGGGCCGTCCCGTAACGACCCTGTTGCCAACCAGCAGTCCGAAAACCCATCGATGACTCTGCCTCCCAGAGGTTCATCTCCCTCCGGTCTCCTCGATTTTCCCCTCCAGAGGTCTGCGGACCTGTCGGCTTGCAGGCGTACCGAGTTCGACCTCATGGTTCGCCTCGGGTGGATCCGGCCCGCACTGGCCGGCGAGGGACGCGGGGAGACCGGCGTCGCCGACGTCGTACGCGCCGCGCTCGGCGGCATCAGGGCAGGGAAGATGGAGATCCTCGCTGACGACAACTGCGTCCAGCTCAAGGCGGCCCTGTCCGCCGTCCCGCGCGTGCTCCAACCGCAGGCGATTCCCGCCGCCTGACCGTTCGGCATCCGCCCACCCGGCCGGGCTTCAGCCGACGTTCGAGGATCTACGGACCTGACCCGCGACTGGCCCGGACAGCCCTGACACGCTGCCTGGGCAACTGGAAGCGCACAGAGAAGCCTCCTGGCCATCACCATCGGCAATGGCCAGGAATCTGAGCAGGAGATGGCCCTCGACGTGCCTCACCGTAGGTGCAGCCGGGCGCGGCCATGCGTGCTCGTCACGCTCCGCATGCGCATCTGCCGCGCCCCCGCGCTACCGCTGGGACACCTACCCCACCACCAGAAGACTCAAGTGACGCCTACCGCCGGGCTCTCGGCCCGGAAAGCCGCCCGCCTCGTTCGTTCCGTCCCAGGCCACCGCTCGCCGCACCTCACGGAAGCAGGCGGGCCGGTCGTGGGCCAGGTTGTGACGCCTGGCCCACGACGAGTACGGGGATCGGAACGTGTCCGGGCGAGCGGGCGAGCGGGCGACGGGAGCGCGAGACGCCGGATCCTTGTCAGCGGACGACGTCGAAGACCTGCTTCTGCAGGCCGTTGCTGTAGGCGTCGTGCTCGACCAGCTTCAGCTTCTGGGTGTCCTTGTCCGTGGTGCTGAACAGGCGCTTGCCGGCGCCGAGCAGCAGCGGGTAGACGAGCAGGTGGTAGCGGTCGATCAGGCCGGCGTCCGAGAGACTGTGGTTCAGGGAGGCGCTGCCGTGGACGATGATCGGGCCTCCGTCGGTCTCCTTCAGGGCGGCGACCTCGTCGAGCGAGCGCAGGATGGAGGTCTCACCCCAGTTGGAAACCAGCTTGTCCTCGGTGAGGGTGCTGGAGACGACGTACTTCGGCATCGTCTTGTAGTGGGCGAACTCCTCCATGTCCGGCCACACCGGGCTGAAGGCTTCGTAGCTGACCCGGCCCATCAGGATCGCAGTTGACTCCTGCTGCTCCCGCTCCTTGATCTGGAATGCCTCGGGAACGAACTCGACCTCCTTGAAGGTCCATCCGGAGTTGCGGTAGCCGGGCTCGCCGCCCGGAGCCTCCACGACGCCGTCGAGCGAGATGAAGGCAGTGCTGATCAGAGTGCGCATGGAAGAATTCCTTGGTGTCTCGGATGTATGTTGTTTGACTGCTGGGTGCACGCTTCGGCCGCGTTCACGGCGCAAGCGTCCCGATGGTGACGTACCGAAGACCGCTACGGCGAGCGGCTGATCCGGCAGTCCTGGGGGCGGTACGTATACGGATGGCCCGACTGTGCGGCCGTGCGTCGGGGCGCGCCCGCGAATGTCAGGCGAGGAGACCGGTCAGCCACTGCCGCCAGGCAACCTCGGCGCCGTCCGTGTCCGGGCCGAAGAGGTGGTGGAACATCAGCACCACGCCGGGGAAGTGGTGGAAGGTGTAGATCCCGTCGGCGGCGCGGACCTCGATGCGCTCGTCGTCCGACCAGGTCACTTCGCCGTCCAGCGGCGGCAGGTCGGCCGGCTCGGCGTGGGCCGGCGCGCCCACGGCGACCGGGCTCGGCAGCGAGAGTGCACGGGTGAGGGCCGCCCGGACCTCCTGCGCCGGCCGCTCGCCCGACGGCGCCATGGCGAAGACGGGGAGTCCGGTACGTCCGGGAAAGTGCGCCAGGTACTCGCGGAGCGTGTGGAGGTGGAACGGCCAGCCACGGCGCAGCGCGTCGTACTCGTCC
The DNA here is from genome assembly GCF_042801455.1 of Streptomyces sp. NPDC057565. Taxonomy (NCBI): domain Bacteria; kingdom Bacillati; phylum Actinomycetota; class Actinomycetes; order Kitasatosporales; family Streptomycetaceae; genus Streptomyces; species Streptomyces sp. NPDC057565. The sequence goes on along the minus strand of NZ_JBHVFU010000036.1, from coordinate 37,818 downwards.
TGCCAGTCGTCGCCGAGGACACCGCTGTGGACGACGCGGAGCACGGTGCTGCCGCCGTCCCGTCCCTCGATCAGGTACTCGAAGGCCATGAACCGGCCGTCCTCGGCGGTCGCCGTGCGCGTGGCGAAGCACTTGCCGGGTTCGTAGGCGGTGACCGCGGACTCCTCCCGGTGGCCCCCTGTGTCCATGGCGGCAATTCCGCCCTCGCGCGGTTCCACCTCGTTGCGCCCCATGAACCAGGAGTCGATCCCCGGTCCGGTGGCGATCGCGTTCCAGACCTCCTCCGGGCTCGCCGGCAGGGTCGTCTCCTGCTCGATCTCGAACGGGTGCGTCATCGTGGGTTCTCCTGTCCTGCTTCTGATTCCTTCTCGCGCGTCCCCGCGGTTCCTTGCCGCAGTGCAGCCCGGCTCTCCGTGGCGGCGGACTCCGCAGTGGGGATCTGATGGAGCCCGACGACCACCCGGTGGCTGCGACCCCCGGGAGCGAACTCGTCGTGATAGCGGCCCACGAGGGCAGCCACGGTTTGGGCCAGTTCGCCGGCGAAGGCCGTCCGGTCGGCCGCGGAGGCGAACCGCACCTCGGCGTCGATCCCGAAGGTGGCGACCCGCCGCCGGGCCCGGGAGGCGCCGGTCAGCAGGGAGCCGACCTCCTGCACCAGCCGGGCGCCCAGCGCCAGCAGCCAGCGGGCGGAAAGCTGGTCCGGGGACCGGGAGGGATCCGGGCTGACGACGGCCAGGGCGCTGGGAGAGATCACGTAGGAGGCGGCGGTGGCGCGATACACCCGTTCGGTGACGTTGCCCTTGCGCCGCTCCTCGGCGAGTTCGACCAGCCCGTGACGCTCCAGTTTCTTCAGGTGGTAGTTGACCTTCTGCCGGGGAAGTCCCAGGCGGGACGCCAGCATGGCGGCCGAGCCGGGCTCGGCCAGGGCGGCGAGGATCCGTGACCGTATCGGGTCCAGGGACGCCTCGGCCGCGGCGGGTTCTTCGATCACAGCGACGTCCAGCACCGTTCCAGGATCAGGCCGACAAGAAAATTTGTCAAGGAGGATTTTATTGTCGGCGGCACCCTCGGGTGCCGTTGCCGAGATATTCGACAGAGAAGCCCACGTGGTGCCCTGTGGGCATCAGCGCCCCGCCGATGCGAGGTCCTGACGAGCCGCCAATCTCATCAGGACCGTGGGCCGGACAACCATGGTGGGCTCATGAGCTGCGAACGTTGAGAGCGGGATGCAGCCTGAGGTGGTGACCCGGCCTGCCCGGTTCCTGAAGCCTCCTGACGAGCAGTTCGACAGCTTCGGCGCCCACCGCGCGCCACACCGGTGAGCGGGGGTTCGGCAAGTGCCGCGAGCTCGTCGTCGTAGGTGACGACGGCCAGGTCCCCGGGAATCTGAATGCCGGACGCCTGCAACCGGCTCACGAGAGGAAGGGCGATCGAGTCGTTGTGGATCAAGAGACCATCGACGTGGCCGCTCTTGACGGCATGCCCCGGAAGGCCATACAACTCCCCCGTGTACGCGGGCCACCGTGCCGCGCTGCGCCAGCTCGCGCACATCGCCGCGGATCGTGACCTCGCCGCGGAGCGCGAGGCTCAGCCTGACCGGCCGCACCAGCGGCAGCCAGCAGCAGCAAGTCACGCTGTACCAGGTCCAGGTGGCCTTCGACGAGACGACCCGGTGCTGGAACAACACCGTTCAGAACACCTTCTCCTGGCAGGGCAACGAGAAGGGCTTCGACTGGAAGTCGATCACAAGCGCGCACGTCGACAACGAGTTCTACTACCAGCTGCCACGCTTCTACTTCGCCGGTCCGCTCGCCGACGCCCACCGCGACCAGAACGACAAGAAGATCGCCACGGGTCTCATCGGTCTGATGACCGACTTCATCGACGACACCACCTCCTACGGCTCGACGGCCGGCGCCGCGAGTTACCCCCGCAACCTCGACGCGGCCTGGCGCTTCCAGAACTGGTGTTATGCCTACGAGATCCTGCGTACCAGCCCGTCGCTGACGGCTGACGCCAACACCGCGATCCTGAAGGCGTTCTACGCCGCCGGGCCCTTCTTCGCCACCACGACCTCTGTCATCCCCAACCGGATGGTCACCATCAAGAGCGCGCTGATCTACCTCGGCGTGTGCTTCCCGGAGTTCGCCGCGGCGTCTCAGTGGCGCGACCACGCACAGACGTACCTGGTCCAGCAACTGGCCGCCGTCTTGTATGCCGACGGCGGTTACACCGAGGCGTCCTCCACGACGCCATGGGGGTCGCGACCACCTTCGTCGGCACTGCGGACGTACTGGTCGCCAATGGCTACGAGGTCGGCAAGGTCGCCCCCACTGAGCAAACTGTCCTGGTTCCTTGCCGATCAGCTCTACCTCAACGGCTACGACCCCGCCTTCGGCGACTCCAGCTACACAAGCCAGCGCGGCGACGGCCTCCATGGCCTTCCGCCAGGCGCCGAGATTGCCGGCGGCTGTCTCACCCGGATACTGGTGCACGCCACTGCAGACCGAACCCGGGGACCGCCAGGCCTTCCGGCGGCTATCAGGGGCGGACGAGGACGAGGCCGACCTTGCCGGGCCGTACCGCGTGCTCCACGGCCTTGGTCAGCTCGCCGAGCCCGTACATGGCGGCCACGTCGAACTGGTCCTTGAGCCCCAGCGCGATCTGCTTGGCGGTGGCGACGTCGGATGCCCGCCTCTCGGCGGAGGCCTCGGACAGCCACCGGCCGATGTTCTTGCCCCGCAACGTCAGCGACTTGTTCAGCAGCGTCGACGCGGGCACCGAGATCGACTCTTCCGCGATTTGCCCGTAACTGGCCAGTTTCCCGCCCGGCGTCAACAGGTCCAGAAGGCTCTCCGCCAGCTTCCCGCCGATCGGGTCGAAGGCCACACTGACCGGGCGGCCGCCGGCTGCCTTGCGGACCTCGTCGGCCCAGCCCTGATGCTCTGTCGACACGACCGGCACGTCGGGGAACCGCTTGCGCAGCTCGGCGGCCCCGCGGTCGCTGCGGACGACATTGACCAGCGCCAGGTTGTGAAACTGACACACGCCAGTCACCAGTCGCCCGACCGACGAGCCCGCAGCGGTCTGCACCAGAAGACCGTCGTATCCGAAGGCCATGTGCTCCTGCGCCTCACGGCGCAGCATCACCGTGGTGAGCGGGTTCGCGAGCATCTGCGCGGCGACGTCATCCGACAACTCGTCCGGTACGGCGACGACCGCCTCGGCATCCGCCACGATCCACTGGGACCACGCCCCCGGCTGGGGGAAGACCGTTACGCGGCCGCCGACCTTGACACCCGGAGCCAAGCGCGCTCCCCCGCCGATCGCCTCCACCACACCGGTGGCCTCCAGGCCGACCGGAACCGGATCTGCAGCCTTCCCCGGGTAGGCCTCGATGGCCTGGAGATCACCAGGGTGCACCGAGAAGGCCGTGGTGCGGATGAGGACCTGGCCGCGCTCGGGCGCTACCGACTCCGGCTCCTCGATGACGGTCAGGACGTCGGCGGGCAATCCGCCACGGGTGTGGACAACACGACGGTTCATGATTCTTCTCCTGCGCGCCGGTATGTGTGGGTCTTGGACCGGGCATCAACCGACGTCCTGCAGCCCCATTGCACTCCGCCAAATACACCGTGGAACGAGGGTTTCGTAGTGCTCGCGGGCTGCGGAGTACGGGCGGTCTTTGCCGCCGGTTGTGGTGGTTGCCAGGTCAAGGAGTTCGTCACCCATGGGCCGGGTCCTTTCCGGGGCGGTTTCGGAGTGGGAGAACAACCCTGTGCCCGTGTGGCGGCCGGACCCGTGCACGATGGTCGGCAGGCGCCTCCAACGGTCAACCCGCAACACCCTCGACAACGCACGGCGAGGACGCGGCGTCAGGGGCTGAACAGGCTGGGGTTCTCACGGACGTAATCGGCCACCCCCGAAGGAGGCCGCCCGATGACCTGCTCGACCCCGTCCGCCATGCGGTCGTAGCGATTCTCCGCGTGAAGGCGAGCCATGGTGGAGATGTGCTGGAAGACGTGATCCGGCAGCCCCAACGGCCTGAGATCGTCGACGATCCATTCCTGCAGGGGGACGTCGGTGTAACCGACCGGTCGGCCCAGGGCTGAGGAAACCTCCGCCGCCATGGCGGCGACGTCCTCCGAGCGCGGGCCGGTCAGCTCATGGATTCGGCCGACGTGCGGGGCAGGATCGGCCAGGATCTCCTCCACAACCGCGGCGACATCCCCGGCTGCCACAGGAGAAGTTTTCGCCCGGCCGAAGGGCAGCCTGATGCTTCCGTACTTCGCGATCGACGAAAAGCCCACACGGAACAGCGGATTCTCCATGAACACCGTGGGCCTGACCTGGACGACGGGCAGGCCTGACCAGCCGAGGACCTGCTCCACCAGCCACTGCTGCCGCTGCTGCAGGGACTCGGAGGTGCTGGTGAGGTCCATCTCGGAGACGGTCAGCTGCGACATGTTCACGAACGCTTCCAGGCCCCCGTACGCACGCGTGACGGCCGCCACCGTCACGGCAGCCTCCAGATATTGCGCCGACACGCCCATGCCGAAGTACATACGTCCACAATCGGCCACGGCGTCGGCGACGTCGCCCGCGTGTGTCAGGTCTCCGACGACGACATGGGCGCCCGTCGCGCGAAGCGCCTCCGCCCGCTCGTCATCGCGACGCACCATTGCCCGGACAGGCAGGCCCCGTCGCCGAAGGCCTTCGACCACGGATCGCCCGACGGCGCCGACACTACCCGCCGCGCCTGTCACCAGAATGGGTAGCACACTGGTTTTCAGGGTGCGGTCCATAGGGACAGCCTGTGGTGCGCACAGGCAGGGCGCAACTGGAGCCCGCCGAGCCGTCGGCGCCGCGACAACAGTGGGCTCATGTGCTGAGAGGAGCTCATAAAATGGGCGCCCGGCTGCGCGGAGCACCCCAGCGGTTGGCGGTGACGGGGTTGACGCGCGACGCTCCAGCTGCACGAAGAAGTAATCCGCCGGCTCACCCTCGAGAACCGCGCCCTCGGCAGCGCAGCACAGTCACCGCGCTGCCGACCCGCGCCCTTGAGCGGGACCACCGGGGCGCCGGGCCCGTACGCAGGCCGGGGTCTATGTCCTCGCGGACACAATGTGTGTGAAGGCTGCATCGAGGAGTCGGCGCAGGTGGGCTGGTGTCGATGCGACCGCTGTGGCGAGCATCGCTTCTCCTTTGGCCAGGGGAGCCACAACCGCGCATCCCTCCGCCGGGTTGTCACCGATGAAGAGCGGTTCGTGCGTGGGGTCCATGTCCGGCTCCACGACCAGGAGTTGGCCTGTTGCTCGGTGTTGCCCCAGGATGGCGGGCCCGTCCCATGCCGGTGCAGGACCGCCGTAGGAGGTGTGCTGCTCGAGGATCAGTTGTGCGTCGCGCCGAACGGTCAGGCGGGTGGTCAAATGCCCTGGTGGTTCCGCTGTGCGGCCGAGTACCTGTTCCTCCCGCAGGAGCAGGCGGGAGGTGGGGGCAAGTTCCACGTCGTACGTCTGGTGCAGGGTGCTGCCACAGGTGTTGATCACTGGCTGTGGCAGCCAGTGCAGGGAAGCCTGCTCGCCGACGCTGAGTCGTACGTCGTAGGTGGCGGGGTCAGTGGTGGGACCGCGCAGGGCGATGGTGGAGGCGGCTGTGGTCATCGCCAGTTCGGCCCGCGCTCCCGCCGCGACATCGAGCACGAGCCGATCCCCGCCGAGCGGCGCGCTCATCGCGCCGATCACGGTGACCCGGGCCCGCGCGCCGCAGGGGCGTAGGCGGCGCAGGTGGAAGGGGCCGTCGCTGTGCAACACCGGGAGTGTCGTGGCGCGTCCATGGTGAGCGGCGCGGATGCGCGCGGCGGCACAGACCCCCGCAGGGTGGGCGTCACGGGGGTGCTCCTCGGGTGCGCGCCCCGTGGCGTCGGTTACGCGCTGCTCCCCGGTTGACGGGGCGCCCGGGATGAGCTCGCAGCGGCTCTCGAGTTGCGCTGTGCCGGTCATGCGGCAACTTCGGCGCACCACGCGGCGAGGCGGGAGGTGACCCAGCAGGCGACGGGGCGGATCCCGTCGGCCGCGGTGAGGCTCGTGAAGGCGACGGGCAGAGCGTCTCGCTGTTTCTGCGCGTCTGTTGCCATGGTGTCCAGGTCTGCCCCTACGTACGGTGCGAGGTCGGTTTTGTTGATCACGAGGAGGTCGGCGGTGGTGATGCCGGGGCCTCCCTTGCGGGGGATGTCGTCGCCGCTGGCCACATCGATCACGAATATCTGGGCATCGACGAGGCCACGTGAAAACGTCGCGGTGAGGTTGTCTCCGCCGGACTCGACGAGGATCAGGTCCAGGGGGTTGTGAGCTGCTGTCGGTTTGCTGAGCTCAAGTGAGTGGTGGTGTGCGGGAGTGAGTCCCGTCAGCGGGTTTGTGGGGGTGGGAACGGGGGTTCTGGGGTCGAATGGGTGACCTTGGCAGCTGCTGCTCGTTGGGCTGGATGGCAGGTGCCCGGCCTGGTGGGATGGGGTGATGTGGTGGGTGGTGTGCGGGAGTTGGCCGTGCCCTTCGTGGTGCCCGGGCCTTGCGGCGTGGCGGTCCGGGACCGGCTCAAGCACCTCACGGCCCGGGACGAGGAGGTGCTGCGTGCGGTCGGTGAGCATCAGGGTGCGCTCGCTTCCCGTGATCTCAAGGCCCGCTGTGCGGACGGTCTGGAGCACAGTGCGGACACGTGGGCGTCACGTAAGCGGGACCTGACGAAGGAGTCGTCGTCCAGGATCGCCGGGGCCATCACCAAGGCCACGCACGATCAGTGGGCGCTGGCCCGGCGTTGCCAGGCGGCGCATATCCAGACGCTGGCAGCCGGGATCAGGACGCTGCGGCAGCGTCTGTCCCTCCCGATCGGGGAGAAGGGCACCAAGCGGGCGGCGGGTGGCTACCGCTCCAAGGGCGAGTGGTTCCGCAAGTCCCGCCGTCTCGCGATGCTGGAAGATCGGCATGCCGCTGCTGTTGCCGAGTGGCAGGCCGGGCGGGTGCGGGTGGTGCGGGGCGGCAGACGTCTCCTGAACACCCGCCACCACCTCGCCCAGGCCGGGCTCACCGAAGGCCAGTGGCGGCAACGGTGGGAGGCGGGGCGCTGGTTTCTTGCGGCGGATGGTGAGTCGGGGAAGCGGTTCGGGAACGAGACGATCCGCGTCACCCCGGACGGCGAAGTGTCCATCAGGCTGCCTGCCCCGCTCGCGCACCTGGCCAACGCCGGGCACGGCCGGTACGTCCTCGCCTCCCGGATCGGCTTCGCGCACCGGGGTGCGGAGTGGGCCGACCGCATCACCGCCAACCGGGCCGTGGCCTACCGCATCCACCTCGACACCCGGCGCGGCCGCTGGTACCTCACCGCGTCCTGGCAGCGCCCCGTCGTGCAGACCATCCCGCTGGCCACCGCCCGGGCCCGGGGCATGATCGGTGTCGATACCAATGCCGACCACTTCGCCGCCTACCACCTGGACCGGCACGGCAACCCCATGGGCGGGCCCCGGCGGTTCTTCTACGACCTGTCCGGGACCGCCGGTCACCGCGATGCACAGATCCGCCACGCGCTGACCCGCCTGATCCACTGGGCGGTGCGTGTCGGTGTCGCCGCGATCGGCATCGAAGATCTCGACTTCACCACGGAGAAGACCCGGGAGAAGCACGGCCGTCGCAAACGGTTCCGGCAGCTCATCTCCGGCATCCCGACCGGCAGGCTCAAGGCCCGGCTCGTCTCCATGGCCGCCGAACACGGCCTTGCGATCGTCGCGGTCGACCCCGCCTACACCTCCCAGTGGGGTGCCCAGCACTGGCAGAAGCCGCTGGCCACCCCGCATCGAAAGATGTCCCGTCACGATGCCGCCGGTATCGCGATCGGACGACGCGCCCTCGGGCACCCGGTCCGGCGTCGGACGGCACCGCCCCCGCACGACCGGAGCGATCGTGCGGGGCATCGGACCGCCCAGGCCGGACCAGGTGACCGGGGGCGTGAGGGAACCCGCCCACCCGCAACGGACCGGCCCCCCGGAGGGCCGTCACCGAACGGGACGCGAACGCGGGAACCCCAGCGCATCCCACACCGTTCGGGATGCGCCCGGTACGCAGCAGTGGGTCCAGGACTCACTCATGCACACTGGTTAGGAACGGTGCAGCGTCTGCTCCAGTTGACCGAAGTTCGACACGATCGACTACCGCGAGCGCCACACGGTCGTGTGCGGGATCAACCGGCTCAAGAGGCTTCGGCCGTGGCCACAGGATTCGACAAGTTGGCTAACATCCTTGCGCAGGCGGACGTTCACGTCCTCGGCACCGTCGTCTCGCAACGGCTGGCGAGCGGCTGCTGAGGCGGTGCGGACGCGTAGGTGATCGACGAAGTGAGGGCGAGGCCCGCCCCGCCGTGCGCCCCGTCGGAGCCGGGCCCGTCGGTCGAGGCCGGGTCGGGTCGGGCGGTGTGCGGTGTCGGGGCACGAGCGCATCTCGCCGCCGGATTCAGCTGCCGGGTGTGAGCTCGAGCGTGTCGAGCACCCCGTACACCCCGAGGAACAGGATCGCCGCGCTGCTCAGGACGAGGGCGGCGGTCAGCCAGGGGTTGGCGCGGAAGCGGGGCGGGACGCCGGTGTAGCGCAGGCGCCAGACCGCGACCACGACCGCAAGCAGGAAGATGCCACCGCCGATGCCGCCGATCTGCACCATCAGGACCGGGGACTGGACCCACAGGAAGATGCACATCCACACCGGGGGCAGGCAGCAGGTGAGGATGCGGATGGTGCGAGTGCGTGAGCGCATGTCGTGCCAGTTGACCACTCCGAGCAGACCGAGGGTGTTGGTCCACAAGCGGGGGACGCTGGCCGACGAGGCGACGGTGACCGAGAAGAGGACTGCGATCGCGCCGGCCAGGAACAGATACTCGGCCCATGGGCCGAGGGTGTCGGTGTAGATGTGCGACAGCGTGGTGATCATGTCGTTGCCCTCGGGCACCAGGCCCTGCGGGTGGAGCACCGAGGCGCCGATCACGTAGAAGGACAGGGTGCAGACGGTGCACACGACCCAGGAGACGCCCACGTCGAGCCGCATGACCTTGAGCCAGCCCTCGGCCCGCCTGGCGCGCTGCTCGCTGCCGTCGTCGGGGCCGGTCCAGCGGGCGTAGCCCTTTTCCATGCACCAGTACGTGTACGTCGTCATCTCGTCGGCGCCGACGCCGGTGATGCCGAACATGGCGAGTGCGATGCCGACCGTGCCCGCGGGGATCTGGAAGCTCAGTCCGCCGACGAGCTGCTCGGTGCCGTACCCGAAGGCGGTGAACGGCAGGGCGAGTGCCAGGCCGAAGGTGATGACCGTCTTGAGTGTGATGCCGACGACCTCGACCCGCTCGACGATGCGGTACTTGCCCGTCTGCAGGATGAGGATGGCGGCGCCAGTGACGATGAGGGCCCAGATGGTCAGGGACGACGTGCTCAGCGCCGCCCCGTGGATCGGCAGCAGGATCGAGCAGGCCGCCGCGGTGCCGCCGATGATGCCGCCGCGCTGGAACATTTTGGCGAAGTCCATACCGATCCAGAGCCAGTTGATCCAGCTCAGCCGGCCGATCCGGGGGCCGACGTCACGGAAGCCGTCGAGCGCGGGGCGGCCGTTGAGGATGGTCCAGCGGGCCAGCTCCATCTGCACCCACACCTTGACCGCGGTCGAGATGATCACCAGCCACAGCAGCGCGAACCCGGCCTTCGCGCCGAGCGAGGTGGTGGTGATCAGTTCACCGGAGCCGACGACGGCAGCGGACAGCACGAGCCCGGGGCCGAGCTGGCGCAGTCGGCCGCGGAAGGTCTCGGGGGCCGGGCGGGCGTCTTCGGCGCGCAGCGCGTACGGGTCGGTCTGCGCGGGTGGCGGCGCCGCTGTGGCGCCGTCGGTCGTGGTGGCCATATCAGGTCCTTAGGGGATCTTCCGGCGTCGTCGCCGGTATCCGGAATGGGGACAGGGTCGTGCCGTGGTGCCGTGTGCTGTGGTGTCTCAACGCGCCTGGTGGCAGGGCTTCTTGCCGGCCAGTACGCGGACGACGTCTTCGGCCACCATCGCGCCCATGGCCTGGTTGGCCTCGGGTGTGCAGGCGGCCATGTGGGAGGTGAGTAGCGTGCGCGGGGCCTCGCGCAGCGGGTGCTCGGCAGGCAGCGGCTCGGCGCTGAACGCGTCGAGGGCCGCGGCCCCGAGGTGACCGGAGCCGAGCAGGTCGGCGAGCGCGCGTTCGTCGACGAGGCCGCCACGCGCGGCGTTGACCAGGATCGCGCCAGGCTTCATCGCCGCCAGGCGGGCGCGATCGAGCAGCGGGGTGCCGGAAGGGTCGGGCGGGGTGTGCAGGCTGACGGCATCGGCGCGCGCCAACAGGGCGTCGAGTGCGACCGGTTCGGCGCCGAGCGCGCGGATGTCACCCTCGCAGACGTACGGGTCGTGGGCGAGCAGCTCCATCCCGAAGGCGCGGGCGTAACCGGCCAGCAGGCGGCCGATGCGGCCGAAGCCGACGATGCCCAGCGTCCTGCCGTGCAGTTCGGGGCCGAACAGCTTCGGCCAGCCGCCCGCCGCCACCGCGGTGTGCGAGGCGGCGAGGGAGCGGGTCGCGGACAGCAGCAGGCCGAAGGTGTACTCCGCGACCGCGCGCGAGTTGCTGCCCGGCGCGCACACAACCGGTATCGCACGCGCGTGGGCGGCGGCCACGTCGATGGTGTCGACGCCGACGCCGTGCTTGGCGATCACCTTGAGGCGGGGTGAGGCGTCCATCACCTCGGCGGTGATGGGGTCCATGCCGACGATCAACGCGTCCGTTTCGGCCACGTACTCGAAGAGTTCGGCGGTGGGCAGTGGCACGTCCTCGCAGGGGCGCAGGGGACCCGCTCCGCCCTCCTCCAGGATCTGCCAGGGGCGCGCCGAATGCCGGGCAAAGGTGGGCGTCGTGATGAGCGTGGTCGGCATCAGCGCGCCCCGCCGCGTGCCGCCTCCAGGTGGGACGTCGCGATCTGCTGCAGGTGCACGACGTCGGCCGCGACCGTCGCGAACGTGAAGCCCTCGGCGAGGCGACGGGCGGCGCTCGCCCCGTCGGCGTTGTGGATGCCGGCCGCGATGCCCGCCGCCTCGGCCGCCTTGCGGATGCGGGTGAGGGCCTGCTCGAACTCGTCCTGCACGGAGGGGTCGGTGGAGGTTGCGCCGCCGATGGCGAGGCGCAGGTCGGACGGGCCGACGTAGACGCCGTCCAGGCCGCGGGTCGCGCAGATCTCCTCGACGTTGGCCAGGCCATCAGCCGTCTCGATCATCGCGAGGACGGCGGTCTGTTCGTGCGTGTCGGCCGGGTTCGGGCCGATGCGGAGCTGCGCGCGCATCGGGCCGTACGAGCGGCGGCCCAGCGGCGGGTAGCGTACGGCGGCGACGGCGTCGGCGGCGTCCTGGGCGTTGTCGATCAGCGGGACGATCACGGCGCTCGCGCCCGCGTCGAGCGCCTTGCCGATGTAGGTGAGGTCGTTGGCCTCTACGCGCACCATGCCGACGGCGGTGCTGCCCTTGGTGTCGGTGGCGAGGAGGTTGTTCAGCATGCCCTGGTAGCCGAAGAGGCCGTGCTGGGCGTCGAAGGCCAGATAGTCGTAGCCGATGCGGGCGAGGCGCTCGGCGGCGATCGGTGAGTCGAGCAGCGACCAGTAGCCGATGAGCTGCTCACGATTGCGCAGTGCGGCGGTGAACTGGGCAGATGTGCGGCCTGTGGCCATGTTTGTCTCCGTTGCGAGGTGGGTGGCGAGGTCAGCGGTTGTAGGCGGGCATCGGGCCGCGCAGGCGGGCGCCGACCTCGTCGCAGGCGGCCAGGACGTCCGCGGGCAGCGGGCCCGCGGACGCGGCGGTGATGTTGGCCTTCAAGTGCTCGGCCTTGGAGCCGCCGAGCAGCAGCGCGTCGGTGGAAGGCCGCGACAGCAGCCAGCGCAGGGCCACGTCGGTCAGTGGCAGGCCCGCGTCGGAGGCGATGCGGGTGAGGTCGGTGACGGCTCGGAACAAATCCTCGTTCCAGTAGCGCTCGCGGTACATCGCGGCCAGCTTGGAATCGCCGAAGCGCCCGTTGTCCGGGTCTTGTTCGAAACTGTGGCGGCCGGTGAGCAGGCCGCCGCCGAGTGGGTTGTAGACCATCGTGCGCAGTCCGGTGGTGGCGGCGTACGCGGCGTAGTCCACGTACTCCTCCTCGATGCGGCGCGCGAGGAGATTGTGGAGCTGCTGGGCGACGACGGGGCGGGGGGCGCCGACCTCGTCGGCCACGCGGTTGAGCTCGGCGATCTGCCAGGCGGCGAAGTTGGAGACGCCGAGGGCGAGGACCTTGCCCGCCTGCACGAACTCGGCCACGGTCGCGAGGGTTTCGGTGAGTGGTGTCCTGCGGTCCGGCTGGTGCAGGTAGAAGAGGTCGACGTGATCGGTGCCCAGGCGCTTGAGGCTCCCCTCGAGCGCGGCGCGCAGGCCCTTGGCGGAGAGCGGCGCGTGCTCGCCCTGGTCGGGGTGCGGGATGCCGGCCTTGGTGGCGAGAACCACCTGGTCGCGGCGGCCGGGCAGCAGCTCGGCGAGGATGCGCTCGCTCTCGCCGCCCGCGTAGCCGTTGGCGGTGTCCACGCCGGTGATGCCCGCATCGAGCGCGGCGTCCACCATCGTGGCGGCCGTCGCGCGGTCGGCGGTGTCGCCGAAGGTCATCGTGCCGAGGACGAGACGGGACAACGGGACGGGGACGTGAGGGAGTTCAAGGCCGACGGTCACGGCGGGTTCCTTCCGGGACGGGTGGTGCGGTCTCATGCTCGTGCGCGAGCTCCTGCGTGATGTGCGCATCGCGAATGGTGCCGTGCGGCTACGGCCTCGAGCGGTCGCTGCGGTGGTTCCCGACAATGCGCTGTGCTGCGGCCAAGTGCGGTGCGATGTGCCGTGTCAGCCGGTACGCGTCACGTCCACGAGGGCGGCGCGGTCCGCGGGTGACGGCCGTCGACGCCATGGGAACGCTCGCACGACTGCGTAAATCGCGCAAGAGATCTCGCGCACTTCACGCAACTTGTGCCATGATCCTCACCGAACCGCCCACCGTCGGGCACGCCCAAGGAGGTTCGATCCCGTGGCTTCCCTGCCCCCGCCCCCACTTCCGTGCGTCTCGCCGCCCGTACTGCCGTACGTCGTCGCGCTCGCGGACGACCTGTCCGGCGCGGCCGAGACCGCGTGCGCGCTCGGCGGTCCCGTCCGCCTGTCGCTCAACGCCGCTGACGTGGCCGAGACCGCTGCCGCGCACGACCTCGTCGTGGACCTGGACACCCGTCATCTGCCGCCCGCCGAAGCGGCATACGTCGTGCGGACGGCGCTGCGCGCGGCGCAGGCCGGTCCGCCTCGCCTGCTGTACAAGAAGGTCGACTCACAGCTGCGCGGCAACCTCGCCGCGGAGACTGCCGCCTACGCCGAGGGGGCCAAGGCCGTCGTCATCGCGCCCGCGCTGCCCGCGGCCCGGCGCACCGTGACCGGCGGCGTAGTGCACGTGAACGGCGTTCCGCTGCACCGCACGGACGGCTGGCGAGCAGAACGTGCGTCCGCGCCCCGCTCACTGCCCGAGGCGCTGTCCGGTCTGCCTGTCCGTACGGTCCCCCTCGACGTCGTACGGTCCGAACCCGCCGCACTCGACATGGAGTTCCGGCGGATCGCCGCGTCCGGTGCGCACCCCGCTCCGGACGCCGAGACCGACGCCGACCTGGACGCGGTGGCCGCGGCGGCGCTGCGGCTCGGCCGTGGATTCCGGCTCCTGGGCAGCGGTGGTCTGGCGGTCGCGCTCGGGCGCGCGCTGCTGCGTCCCGCTGCCGCCACACCCCCGCCCCCGCCCGCCCGGGGCTGCACCCCGTTGCTCTTCGTCGTGGGGACCGCCGAGCCCGGCGCGGTTGCGCAGATCGCGCGCCTCACCGCGCTCGGCGCGCACCATGTGCCCCTGGATCCGACCGACTTGGCGGCGGGCACGGTCCACCTGCCACGTACCGCCGCCGCTCCTGCCCTGACCGTGTTGTCCATCGACGGTTCGGCGGGCCCGCGCCCCGGCGCGGGGCGGGCCCTCAGCACCGCCCTGGGTGCGCTCGCCGCCGCGTACCCGGGCCACCCCGACCTCGTCCTGACCGGCGGCGAGACCGCCCGCGCCACCCTGGGCGCCCTGGGCATAAGGGGGTTGGAGCCGCTCGGTGAGATCCACCACGGCGCCGTCCGCTCCCGCACCCCCGACGGTCGCCACGTGGTCACCCGCCCCGGCAGCCACGGCGCCGAGGACTCGCTGCTGCGCATTGCTGTCGCGCTGCGGCCTCGCCTGGGTGCCTCCACGGCAGCCGCCTGAACCTGTCACCGTCCGCCCCGCCTAGGAGTTGTTCTCATGCGCACCCCCCTCCCCCTCATCGCCGTCACCATGGGCGACGGTGCCGGCGTCGGCCCCGAGGTCGTCGTCGCGGCCCTGCTCGACGACGCCGTCCTGTCCCGCTGCCACCCCGTCGTCATCGGCGACGCGCAGCGGCTGCGCGTCGCCGCCCGGATCCTCGGTCTGGACTGCGAGATCGCTGCCGTCGACCACCCGCGCGACGCCGAGTTCGCACCCGGCCGCGTCAACGTGGTCGACCTCGGCCTGCTCCCCGCCGGCCTTCCCTGGGGCAAGCTGTCGCCGGTCGCGGGCAACGCCGCGTACGCGTACATCGAGCGTGCCGCCGAACTCGCCGTGGCAGGCGAGGTGCACGCCATCTGCACCGCACCTCTCAATAAGGAGGCCCTGCACGCCGCAGGCCACATCTACCCCGGCCACACCGAACTCCTCGCCCACCTGACCGGGACCGAGGAGGTCTCGATGATGCTCTCCACCGAGAAGGTGAAGGTTATCCACGTCACCACTCACATCGGCCTGATCGACGCCGTCAACCGCATCGAGCCGGGCCTCGTCGAGCGCACAGTGCGCCGTGGCCACGAGGCGATCGTCCGCGCCGGCACCCCGAACCCCGTCATCGGTGTCTGCGGCATCAATCCGCACGCGGGCGAGAACGGCCTGTTCGGCTACGGCGAGGAGGACGAGAAGATCGTCCCGGCCCTGGAGAAGCTGCGCGCCGAGGGCGTCGACGCCCGGGGTCCGCTCCCCGCCGACACCGCCTTCTTCCTCGCTTCACGCGGCGACTACGACCTGATCGTGGCGATGTACCACGACCAGGGCCACGGCCCGGTCAAGGTCCTGGGCATCGAGGCGGGGGTCAACCTCACCGTGGGACTGCCCGTCATCCGCACCTCCGTCGACCACGGCACCGCATTCGACATCGCCGGAACGGGCACGGCGGAGGCCGGTAGCATGGTCGAGGCGCTGCGCCAGGCGGCCGAGATGGCTACGGCACCGGCCGCCCCGGTGGCCTGAACCGCTTTCCCCTGCACCGCCGTTACCGTAGAGGACTCCGTAGATGCCGCCGACCACCTCCCAGGCACGACGCGACCGCATCGTCCACCTCGCCACCACCACCGGCCTCGCCAGCGTCGAGGAACTCTCGCAGCTCTTCGACGTCACCCCCTCAACCATCCGCCGCGACCTCGCTCGTCTCACCACGGAGGGCCGCCTCGCACGCACCTACGGCGGCGCAATGGCGCTGTCCGCGCACCCCGAGGCGTCGCTGCGGCAGCGAACGGGCGAGGCGTACGAGGAGAAGCGGGCCATCGCGCAGTGGGCGGCGCGGCAGGTCGAGCCGGGCGAGACGCTACTCCTCGACGCCGGTACGACGGTGGGAGCACTGGCCCACGAACTCTGCGGTGCAAAGGAGTTGACGATCGCGACGACGGGCCTGACCGCCCTGCACGCCCTGGCGGACGCAGAGGGCGTGCACGTCGAGTGCCTCGGTGGCACGCTCCGCCCGCTCAGCCAGGGCTTCGTCGGCCCGCTCACGGAGGCCGCGCTCGAGCACATGTCCTTCGACCGGGTCTTCCTCGGCGCCGACGGCGTCACCGTCGACCGCGGCATCTGCGAGGCGGACCTGCGCCAGACCCGCCTCAAGGAGCTGATGTCACGCCGCGCCGACCGGGTCTACGTGCTGGCCCACGGCGCCAAGTTGGGGCGTGCGCCGTTCCACGCGTGGGCGACGCTCAGGAAGGAGTGGACCCTGGTCACGGACACATCGGCGCCCGACGCTCAGATCCGCGCCTTCGAGGCCCGTGGAGTGCGTGTCGAGATCGCCCCGTACGCGGCGAACCCTGAGGCGGGCGCCTGACCTCGGAGTCCGCCCGCGCTTCGCCTTTCTCGCGCGGCCTTGCCGGTGCTGTGACCGGCAAGGTTTGCCCGAGGAGCGTCGTCCAGTGCGTGCGATCACAAGGCGACCGGAAGCCCTTGTAGCGAAGCTGCCCCCAGGGCAAGCCGAACCAGCGGTACCCGGCCCCGATGTGCACGGACAGCGGCTCGCGCTCAGGAACCGAGACCGCGCTGCCCACCGAAACGAGTGATCCCCAGTCGCCGGGCACCGTCACAAGATCGACACCACCCGGCCCTGGCAGCTCGCCGTGGACGCGGCGTTGGTCCCACAGCCGACCGGAAAGCCGCCGTGTCCGAAAGGCCGGTCAAGCGGTACGGTTCGCGGCGGTGGCGTACTCCCATAGCCGATCGGCCGCCTCGGGGTCGAGGGCGTGGGCGGCCACGCCTCCGGGGCGATCCTCGTCGCCCTGGACGACCCGCGCCTCCTGGTTGTCCTCGAAGTAGCGGCCGGTGATGCCGTCAAGCAGGGGTGAGGCGGCCAGCAGGACAGAGGTGGCGGCTCCCTGGGCCGGGGTCTTGTAGAACGGCGGCGGCGTCAAGTTCCCCTCGCCGTCCATCACCCCGAACGCGCGCATGGTGTCGTCGTCGAGGTGCCGCTGCAGGCGGGTCAGGATGTAACCGGGGTTCAGCGCGTTGACGGTGATTCCGTCGGCAGCCCAGCGCCGGGCTCCGACCGTGAACAGGACGCCGGCCGACTTGGACTGCCCGTAGGCCGTCCAGGCGTCGTACGGACGGCGCTCGAAGTGAGGATCCTCGAAGTCGAAGGGCGCGCTCCGGTGGGCACCGGAGCTGACGACCACGACGCGCGCCGAGCCGGAGGCCCGCAGAGCGGCGTGCAGGCCGGTGGCGAGTGCGAAGTGGCCCAGATGGTTGGTGGCCAGCTGCATCTCCCAGCCGCCCGGGGTGAGCGTGCGCGTGGGGAGGGCCATGATCCCGGCGTTCGCGACGAGGATGTCGAGCGGCCCGGCCCACGCCCGTACGAAGGCGTCGACCGAGGCCGGATCGGACAGATCGAGGGCCGCCGCGCCGACCCGGCCCGCGCAACGGAGGGCGGCCATCTCCCGGACAAGTGGGTCCGCGGACTCCGGGCGGCGTGTGGCGATCGTGACCTCCACGCCGGTGGCGGCCAGGGCCCGGACGGTCTCGGCGCCGATCCCCGAGGCGCCGCCGGTGACCACGGCGCGCCGGCCGGCGAGGTCGACACCCTCGATCACCTCCTCCGCGCGGGCGCGGGAGGTGAAGGGCGTGGTCAGGATGGCGGAGTCGAGCTGCGTGGTGGAGCGCGCAGGCGAAGGCGAGAGCGAGGGCGTGTCAGTAGGAATGTTTGTCGGCATGCGGCCACGCTACGGCGACCGCATCGGACGAGCTATAGTTGATAGTCCCCAATTCTTTAGTGAACGTCCGAAGGGGTGGCGTGGATCCTCTCGAAGATGTGCTGGCCCTGCTGGAGACGCGCGGTCACCTGTCCGCGGGCCTGGTGGCGGGAGGACGGTGGGCCGTACGGTTCGAGGCCCCTCAGGGCGTCAAGTTCAACGCGGTACGGCGCGGCTCCTGCCTGCTGGAGGTCGACGGGGTCGACGCGCCGGTCGAACTGGCGGAGGGCGACTGCTACCTCCTCGCACATCGGCGCCCGTTCACCCTGCTCAGTGATCCGGAGGCCGTGCCCGTCCCTGCCGCGCCGCTGTTCGCCCGGACGGAGGACGGTGTTGCCCGGGCCGGAGAGGGCGACGACACGTTCCTGGTCGGGGGCCGCTTCTCCTTCGGGGCCCGCGCCCAGGAACTGCTGTTGGACCGACTGCCCCCGGTGATCCACATCCCGGCCGGCACCCGGCATGCGGAGACGATGCAGTGGGCGCTCTCCGCGATCGACCAGGAGCTGACCCACCGGCAGTTGGCCTCCACCCTGGTGGCGGAGCATCTCGCCGTCGTCATGCTCGTCCACGTCCTGCGTCTGCATCTCGCGCGCGAGCCGCACGCCGTGTCGGGTTGGCTGGCCGGCCTCGCCGATCCCCTGGTCGCCACAGCGCTGGCCGCCCTGCACCAGGACCCGGCGCGGGCGTGGACCGTGGCCGAACTGGCCCGCGCCTGCGCGGTGTCCCGGTCCACGCTGGCTGCTCGCTTCAAGGCCACGGTCGGCCAGGGGCCGCTGGAATACCTCACGCGATGGCGCATCGAGCTCGCGGCCCGGCAGCTGAGGGAAGGCGGCGCCACACTCGCCTCCATCGCCCACGCCGTCGGATACGGATCCGAGAGCGCCCTCAGCGTCGCCTTCAAACGCGTCCTGGGAAAGCCTCCCGGCGACTACCGCAAGCATCCACCGCTGCCGTGACGCCGCCGAGGCAGAAGCCACGACAGCCCAGGCGTATCGCGCGCGTCCCGAGGCCGTCGCGCGGCAGCGGCGCGTGAAGTCCTGACGTTCGGTGCGTGCCTCCAGGACGGGGCGACGGTGTACGACAGGGTGCGCGCAGAAGACAGCTGGTCAATGCGCTCCGCGCGCGGTGCTAAGGCATGGCCCTGCGACGATCGCGACCGCCTTCCTGGTAGAGGTAGGCGCCGACGCTCATGGCGACCGTGAGCACGATGCGCGCCCCGTCGGTGTCGAGCCCTGCTTCGGTCGCCACCAGCGCGTCGGCCATCTCGTCGTACGTCTGGGTGGCCGCAGCCTTGTAGCGGCGTGCCCGGTCGAGGCGTACCGCGCCTTCGAGGCTGAGCACGACGTGGGTGAGCAGATCGCAGAACAGCGGCAGCCGCTCCAGCGAGGCCGCGACCGCCTGGGCGACCTCGGTGGCGGTCCGCGGCGAGGCCTCGGCCAGGGCGTCGAGGAGACCGGCGCGCCACTCGCCCCAACCGAGCTCGGCCAGCTCGAGGAGCAGCTCTTCACGCGACTCGAAATAGCGGCGCAGCGCGGAGAGGTCCAGCCCGACGTGCGTGGTGACCGCGGTGAGCGTCACCTCGCACACACCGTGCGCCAGGCCGAGCTCGGTTGCGGCCGCGAGGAGCGCGAGCCGCCGCTCCCGCTTCGCTTCGGCGGACCGCGCTCGCCGTCGAATCTCTCCCTCTGTTACCTTTAAAGCGACCGGTCATTTTCAGGAGGGTCCATGCCACGGGTCAGCATGCGCGAAGAGATCATCGACGCGGCGGTCACGACGTTCCATGCGCGGGGCTTCCACGGCACCGGCGTGAAGGACATCACCGACGCGGCCGGCGTGCCGAAGGGCTCGCTCTACAACCACTTCGCGAGCAAGGAGGAGATCGCCGTCGAGGCGATCCAGCGCTACGGGGCTGCGCGACGTCTTTCCGAGCTGACGCGACCGGGTACACCGGCGCTGGACCGGCTGCGCGCTCACTTCGAGTCCCTGCGGGACGAAGTGGTCAGCTTCGGGATCCGCCGGGGATGCCTGCTCGGCAATTTCGGCGCCGAGGCAGCCGACCACCATGAGGCAATCCGGGCCACCCTCGCCGCAGGCCTCGGGCGGTGGCGGGCGGCCATCGCCGAGGTCATCGATCAGGCGCAGCAGGAGGGCACGGTACGCGCGGAGGCGGATGCCGACCTGCTCGCCGGATTCGTCCTGAACGCCTGGGAAGGCACGCTGATCAGCGCACGCGTCGATCGACACGACAAGGGTTTCGCCGAGTTCTTCACGGTCGTGTTCGGCGACCTGCTCCGCTGAATCGAGCGGGAAACCGACGCCGCGCCGGTGAGGGTCCGGCGGTCCGCCCAGTAAGATGACCGGTCATTTTGAAATCGAGAACGAAGATGGAGCAAGACATGAGCACCTATCGCGCCGTCGAGGCGACCACTGAGGGTGGGTTCACCCTCGTCGAGCGGGAGCTCAGGCACCCGGGTACGGGAGAGGTCCGGGTCGCCGTCGAGGCGTGCGGAGTCTGCCACAGCGACGTGGCCGGGATCGTGAACCTGACCGGCAAGCGGCCGGCGGGCGTGCCCGTCGTGCCCGGGCACGAGGTCGTAGGCCGTATCGATGCTGTCGGTGACGATGTGTCCGGTTGGCACGTCGGGCAGCGGGTCGGGCTCGGCTACCTCGGCGGGCACTGCGGAGTGTGCGAGATGTGCCGGCACGGAGACTTCGTCCACTGCACCGACCAGCCCGTGCTGGGCGACAGCCAGGACGGCGGCTACGCCGAGTACGTCACCGCGCGCACCTCGGGTCTCGTTGCCGTGCCCGAGGACGCACCCGCCGCCGAACTGGCCCCGCTGATGTGCGCGGGCCTCACCGTCCACCACGCCCTTCGGACATCGGCCGCGCGCGCCGGCGACCTGGTCGCCGTCCAGGGCATCGGCGGCCTCGGACACCTCGGCATCCAGTACGCCCGCGCGATGGGATTCCGGGTGGCCGCGATCGCCCGCGGACAGGGCAAGAAGGAGCTTGCCCTCGAACTCGGCGCACACCACTACATCGACTCCACCGAGGCCGACCCGGCGCATGCACTGCAGGCACTCGGGGGCGCCAAGGTCATCCTCGCCACCGCCAGCCACGGCGGCTCCATGTCACCGCTGGTCGCGGGGCTCGCTGTCCGTGGCCAACTCGTGGTCGTCGGCGTGGCGATGGATCCGGTCGAGGTCCTGACCCCGGCCCTCATCATGGGTGCACGCTCGATCGTCGGCTCGCTGACCGGCACTCCGAGCGACAACGAGGACAACGTCGCGTTCGCCCGCGCACACGACGTCCAGCCGATGATCGAGACCGTTCCGTTGGAGCGGGCCGGGGAGGCGTACGCGAAGATGATGGCCGGCGACGCGCGCTTCCGGATGGTCCTCGCGACCGGAACGGAGCCCGGCGTGTGACGGCCGGCGCAAGTCCGCCGCGCACGGCACTGCCGCTCAACTACTTCGGGATCCTGCTCGGACTCGTCGGGTTGGGCGGCGCGTGGAGCGCCGCCCAGCAGTACCTCCGAGCCTCGGATGTGCCCGCGGGGATCCTGTGCGCCCGCCCTGCTCCTGTGGGCCCGGCTCGTGCCGTGTCGCCGGGCTGACCAGGGTGTTCGCATGGCGTGGTCAGGCCGCACGTTGGTACTCATTGCTGAGGCCGCCGGGTAGTCGGGAGCGGCGGATGCGGCCGCAGAGCGGGATTACGGCGCTGTCCGGCCGGACTCTACGGCCTGGGGAGGTCGTTGGCGGAGCGATTGGCGGGGGGCGCGAGGCCGCAGGATCAACTCCCGCTCGTCCTGCAGTATCAGCGGCCGACCGGGCCTCTTGTGGGGATAGGTCCACCTGTCGGCGATCAGCTCGCGGTGCCAACGGAGCAGCGTCGCCGGGGTGACGAAGAAGCTGCCTCAGCGCTGCATGGGCAGCAGACGCGACAGTGCCGCCAGCAGCACCTGCTCGCCTGCGGGGGCCAGACGTGGGGCGCAACACAACATCCCTGCGTTGCACTGCAGCGGTTACCGACGGCCGACCGAACGGAAGGCTTGCACATCGAGCCCACGTTGTGGATCAGCCCGGCGACGAGAGGGTGCGGTCTGCGACGTCCGCGAGCAGGCCGTAGTACTTCGCGGGCCGCGTCTCGAAGTCCGCCCAGGCGGACAGTCCGGCCGGATCGTTGTCCGGCCCGCGCAGCAGGTCGACCGAGGCCTGCGCGAACTGCTCCCTTAAGCGTTCCTGTTCGGCTTCGTCCAGCATCAGGCACAGCTCTGCCACGGCGGACCGGGCGCGTCGGCGCTGTTGCGGCCCCGCACGCAGCATGTGCATGCGCTCTGAGGCGGGTGCGGCGTCGGTCAGCAGCGGGTCGAGCCGCGCGGCCAGTTCTCTGCCCGCTTGCGCCGCGTTCCGCGCCCGTGGCCCGGCTTCCATCAGCACCCACAGGGCGACGAGCAGCGTGGTGGTCAGTGGCTCGGGCCGGTGCGGATCGATCCGTGCCACCGCGGCCTCGTCCACTTCATCGGCGATGCGTCGGGCGGCGGCAACCGCCTCTTCGGCCGTGCGCCGTCCCACCCCGAAGTACCCCAGGCCCCGCGCCCCGGCGTCGAGGACGTCCCGCACGCTGTGGACACCTGCCTTCTCCAACTCCTCGGCCAGAAGGCGTCCTGCAGCCGCTTCCTGCAGCCTCGCGACGGGAGTCAGGCTCAGCTCCTTGTCCAGCACCTCCTGGTGCCACGCCGCCCATGCCTCGTGCACCGCTTCCACGGCCCGCCCGTGGTCCTGGGCTACCAGCGCGGCAGCCTGGCTCAGCCGTCTCGCCCGGCGGATGATCTCCGGGCTCACACCGCCGACCCGGGCCAGTGCGCGGATGTTCCCGCCGACGAGGCCGACAATCGTCAGGAGCAGCCCGACCATCACCAGCGTGTCGGAGAGCCCGATCCACTCATCGGCGGCCACACCGTCCTCCTCCAGTGAGTAGAGCTCTCCTTTCTCCGTGCCTTCGGCGACCACGAACCCGGTGTCCCAGCCGAGGCCGGAATCCATGTCGTAGACCGGCGCCTTCAGGAGCGGGTCCCGTTCGGCATCGCACACGTACGGCGCTTCGCGATCGCGGTGTCCAAAGGGGTCCGTCCACCGGACCCTGCACGACCCGTCGGGCTTTTCCTCGAGCACTGTCAGGTCGATCTGCCTCAACTCGGGGAAGCCCGGCGCGCTCATGTACAGGCCCAGCGAGCACCCGATCAGTACCAGGCCGAGCGTCAGCACCCACCGGAAGAAGGGCACGTGCCTCATCCAAGGTCCCTTCTTCCACCTCGAAGGCAGGAACTTCTACACCATCACCATGCGCCGTACCTGGCCGACTCATCAAGAGCAGCAACGGGCAGCTACACGGATCGTTAGCCTCGCCGTTTCGGTGGTTGTGACGGGACGCTGATCGTCGTCAACTTGTAGGGCGCTGTGACGTTTTCGTCGTGTGGGCATGCCGGGGTGCCGACACAGGGCCGGAGTCTCCAGGAGCTTTCGGTTCGCGGTCGGACAGGAGATGTGGCCATCAGAAGCCGGGCGGGGTAGCGCGGAGAGGCGTTGGAAGGCGGTGGCGAGTTCGTTCCCGCCAAGGCCAGGTTTCGGCGGTCCGCAAGCGAAGGCGGCGGTTGCCGCGGGTGAGGCGGGCAACCGCTCCCCGACCTCCCAGCCCGTCACCTGGTCGCCGACCTCGGCGATGACTCCGGCGACCTCGTGTCCGGGCGTCACCGGGAAGCCCGCAGAGCATTTGTCGCTGCGGCAGCGCCGATGTCGGCGCGCCCGCGTCCAGCTCGGCGGCCCGGTCGTGCTTGCGTGGGACAACGTACGCATCCACCTGACCGCCCCTGCGAGAGTTCATCACCGCGAACTCCGACTGGCTCACGGTCTTCCAGCTGCCCACCCGCGCGCCGGGCCTGCACCCGCAGGAGGGCATCTGGTCACTGGTCAAACGCGACATCGGCAACCTCGCCGCAGCCGGGCTGAGCCAGATCACCCGGTCCGTCAAGCACAGGCTCAAGCAGATCCAGTACCGCCCGGACCTGGTCGACAGCTGTCTCACCGGCACCGGCACCGGCCTGGTCATGGACGGCTGACCGACATCACACATTTCACATTCAGCCGCTCAGACATGCTGTGGACCCGCTCTTCGGTGGGCCCACGGTCTTCCGGTCACGTGCTGCGGCTCCATGCGTCGACCGTGGCGGCAGCCCAGGCGTTGACGCGTTCCGCGAACTCCTCCGCGGGGAACGTCCCGTCGACAGCGACATCTTCGATCGTGACAGAGAATCGGGACGGCGGCGCGTCCCGGCGCGGCAGCGCCGCGTCGCGGACGACTCGTGAAGGCATGCTCTTCACGCGATGGGAGTTGCCACGACGAGCCTGGCCGACAAGCTGGTTCACTACCTCGAGCCCGCCTTCGAGATATGCGTGCAGGAGCGCCCAAGCCATCGCACCGTCGTCGGCGGGAAGCCGACTGGGATGCTGGAACAAGAAGCAGGAGACTGAGACGCCGTGCAACGGCCCCCAGGGAGCCTGCCGTGCGTGGTCCAAAGCGAGCAAGGCATGGAACAGGTCGTCACAGGTTCGCAAGTCCATGGACCCACCGCACTCCGCGCAGGGTTTCACGCCTCCTCCTTGATCGTCGAAGTACAACGTAGTACGCCAACTGACGTTCGAGGATTGTTATGGCGAGGCGGTCTCCCGCCACTGCAATGGAGACCAGCGGTGACCGGCTCAACCCAGCAGGCCCAGCCACGAACGTCAGCTGGAACTCGGGCCGGGAGCGACATCACGCATTCAAGGGGACGGCGTGTGCTGCTCGCATTCCGGCGGTGAGGGCGCCTTCGATGTGTCCGGCATGGTCGACCGCCGTCTCGGTCGACGCCCAGTGCAGGCGGCCGTCCAGCGCGGGCCGTTGATAAAGGGTGTGGCCGAAGAGCGAGTAGTCGGCAAGGTGCTGCACGGTGGACGGGGACGTCCACCGCTCGGCGCTCCAGTTCTGCACGTGCAGGACTTCGGGGGTGGCCGCGGCCGGTCCGAAAAGCTGTGTGAGCTGTGCGGTGACGGCCTTGTCGAATCCCGCTCGGACGGCACGGGCGTGCGCGAATCCGAAGAGTGCGGCGGGCCGACCGTCGGGCCCCGACATGTCGTGTATCTCCTGCAGCGGGCCGGTCCTGCTGAGCGCCGCACCGGCCAGCCCCTCCTCCCGCCAGAAGGCGGAGGGGTACTGGGCGACGACCTTGGCGACGGCCCCCATCCATACCGGGGTGGCCCGGGCAAGACGCACGAGGTCACTGGACAGCGTGTCGCCGAAGTCGATGCGCTCCATTGCCAGGGCCGGCGGGACGGCCAGGATGACGTGCTCGGCGTGCAGGGTTCCGGCCGGGGCGAGCACGGCAAGGCCGCCCCGGCCGTCCGGGTGGATGGCACTGACGGGCGTGTTCAGCCGCAGTATGCCGGTGGGCAGTGCCGCGGCGAGAGCGGAGGTGATGCTCTGGGATCCGGCGGCGAAGCGGCGGGAGGGGGCGTCGATCAGGTTGCCGGTGAGGCGGCTTGTGCCGGTGGTCTCTTGCAGGAGGGTGTCGCCGGCGAGGTGCTGGTCGAAGGTCTCGATGCCGGTGCGTGCGGCCAGGGTCTGCACGCGCTGCTCGCCGTCCCAGAACCAGGTGGCTCCCAGGTCGAGGGCCCGCTCGGGGTGCGATGTGAGGGCGGACAGCAGGCGTCCGCCGGTGCGGTCGCGGGCCTCCAGGCAGACCGTGTCGCGGCCGGCGGTGTACAGAGCGGTGGCCGCGGCCAGTCCGGAGGCGCCGGCGCCGACCACGATCACGTCGTGGCTGTCCTGGTGGGACACGTGTGATTTCCTTTCTGATCAGGCCGAACCCCCGCTGTCGTCGGTGGTGTTTGGGCATCCGGCTTCTGGGGGCGTGCCGAGCCGGTGGCATCAAGGCAGGGCTGGGGCCGCGCCGTGACGGCGGCGCGGGGCGAAGCGGAAGGGTGTGGCTACTCGCCGTCGGCGGTGTCCAGGACGATGCGGAAGCGGGGTTCTCCGGAGCGCAGCCGGGTCACAGCTTCACCGGCCCGCGCCAGCGGCATGCGCTCGATCATCGGCCGTACGCCGTTGGTGACGGCGAACTGCATCGCTTCCTCCGTCTCGCGCGCGCTGCCGGTCAGGTGTCCGGTGATGGTGTGGCCGTTCATGACAAGCTGAGCCGCCGGTACGGTCACGGATCCCGCGTCGACGCCGACGAGGGTGAGTTGTCCGTGCGTGTTCAGCCCGGTGAGCAGTTCGTCCACGGGGGCGGTGGAGGAGGCGGTGTGGACGATGAGGTCGGCGCCGCCGAGTTCCTTCAGAGCGGCTCCGGGTGCCTGGGCGTTGCTGTCGATGTAGTGGTGGGCGCCGAGGTCGCGGGCGAGCTTCTCACGGTCGGAGCCCCGGGCGATGGCGATGGTCTCGTAACCGAGCTTCGCCGCGAACTGGACGGCCAGGTGCCCCAGGCCGCCGAGCCCGAACACGGCGACGCGACCGCCCTCGCGCGTGCCGGCCTTGCGGACGGCATTGAAGGTCGTCACGCCGGCGCAGCCGAACGGGGCGGCGTCGAACAGGTCGAGTCCGTCGGGGATGCGCGCGAGCGCGTCGGCGGGCACGGTGATGCTCTGGGCCCAGCCGCCCGGGTAGGA
Source organism: Streptomyces sp. NPDC057565 (assembly GCF_042801455.1). Lineage (NCBI taxonomy): Bacteria > Bacillati > Actinomycetota > Actinomycetes > Kitasatosporales > Streptomycetaceae > Streptomyces > Streptomyces sp. NPDC057565. The sequence continues at coordinate 11,447 of NZ_JBHVFU010000036.1, read as the reverse complement.
CAGGCCGGGAACCCTGCGTTCAGGGCAGTGGACGACGTCACCCGCCCGGCAGGGCGCGCAGTGCCCGCAGCTGCCGCCGAACCAGCCGACGGCCACCCGCTCCCCGACCGACCAGCCCTCGACCCGGTCGCCCATCTCGGCGATGACACCGGCGACCTCGTGTCCCGGGGTGACCGGGAAGGACGTGCCCGCGCCGGTGGCTGCGGCCGTCCCGACGTCGGCGTTGCACACACCGCTCGCCGTGACGGACACCCGGACCCACTTGCCCGTCGGCGGCGTCGTCTCGACCACGGAGGGGTTAAGAGGGCCCCGGGCCTCGGTCACGACCATGGCCACGGCAGTGTCTGACATGGTGCCTTTCCATTCCGAACACAAAGATGCATATAGCTGCTGGTTATGCTGAATCAGCAGGGCCTCCACCGTAGGCACAGGAACACAAGCCCGGTAGGGGACATCAATGAATGGAGCGATAAGGCATGGCTATGATCGATCGCCTGAATCTCGAAGGCCTTCGATACGCACAGGCAGTCTCCGAGACCAAGTCGTTCAGCGCCGCCGCACGCGCTTACGGTGTCACCCAGCCCGCCCTGTCCAACGGCATCGCCAAGCTGGAGGAACGTCTCGGCGACAAGCTGTTCGACCGGTCGCCGCGCGGGGTCACCCAGACGGCGTTCGGCGCCCGGATCCTGCCTTTGATCGAGCGTGCCCTGGTCGCGCTCGACGCCGTCGCGGCGGAGGCCAGGCGGCTGACCGAACCCGGCGAGCAGAAGATCCGCATGGGCGTCTCGCCCCTGATCGGCTCGCACCTGGTCGCGCGGGCGTTCAGCAAGGTGCGCGACCTGCCCGCCCCCCGCGACCTCGTGCTACGCGAGGCAAACATGCAGGACCTGCGCGAATGTCTGCTGGCCGGCCAACTCGACATCATTCTGATCCCGGCCGTGACCGCGATGCCGCGCTTCGAGCACCGGGTCATCGACGTCGAGCCCGTCGTCGTCGTCAGCCCCGATTCCGCGGACGCGGCACCACTCGAACTGGAAGAAGCCGGCAAAGAGTGCTTCATCCTCGTTCCGGACACCTGCGGCCTGACCACATTCACCACACAGCTTTTCCAGGCCCGCCAAATGCCCCTGCACACGTATCCGGGAGAAGCCGCCAGCTACCAGGTCCTGGAGGACTGGACGAAGCTGGGCCTGGGCTCGGCCATGGTCCCCCGCTCCAAGCTCACCTCGCCCGACGTGCCCCACCGGCCCCTGATGGACGAGGGCCGCGAGGTGCAGATCTCCTTCGAAGCAGTCTGGAGCGCCGACTCCCCGCTCGGCGCGGACCTTCTCCGCCTTGCCGACAACCTCGCGGCCGCCCGCCGCTAGCCATACGCGCTTCTTATAGCCCGATTCAAAGGGATCCTCCACCGGACGCCATGAGGACCGCCTAACTTGGCAGATGGGTTGCGGCACCTACCGCGCTACTCCGTCCCTGCCGATCGAGCGAGGCATAACCATGGCGTATCTTGAGATCACCCTGCAGGTTGACCCGGCCGACCGCGTCGCGGCCGTCGGCGTGTATCAGAAGTACAAGCAGCCGTTCCTGGAGACCATCCCTGGGGCCACCGGCAAGGAGCTCCTTGTCCGCGACGAGGACGTCCAGGTCCTCCACGGCTTCCGGAGCGTGGCCGACGCGAAGGCGTACCTGGAGAGCGACCTGTTCACCCGCGATGTGGTCGGCGGTCTGTCCCCGCTGCTGAAGGCGGCACCCGACGTGCGCCTCTACGACACCGTCTGACCCCTCCCGGAACCGTCCGGGCAGGCCCCCGCCCACGAGGCGCCCGCCGCGCATGCCAGCGCCCCATGGCTGCACCCGTCGGCGCGAGCCACGACGCCGAAGAAGCCAAGCACGAAGTCGCCTACGGGCGGGGCACCAGCCTGTAGGTCGGCGGTGCGATCGAGATCGCCCTCGTCACCACAGTCCGCAGCCGTGCCCACGCGCCTGTCGAACACGGACAGTTCCTGCCTGGCGAAGAGGACCGCTCGCACCTGACGCATCCTCACTTCCTCCTTCTCCTCCCCCAACACCGACAGGTGAAGTCATGCACGAACTCCAAGCCCTACTCCGCGAGTACGACCGTGCCCGCGCTTACACCGATGACCTGTGGAGAGACCTCACTCCGGACGAGGTGACCTGGCGACCGCACGAGGACTCCAGTGCCATCGGCTGGCATCTCGGCCACCAGGCCCACGTCGCCCACTTCATGATCCGCAACCTCACCGCGGCCGAGCCCAGCCCGGACCCGGAACTGGACGGGCTCATGGACTCGGCGAATCCGGAGAAGTTCCGCGGCACGCTGCCCACCGTCGAGCGGCTCACCGCCTTCCGGAACACCGTCGCCGAACGCGTCCACGCCCGCATCGGCGACATCGCCGCCGGCAACGTCGGTGCCCCCACCCAACTGACCGTCGTCGGGTTCCACTTGCTGACCGCACTGATCAACCACGAATACCAGCACGACCAGTGGATCAGCGAGGTCCGTGCCGAAAACCTCGGCCACGCGCTCCCGCCCGACCCCGCCTCGGACGCACTCAGCCGCGTCGACGGCTACCTCGTCCTCAACCCCTACGCCTGACCGGCACACCAGACCCCCCTTCCCTCGTCCGGGCAACCCGCCTGCAACGGCAGGGACGGCACCGCTCCGCCCGGAGTCCGACGGATCTCCGCGCGCGCTCAGAGGAAGGGCCGTCCCTGCGGCGACAGCGGGAACAGATGTCCCGCCGCTGCCGGCCCGGGATGCCGCCATGGCCGGAAACGTCACAGAGCCGAGGAGCACTCTCGAGAGTCCAGAACACGTGATCCGCTCGATCCGAGCGTGAATACAGTTGATTCAAGCGTGACTATCCGGCATTGTGCTTGAAACAAGCGCATGACCTGCCGGTCACGCAGGAGAGAGGTGCTTCATGGACGACATCGACCAGGCCATCCTGCGAGAGCTGCAGGTCGACGGTCGCATCCCCTACGCCGATCTGGGACCGAAGGTGGGGCTGTCGCCTTCGGCCGCAAGGCTCCGGCTGCAGCGATTGATCGACAGCAAGGCGGTCCAGGTCGTCGGAGTGACCGACCCGATGACCATGGGCCAGCAGACGATGGCGCTCCTGGGCCTGCGCGTCGACGGCGATCCCCGGGCGGTGGCCGATGAACTGTCCCGACACGACGAAGTCGTGTACACGGTCCTGACGGCCGGCAACTTCGACCTGTTCGCGGAGGTCGTGTGCAGTCAGCCTCGTGATCTTCTGGACTTCATCAACGACGTCGTGCGGCCCGTCGAGGGTGTCGCATCCGTGGAGAACTTCCCCTACTTCGCGATTCACACCCACCGCTTCTTGTGGCACGTCGACTGAGGCATCGGAGCGTCCCAACCCAGCCTGCCCGCACCAGCCGAGGAACCCTGCATGCTGCGCAACGAGTACCGCACGATCGACTTCTTCGCTGAAGACGCACTTCCCGCACCACAGGTGACACCGGCCGAGGCAGAGCGCATCGCCACCGAGCACCTCGGCATCACCGCTCGCGCGCAGGCGCTGGGAAGCCAGCAGGACGTCAACTTCCTGCTGCACACCGACGACGGGACGCCCGTGGCGATTCTGAAGATCGCCAACCCCGCCTTCGACGCCATCGAGATCGAAGCCCAGGACACCGCCGCCGACCTGATCGCCTCGGCGCACCCGGAACTGCGCATCGCCACCGTCCTGCTCCGCCCTGACGGCTCCCCGCGTCGCACGACGGTGGACACCAGGTGCGGGCCGGCCGTCGCGCGGCTGCTGCGCTACCTGCCCGGTGGCCCGCTGTCGGGACCCCGGCACCTGTCACCGGCCACGATGGCGGCCATGGGCACTGTCGCCGCGAAAGTCAGCACCGCCCTGCGCGACTTCCGGCACCCGGGCCTCGAGCGCGTTCTCCAGTGGGACCCGCAGCACGCCGACCGCGTCGTCGCCAAGCTCGCAGAGCACATCGACGAGCCCGACCGGCGCGCCGCCGTCCAGGCCGCGACCGCCGAGGCCTGGGCACGCGTCCAGAGGGTTGCCGCCGTGCTGCCGTCGCAGCCCGTGCACCTGGACCTCACCGACGACAATCTGATCCGCTGCCCCGACCGCCGCCTGACGATGCCCGACGGCGTCATCGACTTCGGCGACCTGACCACGAGCTGGGCGGTCGGCGAACTCGCCGTGTCGCTCTCCTCGATGCTCCACCACGAAGGCGTCGAGCCCCATCACGTGCTGGCCGCCGTCCGCGCCTTCCACGCCGTTCGGCCGCTCTCCCAGGAGGAGGCGGAGGCGTTGTGGCCGCTGGTGGTCCTGCGCGCCGCCGTCCTGGTCGCCAGCGGGCGGCACCAGGCCGCCGTCGACGGGGACAACGCCTATGCCAAGGCCGCGCTCGACCGCGAGTGGCACATATTCGAGCAGGCCGCCCACCTGCCCCTGCCGGTGATGATCCACCTCGTCAAGGACGCGACCGGCCTGGCCGACGTGCCCGCTCAGGCCGATTCACCGGTGCACCCTCTCCTGCGGGACGTCGCCGCCGACGACATCACCCTCGTCGACCTGTCCACCGGCGCCGACTCCATGGACCACGGAGCCTGGCTCGAAGCCGGCATCGAGGACCGGCTGGCCGCCACCGCGCTCGCGGGCGGAGCGGTCGCGGTCGCCACCCGGTACGCCCGTACACGGCTTACTCAGGCGTCGGCCTTGTCAGCCGTCTCCGCCGCCACCGTGCCCACCGGCATCGACCTGTGGCTCGGCCGGGCCACCGTGGTGCAGGCCCCCACCGCGGGGAAGGTCCTCGCCGCGGCACCGGGCCGTGTGGAGATCGCCCACGGCCCACAGGTGCTGACGCTGTCCTTCGGCACGGTCCACCCGATGGTCACCACCGGTGCAACGGTCCAGGCAGGCGAAGACGTCGCCCATCTCTCCTCCGGAACCTCTTTCCACATCGCGCTGCGCGACGCCGACAGCCCTGCCGTCCCTCCCCTGGTCCGCCCCGAGTACGCCGCCGGCTGGCTCGCGCTCACCACCGACCCCGCCCCGCTCCTCGGTCTCCCTGCCCCCGGCCTTACGCCGCAGAAGGACGACCTGCTCGACCGGCGTGACGCCGTATTCGCGACCGTGCAGGAGCACTACTACACCAGCCCTCCCCGTATCGAGCGTGGTTGGCGCCACCATCTCCTCTCCACCGACGGCCGCTCGTACCTTGACATCGTCAACAACGTCACCCCGTTGGGCCACGCCCACCCCCGCGTCGAACAGGCGGTCTCCCGGCAGCTGCGACGGCTGAACACCAACTCGCGCTTCCACTACGCCTCGGTGGTGGAGTTCACCGAACGCCTCGCCGCCCTCCTTCCCGACCCTCTGGACACGGTGTTCCTCGTCAACTCCGGTTCCGAGGCGGTGGATCTGGGCCTCCGACTGGCCATCGGCGCCTCCGGCCGACACGACGTCGTCGCATTGCGCGAGGCGTACCACGGCTGGACGTACGCCTCCGACGCAGTCTCCACCTCACTCCAGGACAACCCGAACGCCCTCGCCACCCGTCCGAACTGGGTCCACACAGTGGACTCGCCCAACTCCTACCGCGGCCGGCACCGTGGGGCGGATGCCGTGCGCTACGGGCCCGAGGCAGTCGCCGTGATCGACGAGCTGGCCGCGTCCGGCCGCCCGGCAGGAGCATTCATCGGCGAGACCTACTACGGCAACGCCGGAGGAGTCGCCCTTCCCGACGGCTATCTCGCCGACGTATACGCGGCGGTACGGCGTCACGGCGGCCTGGCCGTCGCCGATGAGGTCCAGGTCGGGTACGGCCGCCTGGGACACTGGTTCTGGGGCTTCGAGCAGCAGCAGGTCGTCCCCGACATCGTCTGTGTCGCCAAGGCCATGGGCAACGGACACCCCCTCGGCGCCGTCATCACGTCCAAGGAGGTCGCGGACCGGTACCGCGACCAGGGCTACTTCTTCTCCTCCACCGGAGGCAGCCCGGTCTCCAGCGTCGTGGGCCTCACCGTCCTGGACACCCTGCGTGACGAGGACCTCCAAGGCAATGCGGTGCGCGTCGGCGGCCACCTGAAGCGCCGGATGAAGGCACTGGCCGACCGCTACGGCATCATCGGCGCCGTCCACGGCTCGGGCCTCTACCTCGGCCTCGAACTCGTCCGGGACCGCGTCAGCCTGGAACCCGCCACAGAAGAGACCGCCGAACTCTGCGACCGCATGCTGGACCTCGGCGTGATCGTCCAGCCCACCGGGGACCACCTCAACATCCTGAAGATCAAGCCACCTTTGTGCATCGACACCACCGCGGCCGACTTCTTCGTCGACACGCTGGACCACGCCCTCGCCCAACTCGGCCACTCCCACTGACGCGTAGGCGCGCAGACACCGCCCTCCTGCTCGAACGGATCGCATACGAAGCGGGATGGCGTCTCCAGTGTGCACGCAAACCCTTACGTCAAATTCATTGACGGTATTGGCGGAGGCCGGTTCTCCTCAGCGGCTCCTCCGAAGGACCGCACGCCTGACGTCTCCACCACCAGAAGGACCCCCATGGATCCCCTGCTCTCGCTCCAGGACTCCGATCCCACTCCGTTCTGGCTCGACGACCCCCGCCGGCCCCAGGCAACCCCCGCCCTCGTCGGCGGCACCAGCTGCGACCTGCTGGTCGTCGGCGGCGGCTACACGGGCCTGTGGACCGCTCTCGTCGCCAAGGAACGCACCCCCTCCGCCGACGTCGTCCTCGTCGAGGCCACCGAGGCCGGCGGCGCCGCCTCGGGCCGCAACGGCGGCTTCTGCGAGTCGAGCCTCACGCACGGACTCGCCAACGGCCTGGCACGCTGGCCCGACGAGATCGGCGTCCTCGAGCGCCTCGGCCGGGAGAACCTCCAAGCCATGGAAGACACCCTCGCACGCCACTCGATCGACTGCGACTGGGAACGCACCGGCTCCCTCGTCGTCGCCACCGAGCCGCACCAGGTCGGCTGGCTCGCCAAGGAGGCCGAGACAGCCGCCCGCCACGGCGCCACCGTCACCGTCCTGGACACCGACGCCGTCCGTGCCGAGATCAACTCCCCCACCTTCCTCGGCGCCGTCTGGAACAAGAACGACATCGCCATGGTCAACCCGGCGCGACTCGCCTGGGGCCTCAAGCGCGCCTGCCTCGAACTCGGCGTCCGAATCCACGAACACACCCCGGCCCTCGCCCTCGATGAGCACGGCGCCCTTGTCTCCGTCCGTACTCCTTACGGCCGGATCACCGCCCGCCGCGTCGCACTCGCCACCAACGCGTACCCCTCCCTCGTCCGCCGGCACCGCCTCTACACCGTGCCCGTGTACGACTACGCGCTCATGACCGAACCGCTCAGCGCGCAACAGCTCGCCTCGGTCGGCTGGCGCAACCGGCAGGGCTGGGCCGGCACCGCAAACTACTTCCACTACGTCCGGATCTCGGCCGACAACCGGATCCTGTGGGGCGGTTACGACGTCGTATACCGCTATGGTGCCCACGTCCGCTCCGAGCACGACCAGCGCCCCAAGACGTTCGCCACCCTCGCGCGCCAGTTCTTCAGGACCTTCCCCCAGTTGGAGGGCATCCGCTTCAGCCACGCCTGGGGCGGCGCCATCGATGCGAGCACCCGGTTCTGTGCCTTTTTCGACACCAGCCACCACGGCAAGGTCGCCTACACCGCCGGCTTCACCGGGCTCGGCGTCGGCGCCACGCGCTTCGGCGCCGAGGTGATGCTCGACCTGCTGGCCGGCGAGCACACCGAGCGCACCGCCCTCGACCTCATACGACGCAAACCGCTGCCCTTCCCGCCCGAGCCCGTCCGTTCCCTGGGCATCGGCATCACCCAGCGGTCCCTCGCCCGCGCCGACCGCAACAAGGGCCGCCGGGACCTGTGGCTGCGGTCCCTCGACCGTTTGGGCCTCGGCTTCGGCACCTGACACGTCAGCGCCGCTGCTGCAGGCCACCACGATTCGGCTCGCGGGGGCCTTCTCCTTCAATGCGCCCGATACTGGCGAAACGGGAGATCACGGCAGCGGCGGAACTCTCGTGACAAGCAGTCTCGCCGGACCGCTCGGCGGTGAGCGTGCGCTGCTGCGCGCTGAAGTCGCCCGGGGTCTCGTTCCGTCAGCGGACCAGGTCCGTGGCGCCGTTCGACGAGGGCGCCGGGTCGATCCGTATCGTCGCGGCGTGTGCCGCGGGGCTCGCGGCGAGAGGGCCGGCCGCCTGTCCGTACTTGTTCCGGTAGGCGGTGTCGATCTCGGAGGCGGGGCTGGTATCACAGGTTTCCAGGAGGACGTCGCGGGTGACGGTCCCCACCCGGATCTGTCCGTGGCTGCGCTTCTGCGCCGCCTGGTACCAGCGGGACCGGACCCCTCGGTAGGCGCGGACATACAGCTCGCCGCGGACCAGGACCATACCGAGCTCCACGCCGGGGTGACCGTCGTCCCCGGCGGTCAGGACGAGGGATTCGAACCCGGTGAGAAGGGCGAGATCTTCGGGTCTCCAGGCCGTCATCGCGTCAGGTCCTCCGTCCGGTCGGTGCTCGGTTGCCGGGTGGTCCATGAGGTGAGGATGCGCAGGGCGTCGTGGGAGGGGCTGCCGGGTTCGGCGGTCAGGATCATCAGGCGCTGTCCGGAGCCGTCGGGGCTGGTCCAGGTGTCGCAGTCGAGGGTGAGGTCGCCCACCAGGTGGTGGCGGTAGCGCTTGGTGCCGTAACTGGCGCTGTTGACGCGGTGTTCGGCCCACCAGCTGCGGAAGTCGGGGTCCTGGACGGACAGTTCGCCGACGAGCTGGGCGAGCTCGGGATCGTCGGGGTCGGCCGCGGCCTCCATGCGCAGCGCGGCGACGGCTTCCCGGGCGTCGTGGGCCCAGTCCTGGTGCAGCTGCCGGACCACCGGGTTCGTGAACAGCAGCCGCATGTAGTTGCGTCGGTGGGTCGGGATGGCGGCGAAGTCGGTGTAGAGGGCTACGGCGGCGGGGTTCCAGGCCAGGATGTCCAGGCGTTTGCCAAGGACGAGCGCGGGGGTTTCGGTGAGCTGGTCGAGCAGACGTCGCATGGCGGGACGCAGACGTTGGGCGGGTCGGCGGCGGCGTGGGTGGGCGTCGGTTCGGCCGGCGAGTTCGTAGAGGTATTTCTGCTGGTCGTCGTCGAGGCGCAGGGCGCGGGCCAGGGTGGTGAGCACGGGTACGGATGCCCGGACGCGGCCCTGTTCCAGTCGTGTGTAGTAATCAACGCTGATGGCGGCGAGCTGGGCGACCTCCTCGCGGCGCAGTCCGGCGACTTTGCGGGCGGAGTCCGTCTCGGGAAGGCCGCATTCCCGCGGTGTCAGCTGGGCCCGGCGTGCCTTGAGGAAGGCGCCCAGCGCCCGGGAGTCGGAGTCTGAAGTCATGCTCTCCAGTGTCATTGCACCGCGAGGACCACGGCACATGTTTGAGGGGGCAAGTTCTTTCCCAGGCAGAAACCTGGCTCTCCCGCTCGTGTGGAAGCTGACGGAACGTGGATGTGTGCCCGGCAGGGTGCGGGCCCCGGGTCCGCCACGCGGGTGCGTTACGACACGTCATCACCATCTTACGGAGAGTCCCTCATGGCCCAGACCACCGTCAGCTTCAACAGCGCCGGCATCCCGCTCGCCGGCCACCTCTACACCCCCGACGCTCCGACGCCGGGTCCGCGGCCGGCACTCGTGGTCGGTCACCCCGGCACCAGCGTGAAGGAACAGACCTCCGGCACGTATGCACAGCGGATGGCCGAGCGCGGTTTCGTCACCCTTGCCTTCGACGCCGCACACCAGGGCGAGTCCGGTGGCCTGCCGCGCGGCCTGGAGGACCCGGCCCAGCGGGTGGAGGACTTCAAGGCCGCGGTGTCCTACCTCACCACCCTCGACGAGGTCGACGCCGACCGGATCGGCCTGCTGGGCATCTGCGCCTCTGGCAGCTACTCGCTGGCCGCCACCGGCGGCGACCACCGCGTCAAGGCCGTGGCCACCGTGTCCACCGCCGAGCCCGCCCGCCAGTTCCGTCTCGGCGCGGACGGCACCCAGGACCCGGCCGTCTTCCAGGCCCTGCTGGACGCCGCCGCCCAGGCCCGTACCGCCGCCGCACGCAGCGAGGACCCCGGCGTGATGACCATGTTCCCGGAGACCGCCGAGCAGGCCCGCGCGCTCGGCGGCGAGCACGGCATCGAAGGTTTCGAGTACTACTGCACCCCCCGAGGCGAGCACGAACGCTCCGCGAAGTTCCTGGCCTGGGAGAGCATCGACAGGATGGCCTTCCACGACGCCTTCTTCGCCGTCCCGCTGATCGGCGACCGCCCGATCCTCCAGATCATCGGCGAACGTGCCGTCACCGCCTGGATGGCCGTCGAGGCCCACCAGCGCGCCACCGGCCCCAAGGAGATCCACTGGATCAAGGGCGCCAGCCACGTCGACCTCTACGACAAGAAGGAATACATCGACCCCGCCATCGACAAGCTCACCGACTTCTACACCACCTACCTCACCACCAACTGATGAGCACTCCGCGACGGGTACGGACCTCGAGGATGTTGTCAGCCACCTGGAGACAGTCCTCCGGGGTGCGACGAGCGACGGCGACCGCGTCGAAAGCACAGTGGCGGGACTGTCGTTGAACGATCCAGCCGTCTATTCGGCGGGGGTCGGGTTGTGGAGGCGGGCGATGCCGAGCAAGGCGTGATGGACGCCATCGCCTTTGAGACGGCAGTCCCGGAGGATCTTCCAGGTCTTCATTCGGGCGAAAGCGTGCTCAACACGGGCCCGGATCCGCTTGTGTGAGTTGTTGTGCTTCAGCTTCCGGTCGGCGAGGTCGTGACCTTTGCGGCGGCGGTGGGGCACGACGAGGCCGCTGCGCGGATAACCGCCGTCGGCGACGGTCATCGTGTTGCCGACGGCGACTTCGGCGCCGGATTCCTCCCACGTCCTGCAGTCGTTGCGGTTGCCTGGCAGTGGCCGGCCGATCGATGGCCACCGGACCGTGCTGTGGCCGACCGAGGACGGTGTCCGGCTGCAGTCGAGGACGGACCGCGACGTCACCTCGCTCTGGATGGATCTCGCGGTGCCGCCAGGCGTCTGCCGCCCGACGTGATCCTGAATGGTGAGGCCGTGGTGTACGTCGCCGACGACGAAGGCACCGCACGGATCAGCTTCGGGGCGGCGGCCAGGCGGGGGTGGGTGGTCGCAGTGGTCAAGCGTCGGGCGGCTGCCCGGGCTGTCTGCTGGCGGCGGTCGTGCCGTTGTCATCGATCCCCGGCGGCAGGTGTCGGCGGGGTGGATGAGGGGTCCCCCATTCGGCCCGCAGTGGTTGCTGGTGCGCGTAGTTGGAGGTGGGCTGTCAGTACGCCTGGCGATCGTCGCGGGCGCCAAGAGGGCGGCGTATCCCCTGCCGAACGAGCGGGG